>JBDTWS010000021.1:0-31948 GCA_040006575.1 Betaproteobacteria bacterium
GCCGGTATCGATCAGCGCGGTGGCGATGATGGTGAGCGAGCCGCCCTCTTCGATGTTGCGCGCAGCGCCGAAAAAGCGCTTGGGACGCTGCAGCGCATTGGCATCCACACCACCGGTCAATACCTTGCCGGATGCGGGAACAACGGTGTTGTAAGCACGCGCCAGTCGCGTAATCGAATCCAGCAGGATCACGACATCGCGCTTGTGCTCGACCAGGCGCTTGGCTTTTTCGATCACCATTTCAGCGACCTGCACGTGGCGGGTGGCCGGTTCGTCAAAGGTACTGGAAACCACTTCGCCTTTGACCGTGCGCTGCATTTCCGTTACTTCTTCCGGACGTTCGTCGATCAGCAATACGATCATCGTGACATCGGGGTGATTGGAGGTAATGGCATGCGCGATGTGCTGCAGCATTACGGTCTTGCCGGACTTGGGTGAAGCTACCAGCAAACCGCGCTGGCCCTTGCCGATGGGCGCAATGATATCGATGACGCGGCCGGTGATATTTTCATCGGACTTGATATCGCGTTCCAGTGTGAACGGCTTGTCCGGAAACAGTGGCGTCAAATTTTCAAACAGGATTTTGTTCTTGGACGCTTCGGGCGGCTCGCCGTTGACCTTATCGACTTTCACCAGCGCGAAATAACGTTCGCCTTCTTTCGGTGTGCGGATTTCGCCTTCGATGGTGTCGCCGGTATGCAGATTGAAGCGGCGGATCTGCGAGGGGCTGACGTAAATATCATCCGGCCCCGCGAGGTAGGAAATGTCGGGCGAACGCAGGAATCCAAATCCGTCCTGCAGCACTTCCAGGGTGCCGTCGCCGAAAATCGCTTCGCCTTTCTTGGCCTGGTGTTTCAGCAGTGCGAAGATCAGCTCCTGTTTGCGCAGGCGGTTGGCGCCTTCGAGTTCGAGCTGGTTTGCCGTCTCGACGAGTTCGGAG
This sequence comes from Betaproteobacteria bacterium, assembly GCA_040006575.1. GTDB lineage: Bacteria > Pseudomonadota > Gammaproteobacteria > Burkholderiales > Usitatibacteraceae > UKL13-2. The sequence goes on from JBDTWS010000021.1 coordinate 941, forward strand.
ACGTGCTTCAATTTGAGTTCGGATAATTGCATGAGGAATATGCCGCAGAAAAGAGAGGGGAATAAACGGAAAGGTAAGGGCGAGGAGTAGCTGAAAGTGAGGTAGCGGAAGAAAAAAGTCCGCAAGATAAATGTGCCTCTGCCGGATGGTTTTCAGGATATGCCCTGAAAACCGGGGTCAACTTATATTGATGGCTAGTTGGGAATGCACTGCAGAGGTGTTGCTGACAAGGACATTTGCGGATTTGGCATCGACGCAAACTTGACCTGAGCCGAAAGAATAGGGCGCTCCCGCGCCCTTGTCAATCGGAGAATCGGATATTCGTTAAATGTTGGCGTCGATAAAGGCAGCCAGCTGCGACTTGGACAGCGCGCCCACCTTGGTGGCGGCCACATCACCGTTTTTGAACAGCATCAATGTAGGAATGCCGCGGATGCCGTACTTGGGTGGCGTGTCCTGGTTTTCATCGATGTTGAGCTTTGCCACTTTCAGCTTGCCCGAGTATTCCTTGGCCACATCGTCAAGGATCGGCGCAATCATCTTGCAGGGGCCGCACCATTCGGCCCAATAGTCCACCAGTACCGGCGTGTTGCTTTGCAGGACCTCGGAATCGAAGGTGGCATCGGATACATAAACAATGGTGTCGCTCACGGGTAGCCTCAATTTCGGAAAAGTGTGGCGATTATGCCACCGATTGAAAACCGCGGTATGCCGGTGCCACAAGGGCACGACGGTCGGCAAGTCATCCGCTCTCTGCTAAAATTTGGGTTGGCTATCCGCAATTTCAAGGCAGTTCATGACCTACGTAATCACCGAATCCTGCATCAAGTGCAAATACACCGACTGCGTCGACGTATGCCCGGTCGACTGTTTCCGGGAAGGGCCGAACATGCTCGTCATCGACCCGGACGAATGCATCGATTGCACGCTGTGCGTGGCGGAGTGCCCGGTCGAAGCCATCTTTGCCGAGGACGATGTGCCGGAATCGCAAATGTCTTTTATCAAGATCAATGCGGAACTGGCGAAGGAATGGAAGCCGCTGGTGCAACGCAAGGAAGCGCCGCCCGATGCCGATGCCTGGCGCGATGTCAAGGACAAGGCCGCGTTGCTGGAAAAATAACGGTACGGGCCGCGCGAACTGCGCGTCCCTGCCCAATATTTTTCTCATCCTCCTGGTGTTACATCGCAACGGCCGTTCTTGACCTGCAGTCCTATCCCAGCCATGGGGAACGGAAACGCCTGACGTGAATTTCCCCAGGGTAGCGCTGGATTTTTCACAACTCCACCACGAGGTGGCCGCGGGCCGCCGCGTCACGATTGTCACGCCGAATCGCCGGCTGGCCGTCTATCTCAAAGGCCAGTACGACAGCGCGCAACGTGATGCCGGCAGGCTCGCGTGGGATGCGGCCGACATCCTGCCGCTGCAGGCATATATCGAACGCATGTGGCGCGCATTGGCGATGCGGCAGCCTGCGCCGGTGCCACAACTGCTTTCGGCCATGCAATGTCAATTCGCATGGGAAGAAGTTGTGCGCGCGTCCGAGGATCGCGCGGGCCTGCTTAGCGTGCCGCAGGCAGCCAGGCAGGCGCTGGCGGCATGGCAGCTGGCGCATGCATGGCAACTGTTGTCTCCGCTGCGTCATTTCGCGGTGCACGAAGACGTGAGGATTTTCATAAGCTGGATGCAGAAATACCAGGCCGCATGTCGCGAGAAAAACTGGATCGACAGCGTGTCGTCGCCCGATGCAGTAGCGGGAATGCTGGCTGACATAAGCACCAGCGTGCCTTCCGTTTTGCCTGAACAACTTTTTATCGCGGGCTTTGATCTTGTCACCCCGCAGCAGCTCAATTTCTTTTCCGCCTGCGCAAGTGCCGGCGTGAATGTGCAGGTGGCCACACCAGGCAATGCGGTTGCGGATGCCACGGTGCGGCGCATTGAGTTCGCCGATGAAGACGATGAGCTGCGTCGTTGCGCGGCGTGGGCGCGGCATCGTGTCATAGCTGCGCCTGGTAGCCGCGTGGCGATCGTCGTGCCGGATCTTGCCGGCAAGCGCAGCGCGATATCGCGCGCGTTGATGGATGCCCTGCTGCCGCAGGACCGTGCCCAGGTGGACAACAACGGCGAGCGTGGCGCGCGCCTGTTCAATATCTCACTTGGCCGCCCATTGAGCGACTACGGCCTGGTGAATGACGCACTCGCCTTGATCGAATTTTCCCTGAACCGGCCGCTGCCGTTTCCGCAGGTAAGTGCACTGTTGCGTTCGCCTTATATCGCCCACGCGGACAGCGAATCAGCGGCGCGCGCCGCGCTGGATGCGGCGTTGCGCGAAATGGCAGCGCCTGAGATAAACCTGTTTTCGCTGCAGAAAAAACTGAAAGTCGTGTCGCGTAACGATATGGCGACGGCCGTTGGCCGCTGTGAAGTCTTCTGCGAGCGCGTGGACCGCGTTGCCGACCTGCCTGCACCGCTTTCATCGGCGCCACGTTCGCCCTCGCAAAAAGGCGCCGCACGCACACCATCACCGCAGGACTGGGCGCGCCACTTCGGACGCATCCTCGCGACATGGGGATTTCCGGGTGAAACTTCACTCGGTTCCAGCGAACACCAGGTGCTGGCCAAGTTTCGCGATGCGCTCGCCAGTCTTGGCACCTTGCAAGCGATGCAGCCTCGCATGAATGCGGGACAGGCACTGGCGCAATTGCGGCGCGTGCTGGCCGATACCGTGTTCCAGCCTGAATCGGTGGGTGAAGACAACGCGCCCATCCAGGTGCTGGGTATCCTCGAATCCGCCGGCCAGCATTTCGACGCGCTGTGGGTGACGGGCCTCAGTAACGATGCCTGGCCCATTGCGGCGCGTCCCAATCCATTCATACCCGCCGTGCTGCAGCGTAATGCCGGAGTGACGGAATCTTCTGCGGCCGCCTCACTGGCGCTTGATCGACGCATCACCGAAGGCTGGGCGGGGAGCGCGTCGGAAGTGATATTCAGTCATGCCGTCGCCGCTTCCGGCCATGCTGCTGGTGAACAGCCACGCGAGGCCAGCGCGTTGATTGCGCATGTGTCGTGCGTCAACGCCGACGACTTCCTTGGTGCAATTGTTGAGGCAGATTTCGCGGCCGCGCTACAAACGCTGGGCACGCGCGAGCCCGTGCCGGACGAGGCCTTCGAGACTTTGCAGGGACCCGTTTCGGTTCGTGGTGGCGCGGGTGTAATTCGCGACCAGGCTGCGTGTCCGTTCCGTGCGTTCGCGCGCCACCGGCTGTCCGCGAGATCGCTTGAAGAGCCTCACACCGGTTTGGACGCGGCCGAGCGTGGCACCTTGCTGCATCGCGCGCTTAGCCTCGTCTGGGAACAGTTACGTTCGCATGCCACGCTGGTAGCGCTGGACGAAACACAACTGGCGGAGGTTGTGCAGCAGTCAGTGCTGCGCGCGATGGCGGATGCGCGCGCCGATGGCGTGGATACGTTGACGGGGCGATTCGCCGCCGTCGAGGAAACACGATTGTGCCGCCTGATCGGCGAATGGCTGGTGTATGAACGCGAACGCGCGCCGTTCGAAGTGATCGAGCGCGAACAAAGGCATTCCGTCGTGATGGGCGGCCTCGCCATGCATCTCCAGTTGGATCGGATGGATCGGCTGGCCGATGGCACGCACGCGCTGATCGATTATAAAACCGGGGTGGCCAGGATCGTCAGCTGGCTCGGCGCACGCCCCGATGAACCGCAACTACCACTTTATTTCGTGACTGCGGAACAGCCCGTGTCCACCGTCGCTTTCGCGCGCGTGAAGCGCGGTGAACGTGGCCGCGTATCTGGTTTCGAAGGTGTATCGGCGGCGGAAAATTTACTGCCCGATGTCGCGCCCATTGAACAGAAATACGGAATGGAGAAGAAGGGATACCTCTCGTGGGACGTGCTGGTGCAGGAATGGGAATCGTCACTCAATGTGCTTGCACACGATTTTTCTGCCGGCGAAGCGCGCGTAGATCCGAAAAATGGCGGCCTGACCTGCCAACACTGTGACCTGCAGAGTATTTGCCGCATCGCCGAAGTGGCGGGATATGCCACGCAGGACAACGGTACCGAAACGGGCGTCACCTATGCCGACGAAACCGGTGAAGGCGACGACGATGAGTGAGCGGCGCGACAACGTAGCGGACGAGGCCGCGCGTATCCGGGCGCTGGATGTGCAGCAATCCTTTATCGTGCGGGCGCCGGCGGGTTCAGGCAAAACCCGGCTGTTGATACAGCGCTACCTGGTGTTGCTGGCGCGGGTCGATGAACCCGAGGAGATCACCGCGATCACCTTCACGCGCAAGGCAGCCGCGGAAATGCGCGCACGTGTGTTGAGGGCATTCCTGACTGCCCACGATACGCGCGGTGATGCCGATCCCGTGACCCGTGACCTTGCGCGCGCCGCCCTGGCACGCGATGCCGGGCGCGATTGGCAATTGGTCGCCAATCCTTCGCGCCTGCGCATCCAAACCATCGACGCGTTAAATGCCTCACTCACGCGGCAGATGCCGCTGACCGCAAGATTCGGCGCGCAGCCGGAAAGCGTCGACGACGCACGCGTGCTGTATCACGAAGCGGCGCGCAACCTGCTCGCGCAGGTCAATGATGGCGATGCCGTCGCCGACGACGTGGCCACGCTGCTCGCCCATCTCGACAACAATCTCGGTGTGGCCGAAAACCTGCTGGCCGACATGCTGCGATCGCGCGATCACTGGCTGCGAAACCTCGGCCACATGCACGAGCGCGAAATTCTCGAGCGCTCGCTTGCAAGAATCGTCGCCCGCGCGATTTCGCATATTGCGGCGATCTTTCCGGAGCACGAAAAACACGAAACTCTAGCGCTGATGCGGTTCTCAGGGCAAAACATGGCTGCGGAGCGCGCCGGTGCTGGAGTTTTGTCTCAGGAATCGCCATCGATTTTCCCGTCGGAGGATGGTGACGCGTTGCCGGCATGGCTGCAGGTAGCGCAATTGTTTTTGACCCAGGATGGCGGCTGGCGCAAGCGCAGGGGCCTCAACAAGAACGCCGGATTTCCAACGAGCAGCAACGCGAAAGAAAAAGTGCAGCTCGATGCGTGGAAGAACCGCATGGGTGAATTGCTTGAGCGATTGGCGGTGGGCGGGAGCGAGGGTGAACGACTGAATGCGGCGCTGGTATATCTGCGCTCACTGCCACCATCGCGCTACAGCGATGAGCAGTGGGAGGTGTTGGGTGCAATCGTGCGCTTGCTACCGCACGTCACCGCGCAATTATGGAACGTATTCAGCGCGCGTGGCCAGTGCGATTTCACCGAAATCTCGCAGGCCGCTTCGCGCGCGCTAGGCAGTGAAGATGCGCCGACCGATCTTGCACTTGCGCTGGACTATCGCATTCGCCACCTGCTGATCGATGAATTCCAGGACACGTCATTCGCGCAATTCGCGCTGCTGGAAAAGCTGACGCGCGGCTGGAGCGAGGGTGACGGACGCACATTGCTCGCGGTGGGCGACCCGATGCAGTCCATCTATCGTTTTCGTGAGGCAGAGGTCGCGCTGTTCCTGCGCGCAGCACATTCGGGTATTGGTGCGGTGCCGCTGCAGTCGCTAAACCTGCAGGTCAATTTTCGCTCGCAACCCGGCGTGGTCGAATGGGTCAATGAAACGTTTGGCGCCGTCATGCCGCACGAGGATGAAGCCGCGGCAGACGATGTGCCGTATTCCGCCAGCGTTGCGTATGCGAGCGGGGAAACGCAATCCCCGCACAGCGGTGCTGTGAGGTGGCATCCACAATTCCTGCGCACGCAACCTGCCGGCGATAAGCATGACACGGCCAGCCCGACGGTAGCGCCGGGCGTTGAGGAAGCTCGCCGCGTGGTGCACATCATTGCATCGCGGCAACGCGAAAAACCTGATGCGGAGATCGCAATCCTCGTTCGCAATCGTGCGCATCTGAAAGACATTGTCCCCGCGCTGAAATCAGCCGGCATCGTTTTTCGCGCGGTAGAAATTGACCCGTTGAAAGAGCGGCCGGTCGTAACTGATTTGCTCGAATTGACGCGCGCGCTGCTGCATCCCGCCGACCGTATTGCATGGCTGGCGATCCTGCGCGCACCCTGGTGCGGGCTCACGCTCAATGACCTTGCCGCGCTCGTGCAGAGTGTTACGCCGGTCAGTGGCGAACTGCTTCCTGATGCGCGCACCATTCCGGAAATCCTTGGCGATTCCGCGCGCCTGGACACACTGTCAGCCGACGGTCAGGTGCGCGTGACGCAATTGCGCGAATGCCTGTCGCGCGCGTTGCGCCAGCGTCGCCGCCAGCCTCTGCGCGATCTTGTCGAAAGCACATGGTGGGCATTGAAAGGTCCAGCCTGCCTCGCTCACGACGCCGATCTCGATGACGCGCGACTTCTGCTCAACCTGCTGGAAGACGAGGCGAAGTTGCAGGCGGGCGGTAACGATATTACCGACCTCGCCGCGCTTGATTCACGTGTCCAGAAATTATTTGCCGGCAATCGCGCGCCAGCCGGCAACAGCGACGCGGTTGAGCAAATCCCACCCGTGCAGATCATGACAATCCACAAGGCCAAGGGCCTTGAGTTCGATACCGTGATCGTGCCGGGCCTGCATCGCACACCGCGCCGCGACGATCGGAAATTGCTGGTGTGGACCGAGCAGGCCAGCGAGGATGACCACGGCACCGAATTGCTGCTGGCGCCGATTCGTGAGACCGGTGCCGCCGAGGAGACTGATGCCATCTACCGCTTCGTCCAGCAACGCGATTGGCAAAAGCAGCAGCAGGAAAATATTCGCCTGCTGTATGTTGCCGCCACCCGCGCGGAACAGCGGCTGCATTTGCTGGCGACGGTGACAGTGAAGGATAAGACAAACGTCAAAGATGGCGCTGAACCTGCAATGCAGGCACCACGCGCGGGCAGTTTGCTTGCATCACTTTGGCCTGCGGTGGCACCGGTATTTGAAGAAGCCATGATTGAAGAAATTGCAGGCGGTGCGGATGTTGCCGAGCCCATGTCGCACGCCGGCTCCCATCATACGACGAGGGAAACAAGACAGGCGATGCGCCTGGTTGCCGGCCAGCAATTGCCGGTGATGGCGGCGGATGTTCCAACACGAACACGATCTTCAGAACTGCCTGCCGCGCCGCTTGCCGAAATTGATTTTGAGTGGGCGGGTGATTTGGCGCGCCATGTGGGAACGGTGGCGCATCTATTCCTGCAGCAGATGGCAGACGAGGGTCTGGATACCTGGTCGGCCCAGCGCATCACCAGCTCAGACAGCCGAATTGAACAGGAATTGACGCGCCTTGGTGTGGGCGATAGTGATGTCGCCGGTGCGGCAAAACGCGTCACCGATGCGCTCGCATTTGCGTTGTCCGATCCGCGCGGGCGCTGGATTTTGCAGTCGCGCACCACCGCGCGTTCCGAATGGCGCGTCACCGGCATCGCCGAAGGGCATGTCGTCAACATTGCAATCGACCGCACCTTTGTCGATGACGAAGGTGTGCCATGGATCATCGACTTCAAGACCGGCGGTCACGAAGGCGCTAACGTTGAGGCGTTTCTCGACAATGAACAGAAAAGATATCGCCGCCAGCTTGAGGCTTACGCGGAGATGTTGCAGGCCATGCGTCCTCAGTCCCCCTGGCCTGTGATCAAGCTTGGTCTCTATTTTCCGCTGCTGAAAAGCTGGCGTGAGTGGACCTGGGAACAACGCTAGCGTACTGGCGGCAGCGCCTGCCCGCACCAACATCGTCCACTCTGTCGCAACGCAACCGCGAATAGCACAGCCGTGGTGCGGCAGATTGCAATGGCAACGACGTTGCCCATGGTGCGCGGGCCGGCGATATAACTTTTGAAGCTTGGCACGTGTGATGCTTATTGCCTTGCGTCAATATTTACAGCGGAAATGCATCGGCATGTCAGACATCGTTCAGGTTGTACGAGCACTGTGTGCGTCGCCCTGGCAGGACGCGACCGGCAATGTAATCCCGCTGGCCATCAGCCCGGCCATCATGCGCGGCGCCTTCGCGTCGGTGCTGGATGGCGGCGCGCCGGACCTGGAGGTGGGCGCGCTCATGACTGTTGCCGCATCGTTGGAAGCGCAACAGGCCGGCCGCTGGTTCGCCGAGATTGTGCTGGGCCTGAGCGATGCCATTCGCGACCGGATGACCCCACTCGCCGTTGACGGCAATAGTGCGCCGGTGGTGATCCTGCCCAACTATGGCGATGACGATATCTCGCCGGCGACACCGCTTATCGCGCTGCTGCTACGACGACTTGGTGTGCGCGTTCTGATCCATGGTGCCATTGAGACGCATGGTGGATTGCTCAATTGCAGTGTGCTGCGCGAGTTCGGCATCCTGCCCGCCGCAACGCGCAGCCAGGCGGGCCGGCAATTGACGGAAAACGGGTTGGCACTGCTGCCGGTGACGCTGTTTTCGCCCGGCCTTGCGGCCATGCTGTCGCTGCGCAATCGCCTCGGGATCCGTACGCCGGCGCATGCGCTGGCGAAAATGCTGATGCCAGTTATGGCGCCGTCCACCCCGGCAGTGCATGCATTGCACATGGCGCCCTGGCTGAAACTTCACCTTGCCGAAGAGAGTGTTGTGCTGGATACACCGGCCTTGCTGGTCTCCGTGCCGGATTCGTCCGAGGGCGGCTCATTTGCAGGTAGCGCGCAAATATCGTTCCGTGATGCCGAGAAAAATCCGGACTGGGAAGTGTTGATGGATACGGAGGGAATTGCCCTGTCGCGTCGAGCGGGGGGCGCGTTTGACCGGTCGCCGGAACAATACGATCCACGGGCGTGGACTGAATGGACGCGCCAACGCATTGAGGGTAAGGCGGCATTGCCGCAATTGGCAGCGAGCCACCTGGCTTGTTGCCTGTACGGCTGTGGTTACGCGCCTGATTTTCACCAGGCCAAAGCGATCGCGGCGGTGGAGATGAGTACGCTCGCCGCCTGAAGCGATTGCAATGAGGATTTGTGCCGCTTGGCGCGGCAATGCGCTATTGCGGTTTCGGCGCTTTTTCAAGGCCCTTGATGGTGTCGCCTACTTTCACCTGGTTCTTGCTGAACCACTCGGCGTTCATTTCAAGCGCGTAGCGCGCGGGGCCGGCGGCCTGATGGGTGATTTCTGTATAGGGCAGCATCTCATGAATGCTGACGATCTTGCCGGCCGGGTCCATGAACGCCACCGACAACGGCAGCGGCGTGTTGCGCATCCACATGGCGTGGTAGGCGATCTCCGGAAACACAAACAACATGCCCTCGTTCTTCTGCATTTTTTCGCGAAACATCAGTCCCTTTTGGCGGGCTTCATCGTTGGCAGCGATTTCCGCATGCACGCTCTGGTTTCCCACCTTCAACGCAATCGTGGTAAGGGATGCGGGCTCCTTGCTCCACGCCGGCGTGGCGGGCAACAGGGCTGTGGACAGGGCGGCGATCAGGATAAACAGCGGAGAAAACAGGGCTAGGCGGATGGACATGATGATTTGTACGCGAATGGTTGGGGAGGTTTGAGTGATGCAAGTGTTTTACGTTGCAACGAGACTGTTGGTTTACTGTTTTCCGGTGCTGCCGAAGCCGCCGGCGCCGCGTGACGACGCCGTAAAGTCTTCCACCACATTCCACTCAACCTGCAATACCGGCACGATGACCATTTGCGCAATGCGGTCCATGGGCTGGATGGTGAAAGTGGACTGGCTGCGATTCCAGACGGAAACAAAAATCTGGCCCTGATAATCCGAATCGATCAGCCCGACCAGGTTGCCGAGAACGATTCCATGCTTGTGGCCGAGGCCGGAGCGGGGCAATATCATCGCGGCATAACCTGAGTCAGCCAGGTGAATCGCAATGCCGGAGGGTACGAGCGTGGAGTCGCCTGGCTTCAGGTCGATTGCGCCATCAATGCAGGCCTTGAGGTCCAATCCGGCGGAACCGGGCGTTCCATATTGCGGCAGCTGATCCAATAGGCGCTTATCCAGCACTCGAACATCGAGTTTATGCATTTTTGACGGACTTCAATGCGGATGGCTGCTTTTTAAGTAATTTTAGATAGAGTTGCGTCGCGTGATTGACGATATTTTTTGCAATCGCAGCCTTGCTGGCTCGCGGAAAATGATGATCGCCCGCCTCATCGATAATGGTGATTTCGTTGTCGTCCGCGCCAATGGCCGAAGTAGCCAGATTTGCCACGATCATGGGGATTTTCTTGTTTTCGCGCTTTTTACGAGCGTATTCGACGACGTTCTCGCTTTCCGCAGCGAATCCAACACAAAAAAGCGGCTTAGGTTGGCCAGCCACCCAGGCAAGAATATCGGTCGTGGGCGCCAGTTCCACGCTTAGGTTGGATGAGGCCTTCTTGATTTTTTGTGTCTGCGGTTGCGCGGGGGTGTAGTCCGATACGGCCGCCACCGCGAAAAACAGGTCAACGCCGTCCAACTCGCCTTTAACTGCGTCAAACATCTGCGAAGCTGTCTGAATGGATATCGACCTGACACCATCGGGGACTCTCAACGCCGTCGGACCGCTGACCAGCACCACGTCGGCACCGCTATCAGTTAGCGCTTGCGCAATGGCGTATCCCATTTTCCCGGAGCTCGAATTGGTGATTCCACGGACGGGATCAATTGGCTCAAAGGTGGGGCCGGCGGTTACGAGTGCACGCAGACCCATGAGCGCGCCCTTCTTGAACAGCGACTCGATCGCAGCCAGCAATAATTCCGGCTCCTGCATGCGACCCATACCGGATTCGCCGCAAGCCTGATCGCCGCTGTCGGGACCGAGAATCGTCACGCCATCCCCGCGCAATTGCGAGACATTGCGCTGCGTGGCAGCGTTTTCCCACATCTCACGGTTCATCGCGGGAGCAACGAGCAGTTTGCTTGTAGGCTGGCGCGCGACGCAGAGCGTTGAGAGCAGGTCATCCGCCAGGCCATGTGCAAGTTTCGCGAGGAAATCTGCAGTGGCCGGCGCGATGAGAATGGCATCCGCGTTCCGCGACAACTCGATATGCGCCATGTTGTTGGCGATGCGGGGATCCCACGCATCCGTGAAAACCGTATTGCCCGAGAGTGCCTGCAAAGTGGTTGGCGTCACAAAACGGGTGCCTGCTTCCGTCATTACAACCTGGACTTCTATTCCCGATTTAATCAGCAGCCGCGTCAGTTCTGCGGATTTATAAGCAGCAATGCCGCCCGTCACGCCCAGCACAATTCTTCGTTTCGCACTCATCCAAGAATTTTACACAGGATTACCAAGACTCATGGCAATTACCAATTGGCCACCTTCCGAGCGTCCACGTGAACGCCTGATCAAATATGGCGCAGCGGCATTGTCTGATGCTGAGCTGCTGGCGATATTCCTGCGCATCGGCTTCAAGGGAACGACGGCGGTGGACCTGGCGCGTGAAATGGTGGAGAAGTTCGGCGGCCTCGCGGGCCTGTTTTCCGCGAGCCAGACTTCCCTGTGCGCGATCAAGGGAATCGGCATGTCGAAATTTGTACAGCTGCACGCCAGCCTCGAAATCGCACGCCGCGCGCTGGGCGAGAAAATGCAGAAGACGGATGCCCTGAATTCGCCCCAGGCCGTTCGGGACTTCCTGAGGTTAAAACTCCAGTTGCTGCCCCATGAGGTGTTTATTGCCGTATTCCTTAATGCGCAAAATTGCGTCATCGTCGTCGACGAGTTGTTTCGGGGTACGCTCACCCAAACCAGCGTCTACCCCCGTGAAATCGTCAAGCGAGCGCTTGCTCACAACGCTGCTTCCGTGATTTTGGCGCACAACCACCCATCAGGCGAGGCACATCCCAGCGGTGCAGATCGCGCACTGACCCGGGTACTGGCTGATGCCTTGGCTTTGGTGGATATCCGCGTGCTCGATCACTTCATCGTGGCGCCCGGCGCCTCATTTTCGTTTGCAGAAGTGGGATTGCTTTCCTGACCGCCTTGCAGGAAAGGGTTGCGCCAAGTGCTTGGTTTGGCATATAATTTTGGGCTGGCTGCGGTTCATGCATTTTTTCTGTATTTGTAATGCATATGTACTTTGCGACCGGTCATCAACAACTAATGGAACCGGTATTTTCGGTCCGATCTTAAATCGTTTAATGAGGTGTTTTATGGCACGCGTTTGCCAAGTAACGGGAAAAGCCCCAATGGTGGGCAACAATGTTTCCCACGCCAACAACAAGACCAAGCGTCGCTTCCTGCCGAATCTGCAGTACCGCCGTTTCTGGGTCGAGTCTGAAAACCGTTGGGTGCGCCTGCGCCTGACCAATGCTGGCCTGCGTACCATCGACAAGAACGGCATCGACGCCGTGCTGGCCGATCTGCGTGCCAGCGGCATGTCAATCTAAGGGGCCGATCATGAGAGAAAAAATCAAACTCGAATCGACCGCCGGTACGGGTCATTTCTACACGACCACCAAGAATAAAAAGACCATGCCTGAAAAAATGGAGATCATGAAATTTGATCCCAAGGCACGCAAACATGTGGCATACAAGGAAACCAAGCTGAAGTAATTCGGCCTTTCCTGAAGACAAGAAACCCGGCGAGAGCCGGGTTTTTTTATGGGTCCTGCAGTAATAATCGAGACACAGGGACATTTGCCCATGTCGAAACACAGGCGATAAAAAACCCGGCATAGGCCGGGTTTTTATTTGTCGTTTCGAGTGTTTTCGATTGCGACTAAGCGTAGGTTCTCAGCTGTTTTGAGAACTGCTGCAACTGCTGGATGCCCGTCGCTTCCGCGCGCTTGCACCAGTCTTCCAGTCGCGCGACCAGCTCTTCCTTCGACAGCGTGGAACGCTCCCAAAGCTTGGCCAGCTCCTGGCGGAAGGTGTAAATCGTCTCCAGTTTGTCGCTGTGTTTCAGTGTCTCGACAAGCGTGGCTCGGTGTTCCGCGCTCAACTGCTCCGCATCGCTACGCAGCCAATGACGGAAATTACGCACGGCCTTGCCTTCACGCATGGTGGAAAGCGGCGTACTGCCATTCTCGCGAACCTTGGCGATCTCTTCCTTGCAGGTCGATTTCAGCGTCTTTGCGTACTTGGTGACGATCTCATAGCGATGCGCAATTACGGCCTGCAGTGTCTCGGCATCGCACACCAGCTTGTCCATGTCAAAGCGTGGACGCGGGGCAACTTTCTTGATCGTCGCCAGGCCCATGAATTTGAGGATGTTGATGTACAGCCAGCCAATATCGAACTCGTACCAACGCATCGAAAAACGTGCCGACGTCGGGAAGGCATGGTGATTGTTGTGCAGCTCTTCGCCACCAATCCAGAACGCGATGGGGGTGATGTTGGTGCTGGTGTCGTTCACCGTGTAATGACGATAGCCCCAGTAGTGGCCGATACCATTGATCACGCCGGCCGCATGGAACGGAATCCAGGACATTTGTACCGCCCAGATGGTCGCGCCAAGCGGTCCAAACAAAGCCAGGTCGATGACCAGCATCAGGCCCACGCCCTGCCAGCTGTATTTACTGTAGACGTTGCGTTCCATCCAGTCATCGGGCGTGCCGTGACCGTACTTTTCCATCGTTTCTTTTTTCTTCGATTCGACGCGATACAGTTCCGCGCCCTGCGTCAGCACCTTCTTGATGCCATACACCATCGGGCTGTGCGGATCTTCCTCGGTCTCGCATTTGGCGTGATGCTTGCGATGGATCGAAACCCATTCTTTCGTCACCTGGCCCGTGGCAAGCCACAGCCAGAAACGGAAAAAATGGCTTGGAATGGCGTGCAAATCCAGGCCGCGATGGGCTTGGGCGCGATGCAGGAAAATGGTCACCGACGCGATCGTAACGTGCGTCAAGGCGAGCGCGACCACGATGTAACCCCACCAGGGAAGGTCAACCAGGCCAGTCGCGAAAAAATCAGGAATATTCACTTGAGAGTGCTCCAAAGGAAAATCAATATTCTTGTTAGATGGAGATTTTACGATGAAACTCAAAATCATGTCATCGGATTATATAAATTAATGATTTCAAATGAAATTATGTCTCAGGTGACGCAGGTAGGAGGGGGTTGCCGATGACCCTTACTTCACGCTGCGGGTAAGGCACGCCGATGCCGTTTTCGCGGAAACTGCGCCAGGTTTCGAGCAGGATGTCGGAACGCAGTAACGCCTGCCCCAATTCCGGGTCCTTTATCCAGGTGATAAGTTCGAGGTCAATGCCGTTGTCGCCCAGCATTTTTACAAGGACTGCGGGTTGCGGCTCTTTCAGTACGCGCGCCTGGCCGACCCCGGCAGCCAGCAACAGATCCATCGCCTGTTTGACATCGCAGTCGTAAGAAATCGTCACCGCTGTCTTAACAGACCCTTTGGTGTCCGAATAGGTGTGATTGAGCACCGTATTGGAAATAATGCTGTCGTTGGGGATGATGGCTTCGGTGCCATCCGCGCCCCGCAATACCGTATAGCGCGCCTTGATATCGGCCACGACACCGAGCCGATCACCGATGGTGACCAAGTCACCTGGCCGTATCGAGCGGTCCAGCAGGATGACAAAGCCGCTAACGTAATTGCTGGCAATTTTTTGCAGCCCCAGTCCCAGTCCCACCCCCAGCGCGCCGCCAAATACCGACAGCACGGTGATGTCGATGCCCACCAACGGCAGTGCGATCAGGATGGCCAGCAGGACAGCCAATGCGCGAATGATTTTCCCGGCAAACACCCGCATGCTCATATCCAGCGATGACGCCGCCATCAGGCGCTTTTCGATGATCCGCGAGATCGCCAGCGACACGAACACCGTAAACACCGACCAGAAAATGGCGTGCAGGATCAACAACACGCTGATCTTCTTGGTGCCAACCAGGAAAGAAATTTCGTCGAGTGCCGTGCTGATTTCCGGCAACACACCGGTGAGGTAAAACGCAACGATGCCCCAGACGCCGTAGGCGATTATCCGCTCGGATGCTTTCAAGGCAGGGCTGGGCGGAATCACGTGACGAAGTAAGTAAACCACCAACCGGATGACGACGAAAGAGGCAATCATCGGAATGGCGATGTGCAGCAAGGGCACAGGCTGCCAGCGGGAAAGCGCGAAAGAACCCCACCACACGAATATCAGGGCAAGGAGGGGAAGCACCAGGCGGTGCACACTGCCGGCGCCGATCTTGAATGCGCCGGGCTGAAGGTCATCGGGCAAACGCGCGCGGATCAGTCTCGCGAGGAACCAGCTTAGTGCAAACCCTGCCGCAACCACCCCAAGCTGCCACCACGCGAGTCCCGAGGTGAATTGCCGGACGATGATGTCAAAATCGACAGCAGGATTTTGCATGGCCTATTTGCGGCGCTCCATCACGGCTGCGAAAAATCCGTCGGTGCCGTGCTGCAGGGGAGAAAGACGGAAATACTCGCCCATGTCCTTGAGCGGAATCTTGAGACGCGTGACGACAGTCGATGCGGGAACCAGCTTGAACTCAGGATGCGTTTCGAGAAAACGAGTAACAATTTCTTCATTCTCTTCCGGCAATATGCTGCAGGTCGCATAGACCAGCCTGCCGCCGGCCTTCACCAGCCGCGCCGCCGATTTCAGGATCGCCGCCTGCTTCACATTCAATTCCTGCAGGCTTTGTTCGCTCTGGCGGTATTTGAGGTCGGGATTGCGGCGCAATGTGCCCAGCCCCGTGCACGGCGCATCGACCAGCACGCGATCGATCTTGCCGGCCAGTCGTTTAATGCGCGCGTCGTTTTCCGATTCGATTTTCTGCGGCGTGATATTGGAGAGGCCCGAACGTTTCAGGCGCGGCCCCAGGTTCGTGAGGCGTTTTTCGGATACATCAAATGCATACACGCGGCCGGCGGATGCCATGACCGCGCCGAGAAGCAATGACTTCCCGCCCGCGCCGGCGCAAAAATCCACGACCATTTCGCCGCGCTTGGCTTCCATCATCAGCCCGAGCAACTGGCTGCCTTCGTCCTGCACTTCCAGGAAACCTTCCAGGAAGGCCGGATGCTGCGCCAGCGAAACTTTGCTCTCGAGGCGAATGCCGATGGGCGAATACGGGGTGGCCTTGCAAACGATGCCGCTCTTCTGCAACTGGTTCATCACCGCGTCACGCTTGCCCTTAACGGTATTCACACGCAGGTCGAGGGGTGCCGCATTCATCATGCTGCGGCCCAGCGCGATGATGTCTTTTTCGCTCATGAATTTCTTGAGGCGCGCAATCACCCAATCGGGCAACTCGGCCGCGATGCCGAGCGGCGGATTGGGTGAGGGATGCGACTTGGCCTCTCCCAGCCAGGTGCTTTCACTTTTCTTCAGTACCGTCATCAATTCGCGCGAGCTGATGCCCTGGAAACGGGTCAGCGCCAGCAGTGCCATCTTGCGCGGCACGCCATCGGTGGCAATGGCCTCGATGGCGCGGCGGTGGCGCAATACCGCATAAACCGTCTCCGCGATCAATGCGCGATCGCGAATGCCCAGCTTGGCGTGCTCACGGAAAAACCGCTTCAGCTGGATATCGGCTGGAGAGGTTAGCGGGAGGACAACAGTAAGCGCTTCGACAAGCGTATTGAATTGTGCGGGAGTGAATGACATGCGGGAAGCGATTGAAGGACCGGAAAGACGCGGATTGAACTCGAACCGGGTGCTAAAAATTCCGCAAAGACCCGGCAAAGACGAATTATGGCGTAGTACGGATACTTGTCGCAATTAATTCCACCGGGAAGCGCCCTGCGTAAAACTTCAATTTCACCGGCAAATGGAAGTTACCGGGCGCCAGCCACACCTCGTACACATCCTCGGGATCAGCCGCTTCGCTGCGCAAATGAATCGTCTGCACTGGTCCGGAACGTGTGCGGACCACTTCGGGCCCGACCTGGCGGAAGCGGTGGCGGTAAACCTTGCGTGCATTGGTCACCATCACGTCGAGGGTGTCCTCGGTGTTCTGCAATTTAGGCGCATCGAACGCCAACTGGAACAGGAAACTCTGGATGTCCTGCAAATTGGGTGGCAACGGGATGGTTTGTATCTGGCCATTGCCGCGTGTCATTTTCAGCTCATTTGCGCCGTAATTGAATTCGGCGTTATCGGGCACGACATCCCCGCGTCGGATGCGAAAAGAAATCGGCTTGAGGCCGGCAGGCGTCATCTCGCCGTTGCTGACCTGATGCAAAACGCCGACGAAATTACCGACCAGGAATCCGGTGGCCTGCATGCTGCTGTCGATTTCGAATTGCTGGCCGTCGCGCTTCCAGGAATAGTTGGCGACACCGTCGGAAATGCTCGAACTCATCTGGTAGGCAAGCGAAATTCGCGAGGGAAGTTCCACCGCGGGGGTTTCGATTTTCTCGATTTTGGGGGGCAGTTCTGCGGGGGCGGGGGCGGGGGCGGGGGTGGGGGCGGGGGCAGGCGCAGGTGCAGGCATGGGTGCTTCGCTTGATGATGCAACCGGGTCGGTTGTCGAGGTGGCAGCGCCCCCATTCGCCGGCGCTGCATCGTCCTGCTTTCCAGTTGCTGCTTGCGTTTCTTCTGAGGCAGGTTGGGACGGCGCGACCGCAATGGCATTTTCCGGCGCAACGAAATCAGCCGTGCTCTTTACCTGCGGTGCTGCGCGACGCGCTGGCGCGCGTACGACCTTGGGGCGCGATGGCCGCTTCGCAGGCGGTGTTGCCGCAGCAACCTGTGGCGGTTCTGCAAACCGCTCCGGCACAATCACCGCGTCAAAGCGCGCGACCGGCATTTCATGCCAGCCGTGAATAAAATACGGTGTGATCAGGTACGTCCAGATGTGCAGCGCCGCCGACAGCAGCAACGCCCACACCAGAATCCGCCGCTGCTTCAGGAAAATGCGTACAGCATGCAGCGTTGGCATCGGCTGAGTGGCGGCGTTCATGTGTGCGCTCAAAGACCCGCGAGCGGTCATTGCACCTGGATGTCTACCAGCACCTGTTCCAGCGAGAGGCCGTGCGAGTCTTCAAAAATCATGCGCACCGGCAGGTAGTGCTGGTTTATGGCCAGCCACAATTCAGCCCGGGCACGTCCGGGCTCACTGACCCGCACGTAATGCGCGGTTTGAAACGCGGTCTCGCCGATCTTGATACTTTCTTCATCTTCCTTGCGATAGCGATACTGCTCCGCTTCCTTGCCCTGGCTCATCCAGAAAGTCACTTCGCCGGGCGGTGGCGCGTCGAAGGCGAATTGATACATGGCCGAGATGCGGTCCTGCATGCCGACCGGGAATTCGAAAGTTTCGGTACGGTCATGGTGGCGTGACACGATCCTGTTTTTCGCGCGATCGAAAACGGCAGAGACATTCTTGCTCGCGTCGCCCTGGCGCTTCAGGTCGTAGGCAGCCGGCTCAAGGCCGCGCGCGCCGATTTTTCCGGTGGAGCTCAACGTCACGCGGTCTTTCAACACCCACTTCAATGCGCCGGCGGTCTGGGTTTCGGAAACAATCCTGTAGCTATCTCCGTTGCGCGTAAATTTTTCCTCGACCGTACCGATGGTGAACCCGGCCTTGGTGATTTTGTAGTGCGCGACGATGGAGGTCGGCCCCGGCGCGGCGTGCGCGGCGGCACCTGCCAGCGCGAAAAGCGACGGCATCAACAAGCACAAAAGGAATACGGTAAATCGTTTCATCAAGCTTTCTATCAGTCCTACACAACAGGACAGCAAAGCGCTGTCGCACGTAAATCCACGTCGGTTCTATCTCCCCGAAGCTTGACGATATCACCGGACATTAGTTCCAGTCTGTCAGCCACCAGCCACCCGATTGCGGCAGGATACAGCCGGTGCTCCTGCGCCAGCACGCGTGATGCGAGCGAGGCCTCGGTATCATCAGCGAAAACGGGCACAGCTGCCTGCGCGATGATGGGACCGTGGTCCAGTTGCGGCGTGACGAAATGAATCGTGGCGCCGTGCAATTTCACGCCCGCATCCAGCGCCCGCCGGTGCGTGTGCAGCCCCGTGAATGCCGGCAGCAGCGAGGGATGGATATTGACGATGCGCTGCGGATACCGCGTGATAAACGCTTCGGTGAGGATGCGCATGAAGCCTGCCAGCACGATGTAGTCGGGCGCACAGGCATCAATTTGCGCGGCCAGGGCGTCGTCGAAATCTTCGCGCGACGAAAATGATTTGTGGTTAACCGTGATCGTGCGAATGCCGTGTGCAGCGGCGAATTCGAGTCCCTTCGCGTCGGGGCGATTGGAAATCACCGCGCGAATGTCCAGTGTCAGCTTCGCCTTGACGATGGCTTCCATATTGCTGCCGCGGCCCGAGATAAGGATGACGATCGACTTCATTTTCGACGTGTAAAGCGAATTCTCCGGATGAAACTCAAGCACCGGGGCGGCTGACAGGCCATTTCAGGTCCGAAAACCGCGCCAATGCTGGAGTTTAAGGTTATTTTGCAACGATGGTTTGTTTTTCGCCGGCCTGGCGGGCGCGGATCTCGCCGATGACGAAAACTGATTCGCCGGCATTGCGAAGGAATCCGGCCGCATCGGCCGCATGTTCTTTTGCGACCACCACCACCATGCCGATACCGCAATTGAAAGTGCGCGCCATTTCCTGGTCATCGATCTGTCCATGATGCTGCAACCAGGAAAATACGGTCGGTGCTTCCCACGAATTGCCGTCGATGACCGCGGTGACTTCATCAGGAAGTACGCGCGGAATATTTTCTGTCAGCCCGCCGCCGGTAATGTGCGCCATGCCCTTGACCAGGCCGGGGTGCGCTTCCATCAGAGCCAGCAGGGGCTTCACGTAAATGCGTGTCGGCGCAAGCAGGTCCAGCGCCAGCTGCGCGTTTTCGGGCGCGTGCAGGTCGACGCCGGAGCGATCGATGACTTTGCGAATAAGGGAGTAACCGTTGGAGTGCGCGCCGCTGGATTTCAGCCCCAGCACCACGTCACCGGCGCGAATGGTTTTGCCCGTGATGACGTTGTCACGCTCGATCAGTCCCACCGCAAAGCCGGCCAGGTCGTACTCGCCCTCGGGGTACATCGACGGCATTTCGGCCGTCTCGCCGCCGATGAGCGCACAGCCCGCCAGCTCGCAGCCGTAGGCAATGCCCTTCACCACATGGGTAGCGACCGCTACATTCAATTTGCCGCAGGCGAAATAATCGAGGAAAAAAATCGGCTCTGCACCCTGCACCAGGATGTCGTTGACGCTCATTGCGACCAGGTCCTGGCCCACCGTGTCGTGCTTGTTCAGATGGAAAGCCAGCTTCAGCTTGGTGCCGACGCCATCAGTCCCGGACACCATCACGGGATTCTTGAATTTTTTCGATACTTCCACCAGCGCACCGAAACCGCCGATGCCGCCCAGCACTTCGGGTCGCATGGTGCGCTTGGCGAACGGTTTGATGTTCTCGACCAACTGGTCGCCCGCGTCAATGTCGACACCGGAATCTTTATAGGTCAGCGGCGAAAGCGATTGGGTCATGGGAAATCGTGCGGAGGAGGTATGGGTAACGGAAAGGGAAAGGGAAAGGTAAAAGGAGCGCTTGCGACGAATCCCGGTCATCGGGTCGGTCGATGTGACGGGCGTCGGCATGAATTGGGTTACGATTGGCCAACACCGCCCGGACACGCGCAATTTTACTGGAAATGCCCGCGAAATGCCCCTGAATCACCCACCCCAATCGCCTGCGTCTTCGCGGCGCCTGCGAGATTTCACCCCCGGATTCCTGTTGCGCATGCGAGTGCGCGAACGTGCGCGCCTCGCACCCGCGCGCACGCCGGCACCCACCTGGCTCGACTGGAATTTCGTCGCGTTGTTGCTGGTGCTGGTTGCCTTCGGCCTGCTGCTGTGGCTGCTGTCGCCCATCCTCGCGCCGTTCCTGGCGGCAGCCATACTCGCCTACATCTTCGATCCGCTGGTCGCCAAGCTGGAGGCGAAAGGCGTATCGCGGACGATCGCGACCGTCATCGCGCTGCTGGTGCTGATGCTGGCGGTGCTGCTGCTGTTGCTGATCGTGCTGCCGCTCTTCTACAAGGAAATTCTGCAACTCGTTGATCTCCTGCCCGGCCTGGGCGAGCAACTGAAGACCCGCGTCGTCCCGTGGCTGAATGAAAAACTCGGCACGGCGATTTCGCTTGATGCCGCCTCATTCCGCCAGATCGTCACCGACAACATGGCCGACGCGTCCGGTATCGCAAAAAGAATCTTCTCATCGCTGAGCGTCGGGGGGATGGCGTTCTTTGGTTTCCTCATCAACCTGATGCTGATCCCAGTGGTGCTGTTCTACGTGTTGCGCGACTGGCGGATCATTGTGCAAAACGTCAACGGCATCATCCCGCGGCGGATGCAGCCTACAGTGACGATGATGACCACGGAAATTGACGCGGTGCTATCGGAATTCCTGCGCGGCCAGCTCAGCGTCATGGTCATCATGGCGGTGCTGTACGTGTCGGGGCTATGGCTGGTCGGCCTTGAACTGGCACTGCCGGTCGGGCTCATCACCGGGCTGCTGGTATTCGTACCTTACCTTGGCAGCGGAACCGGTCTGCTGCTGGGCACGGTGGCCGCACTGATGCAGACAACTAACTCAAGTAACGTCGTGGTGTTGGTCTGGCTGGTGTTTGCGGCCGGGCAGTTGATCGAAGGATTCCTGGTCACACCATGGCTGGTGGGCGATCGCATCGGCTTGCATCCGGTCGTGGTGATTTTCGCGCTGCTGGCGTTTGGCCAGGTGTTCGGATTCTTCGGACTGCTGCTGGCGTTGCCGGCAAGTGCGGCGATATTGGTGGGCCTGCGGCATTTGCATGCGCGCTACCGTTCCAGCACGCTTTACTCTTGATGCATCGCGAGCCTGTTGACGGCTAGAAATCCGCGCTTTTCAGCAGCTTGATTGCCTCTTCCGTGCTGCGCCGCATGCGATTGAATGCGACTCCCAGTACACCAATTTCGTCGCGCGTTTTCGGTGCGAATTCCGGGATGGAAAAATTGCCGATCGATACCGCGTCTGCCTGTAAAGCCATCTCGGCCACGGGCCGCACGATCATGCGATCCAGCATGATGTTCAGCACCACGAATACCGCCAGGAAGACTGCACCGATTGAGCTCATCAGTGTGGTCAGGGCGGTATTGGCAGTCGCCAGCACCGGCACCAGGTCGACATTGGCCAGCCTTATTTTTGCGTCGGCAGGGTCGGCAGCGCGAATGGCGCGCGCGACCACGAGACGGCGTTCGCCTGCATTGGTCATCACTTCGACCAATTGACCCGACGTATTGTTTTTCATTTTCTGCGCGACTTGCGCATCAATGCCGCTCAACGGATCAGTCGCCGCAAACTGGCGGATTTTCATTTCCACCAGACGAGAGCCGATGCCGGAAGCGATGCGCGGGTCCAGGTTCGAAAATCCTGCCGCGTCGAGCACCACCATCGCTGCGCGCTGCGCATCATCGATGGCCTGGCTTTCCATGTAACGCTGCGCCGTCAGGCCGATGGTGACAAACCCGGCGACAAATACGGCCAGCAGGATCAGGTTAAATTTAAGCCGCAGACCCATTGGGTGTGTCCTTGCGATAACTGCTAATTGTTTAAATCAGATACGGATTGCATTTTTTGCGACGCGTCTGTCGGCACATGAACATTGACGCCTGCGCGCATCAATGAGACGCCGATCTCGCGTCGCCACTTACCCGGATATTCAGGAAAAACGAATCACGTTCCTCAGGTGTGCGCAGGTGACCAGCCAACCGTTCGAAAAAATCGCGCGAATTATCGGCGGCCCGTGCATATCGGCCCACCAGCACACCGGCCAACGGTCCGATGATGGGCGCCAGCGCCGCTTCGCCACGTCGCATCAATTCGGGCGTGATCGGTGTAGCGGGCCGCCCGCCGGTGGTCTGAACGCTTGCTGCAGGGGCGGTTTTCGCTTCCACTGCCGCAGGTGCCGGCCGGAATGTGCTGAGAATGCGTTTGGCGTTCTTGAGAAACAGTTCGCGCTTTGACAGATCTTCAATATGTTCCGCGACCAGCCGCACGGCTTCGCTGGAATCGCTGGTGGCGCGACTGGCGCGCTTCACCGTGGTGATCGAATAGGGGCCCAGGTAAGGGAGCAGTGCGCGTGTCAATTCAGCGAGGATGGCAGGGTCGATTTCACCTGCCGCAGTAGCGGCGGATCCATTGCCGGAACCGTTAGTGTTCATGATGGCTCATGACATGCTGTCATTAATTCTTATCGTTATCTGGATATCCGCCGGCATGGCCGGATATCTTCCCTGGCTTCGCAGGAAGTGTAACCCAACTGGTTTCTTCCGTATGCATTGCACGAAGCGGGAATGGGCTTAGTCAGGTGAACAATTGTGAATGCACCCTGCCATCGATAAACAAGTGCAACGTCAGGCCGGGCCAATTCCGGTCGCACTGCCGGGCGGGTTGCCTGATGTGATGCGCACCGAAGCTTTGGCGAGATCGAGTCCCTTGGCGAAATCAAGCATGCGCTGGATCGAGCGCCGCGCCTTAACTGCAATCTCAGGATCGACCTGCACTTCATTCCTGCCATCACGCAATACCTGGTCGAGATTGGCCAGTCCGTTCATGGCCATCCACGGGCAGTGCGCACAGCTCTTGCACGTAGCGGCGTTGCCTGCAGTCGGCGCTTCGATGAAAGTTTTTCCCGGTGCGGCGGCCATCATCTTGTGAAAGATTCCCTTGTCGGTGGCGACAATGAATTCCTGCGCATCCATGGTCTGCGCGGCGCGAATGATCTGCGTGGTCGAGCCGACGACATCGGCCAGCCTCACCACCGCTTCGGGCGACTCGGGATGCACCAGGATTTTCGCCTTGGGATGCTTCAGCTTCAGCGCCTCAAGCTCGAACGCCTTGAACTCGTCATGCACGATGCACGAGCCCTGCCACAGCAGCATGTCCGCGCCGGTCTCGCGCTGAATGTACGCACCCAGGTGCCGGTCAGGCGCCCACAGGATTTTCTCGCCGCGCGCATGCAGGTGTTCGACAATTTTCAGGCCGATGGATGAGGTCACCATCCAGTCGGCGCGGGCCTTCACCGCCGCACTGGTATTGGCGTAGACCACCACGGTGCGGTCGGGATGCGCGTCGCAATACGCGGCGAATTCGTCGGCCGGGCAACCGAGGTCGAGAGAGCATTCCGCTTCCAGCTCGGGCATGATCACGCGCTTTTCCGGATTCAGGATCTTGGCGGTTTCGCCCATGAAACGAACGCCGCACACGACCACCGTCCTGGCCGGATGATCGTGGCCGAAACGCGCCATTTCGAGCGAATCGGACACGCACCCGCCGGTCTCCTCGGCGAGGTCCTGCAGATCGGGATGCACGTAATAATGCGCGACCAGCACGGCATCCTGTTCCTTCAGCATGCGCTTGATATCGGCTTTCAGCGTTTCGCGTTCCGCTGGCGTAGGCTCGGACAATACTTTTGCCCACGCCTGTCCTGTCGTCAGTTGTGAACTCAGCGCGCTGATGCGCGGGCGGTCGAAATCGATTCTTACCGGAGCGGGGCTGGACATGATCATGTCACCTGGTTGCGTTGCTGGAATCGTGGGTCGGCCCATGCTTCGGTGGTCATCACGTCGCGCAGGATCGTGACCGCATCGAACATATCGACATGGCGCAGATACAACGGCGTAAAACCAAACCGCAGCAGGTTGGGCTGGCGGAAATCGCCGATCACGCCACGCTCGATGAGCGCCTGCATGATGGCGTAGGCTTGTGGGTGGGCGAATGACAGCTGGCTGCCGCGATGGGCACGCTCGCGCGGCGACACACAGGCAAAACCGTACTGGCCGCAATACTCATCCATCAGTTTCCAGAACAGGTCCGACAGCGACAGCGACTTGCGCCTGAGATCGTCCATCGAGACGCCATCGAAGGTTTCCAGTCCGCTCTGCAGCGCCAACATGGCCAGCACCGAGGGCGTGCCGCACTGCATGCGCTCGATACCTGGCGCAGGCCGGTACTTACCGTCAAACGCGAATGGGGCCGCATGGCCGAACCAGCCGGCCAGTGGCGTTGCGAAATCACTTTGCAATTTTTTCGCCAGGTAGATAAACGCCGGCGCGCCGGGGCCGCCATTGAGATATTTGTACCCGCAACCGACCGCGAGTTCGGCGCCATCGGCGTTCAACGCGACTGGTACCGCGCCTGCGCTATGGCTCAGGTCCCAAACGATCCGGGTACCCGCCTGTTTGGCGATGGCGTTCAACTTCGCCATGTCGTGCAAATGCCCGGTGCGATAGTCCACTTGCGTGATCAATGCGACCGCAATCGAATCATCAAACGCGTCGGCGATGTTGCCATCGACCAGGCGCAACTCATATCCGCCGCCAAGGAATTCATTCAGGCCCTGTGCGATGTAAAGATCGGTCGGGAAATTGCCGCGTTCGGAGAGGATCACCCGCCGCTTGCTAGCGGTCGCCGCCAACTTCAGCGCGCCGGCCAGTAATTTGAAAATGTTGATGGAGGTCGAATCTGCCGCGACGACTTCATCTTCGCCGGCGCCCAGCAGCGCGGCGATTTTACTGCCGACCTGTTGTGGAAGATTCACCCATCCTGCGGTGTTCCAGGAGCGGATAAGACCGGTTCCCCATTGTTGGGTCACCGCATCGGCCAGCCTGGCCGCCGTGTGAACAGGAAGGGCGCCGAGGGAATTGCCGTCGAGGTAAATCACGCCGGCCGGCAAGGCGAAACGTTCGCGAGCGAACGCCAGTGCGTCGTCGCGGTCCAGCAATTCGCAATCGGTATGCGTAGTCATTTCGCGATCGACATTTGCAGGGACAATTTCATCCCTCAATTATCGCAGATGGCTTCGGTATCATTCGGCTGTGAACAGCGAGCAAATCATGCCAGTCAACCCGGACGAACCCGCCCCATCGGCCTGGGTCACGCGGTTCGGCGGCCGGATCGCCGCAGGCAGCACCATCCTCGACGTGGCCTGTGGCAGCGGCCGCCATGCCAACTGGTTCGCGGCACATGGCTTTGAGGTCAATGCAGTCGATCGCGATCCCCAATCTAAACTTTCTGCGCAAATTGCGTTCAAACAGGCAGACATCGAAAAAGATGCATGGCCATACCCGGGGCAGTCGTTCGCCGGCGTGATCGTGACCAACTATCTCCATCGCCCGCTATTGGAGACGCTGGTCCACACAGTCGCGCCGGGCGGCTGGTTGATCTACGAAACATTTGCGGCAGGCAACGAAAAATATGGAAGGCCATCGCGCGCCGATTTCCTGTTGCAGCCAGGCGAACTGCTGGATACCGTGTGCGGACGCTTGTATGTCGTCGCCTATGAAAATGACTATGTGGACCAGCCCAGACCGGCCGTTGTGCAGAGAATCGCCGCCCGCTTTGGCGCGCCACCGGATACCCATGGGACGCCTTGAAGCTGCTGTCAATCGATTGGGGCTCGCTGTCAGGTTAAATGCTAAAATGCCGAATTACTCTTTTTGCATCATGCACCTATGTTGACCGGAAGCTTGGTAGCCATCGTCACCCCGATGCTGCCGGATGGAGCGCTTGATTTCGCTCGGCTCAAATCCCTGATTGATTGGCACGTCCAGGAAGGCACGGACGGGATCGTCATCGTCGGTACCACCGGTGAATCGCCGACCGTCGACATGGATGAGCATTGCGCGCTGATCAAGGCCGCTGTCGATTTCGCGGCCGGCCGTATCCCGGTCATCGCCGGTACCGGTGGCAACTCCACGCGTGAAGCCATTCATCTCACCAATTATGCGAAGCAGGCAGGCGCAGATTACGCCCTGTCTGTGGTGCCGTATTACAACAAGCCCACGCAGGAAGGCATGTACCAGCACTTCCGCGCCATCGCCGAAGCGGTGGATATGCCGGTCATCCTGTACAACGTGCCCGGCCGTACGGTCGCCGATCTTTCCAGCGACACCACCGTGCGCCTCTCGGCCATTCCCAATATCGTGGGCATCAAGGACGCCACCGCCAGCATGGCACGCGGCGCGGAACTGCTGCACCGCCTGCCGAAGAAATTTGCCGTTTACAGCGGTGAAGACGTGTCCACGCTGGCGCTGATGCTGCTGGGTGCGCACGGCACGATTTCGGTCACGGCCAATGTTGCGCCACGGCTGATGCATGACATGTGCGCGGCCGCGCTCAAGGGCGACCGCGCTCGCGCCATCGAAATCAACAACCGACTGCTGGGGCTGCACAACCAGCTGTTCCTCGAGTCCAACCCGATTCCGGTGAAATGGGCGCTGCATCACATGGGCCTCATCGAATCCGGTCTGCGCCTGCCCCTCACGCCGTTTGACGAAAAATTCCATGGCAAATTGCTGGATGCCATGGCCGCAGCAGGTGTCGGCAAAATGACCGCCGCAACCACTGCTCACGTAAAGGAAGTTGCCTAAATGATGTCCCGAAATCTGTTGATTGCTTCGTTCCTGGGCCTGCTGCTGGCAGGCTGCGGTATTACCTCCAACAAGAATGCCGACTACCGTTCACAGGGCGGAAAGATTCCGTCACTCGACGTGCCGCCGGACCTGACTTCACCTGTCGCCGATGACCGTTTCGTCATTCCCGACTCGAAGGCCACCACATTCTCAACGTACAACCGGGATCGCAGCGCAGTGCCGGTTTCCGGCAATACCGTGCTGCCGAAAATCGAGAACGCACGCATCGAGCGCGTCGGCGAACAGCGCTGGCTGGTCGTCAAGTCAACGTCGGATGTGGCGTGGACCACCGCGAAGGAATTCTGGGCTGAAGCCGGCTTCGTACTGAATCGTGAATCACCCGAAACCGGCATCATGGAAACCGACTGGGCGGAAAATCGTTCCAAGGTGCCGCAGGATATCGTGCGTCGCACGATCGGCCGCCTGCTCGACAGCCTGTATGAAACGGGGCTGCGTGATAAATTCCGCACCCGCCTTGAGCCGGGCCGCGAACCCGGCACCATCGATATCTACATCAGCCATCGTGGTGTGGAAGAGGTGTACGCCAACTCTGACAAGATCGCCACCGCATGGCAGCCGCGCCCCAACGACAAGGAACTGGAAGCGGAAATGCTGTCGCGCCTGATGGTGAAATTTGGCTTTACCGCGCCGGCAGCCACGACGCTCGCAACCGCATCAGGCGGCAGCGCCGCGCCGGCCAATGTATCGCGTGCGTCCTATGACAAGAACGCCGGCGGCGCTCTTACCGTCAACGAGCCGTTCGACCGCGCATGGCGCCGTGTGGGATTGGCGCTGGACCGTGTGGGCTTTACGGTGGAAGACCGTGACCGCTCCAAGGGTCTGTTCTTCGTCCGCTACATTGATCCGGATGCCGAAGCCCGCGCCGGTTCCGACAAGGGATTCCTCGACAAACTCGCGTTCTGGCGCAAAGACGATCCGCTGAGCAAGCCGCAGTACCGCGTGTATGTGGTCGAGGCCGCCGGTGTATCCAGCGTGACGGTGCAGTCGGCCGACGGCAAACCTGACAATTCCTCCACCGCCAAACGCATCCTCGGCTTGTTGCTGGAGCAGTTACGCTAGTTCTCGCGATTTCATAAATTGCGGCAAGGGCCCGTTTCCCCTGGTAACGGGCCCTTTTTGTATGTGGATTCCTGGGAGTGGCACGCTTGAGTTTGCAATTTTGTTCGCTGGGCAGCGGTAGCGAAGGCAACGCACTGATCGTCCGGATCGGCGGCAGCGTCGTGATGATGGATTGTGGGTTTGGCCTGGCTGAAACCGAAATGCGCCTGGGCCGCGCCGGGCTCGCGGCGGCTGATGTGGATGCCGTCGTCGTCACCCACGAACACTCCGATCACATCGGCGGCGTGGCGCGGTTTGCGCGTAAACACAAAATTCCGGTCTGGCTCACGCACGGAACCGCCAAGGTGCTCAACGAGGGTTCACTGCCGCCATCACTGATGCATTACGTGGATCCGCACGAATCATTTTCGATCGGCGAAATCCACGTCACACCCTATTTTGTGCCGCACGATGCCTATGAGCCCGTGCAATATGTCTTCTCCGACGGCGCAAGCCGGCTCGGTGTGCTGACAGACACCGGCTCCATCACTGAGCATATCCGCGCCACGCTCTCGGGCTGCGATGCGGTGGTGCTGGAGTGTAATCACGATCTGGACATGCTCATGGGTGGACCGTACCCCGCCAGTCTCAAGAAGCGTGTGTCCGGCCGTTATGGACATCTCGATAACAACACGGCGGCATCGCTGCTGGCGAACATGGATTGCACGCGCCTGAAGCACGTGCTGGCTGCGCACCTGTCGCGGCAGAATAACTTGCCTTCACTGGCGCAGGCAGCGCTGGCGGGAGCTCTGTCATGCAGCCACGACTGGATCGGCATTGCCGAACAGTCAGCCGGGTTCGCTTGGCGCGAGATCTAGAAGCACTTAACCGCAGGCGCGCTCGTTTCGTCCCCGGCTGCGCGCCCAAATAAAAAAGCCGCCCGCTCTTTCGAGCGGGCGGCTTTTTATTGCTTGCCCGGAAAAATTACTTCTTGGCAGGAGCAGGTGCTGCAGGCGCCTTGGCGTCCTTGGCAGCAGCGTCGGTCTTGGCAGCAGCGTCTTTGGCGGCGTCAACAGACTTGGCAGCAGCGTCTTTGGCAGCGTCAGCAACCGGGGATGCGGCATCCTTGGCAACTTCGCCAGTCTTGACAGCGGCGTCCTTGGCAGCGTCAACGCTGGCCTTGGCGGCTTCAACAGCGGCATCAACCTTCGGTGCTTCGACTTTCGGAGCAGGTGCAGGTGCCGGAGTTTCGGTTTTGCCACAGGCGGAGAGGCCAACGGCGAGGATTGCAGCGATGAGGATAGATTTATTCATTTTAGGACGTCCCTTGGAGAGAAAAATTTGATCAAAATTTTTATCGGCTGATGTTCCGTTTCCAGCCATTTGGCGGCACAGGTGTGAGTTTGTGCTGTTGATGCTGTGATTGTTTCGACCGACTGACAAGTATAGCACCCCCGTGGTGCAGTGCACAACCCGGGCGTAGGCCGGGGACGACGGATTGGGCTGAACTAGAGGCCCAGCGTGCTGCCGCTCACGGCCAATTCGCTTTTTTCCCAGATTTCCTCGAAACGATCGATGAAGGGGCGCGTGTCGACGGCGTTGTACATGGTCAGCACAGAGCGTGGCTGGTCGATATTCAGCTTGCGCCAGAAATGGTCCTCGTCGGCGATGATCATGGGGTCGCGCGCCTCGGCCGCCGCACCGAATGTGCGATGAATAAGGATCTGTCCTGAAAACCGTGCCAGCAGGTCCATCAACCGCGGCAGTTCGCTTTCGATTCCCTTGACGTCATGGAGCGCAATTCGCATCTTGTGGCCGCGCGTGGAAAGCAACATCGTGCGCAACACTTCAATCCGCGCCGGGCTGCCGAAACCGCGGTCATGCAGCGTGCGTGCATTCATATCGAAGATACGCAGCTCACGCTGCGTGGCGGCGATGACGCGCTCCTGTGCTTCGAGCGCTTCCGCATTGCTCGACATCAGCTGGTACACGGGCGGCGGCAGGTTTTCGGGTTCGGTCATTTGGGTGTTCATGACGGGCTCCTTTCAGCACCGGAGACAAATCATTCTGTATGTACAAATCCGTCGCAGTAAGCGCGATGCAGCAGTTCGCAAAGTGTCCTGCTCCAGTCGATATTTTTTCCGCCCGGCAGCTCTCGCGCGTCGGCAAGTTGTCGCAGCGCTGAGTGATCCGCATCGGTCGTGGTGAGCGCATTGCCATTGAGGAAAAATTGTTCGCCGAGATAGAGCAATCGTGACTTGAGATCCAGCCTGGCGCCATCTCGCTTCAGCAATCGCGAAAACGCGGCCGGCCCCAACCCGGATTCCGGCGCATCGAAAAAGACATGCGATTTCGGTTCCGTCAGGTAGCAGCCCAGGAAGTACCGCAAGTTTTGCTTGTCGTTCACGGCATCGCGCACCCCGGCCAGCATTTTCTCCATACGCGCCACCATCGACGCATCAATCTCGCCCGGATGTGGTGTCGCCAGCAAATCGGGATCGCGATATTGCCCCTCAAATTGAATCGCATCGCGGACGTGATCGAGCAGTGCTGCGCTCATTTCCTG
>JBDTWS010000022.1:0-31882 GCA_040006575.1 Betaproteobacteria bacterium
TCCGTGTACCGGAGTTTTTCCGACGTCGAAGAATTCAAAGACGCCATTCGCGAAGCTACGCGCGAAGAAACACGCGAAACCACGAAGAAATAGATGGCACTGTTTTCCGCATTCGATCACGCCATGATGGCGCGCGCGATCCGCAATGGCGAGCGCGGGCGTTGCATCACCACCCCGAATCCCTTTGTCGGCTGCGTGATTGTGAAGAACGGCCGCATCATCGGCGAAGGTTTTACGCAGAAGGGCGGGCGGCCCCACGCAGAGGCGATGGCGCTGAAGGCGTGCAGCGAATCGCCTGAGGGCGCGACGGTCTATTCAACCCTTGAACCCTGTGTGCTGCATGCCAAGTCGCGCGGGCCGGGCTGTTCGGATTTGCTGATTGCGGCTAAAGTCGCCTGCGTCATTTCCGCGTTGCACGATCCGTTTGAAGGTGTCGATGGTGCAGGACATGACCGCCTGCGACAAGCGGGCATCCAGGTCGATATCGGGCTGATGGAAACGGAGGCCGAACGCAGTCTTAAAGCCTTCCTCGTGCGCGTGACGCGTGGACGGCCGTGGATGACGTTGAAAATCGCCTCCACACTCGACGGAAAAACCGCGCTGCTCAACGGCGAATCGAAGTGGATCACCGGCGCCGATGCGCGGCGTGATGTACATCGATTGCGCAGTGAAGCATGCGCCGTGCTGACAGGAGTAGGCACGCTGCTCTCCGATGACCCGGAGCTGACGGTTCGCGATGTTCCGTGCGAGCGGCAACCCTTGCGCATCCTGATCGACAATCGACTGGAAGTGCCGGACAGCGCGAAACTGTTACGCGGCGGCAATGTGCTGATCGCGACATCGACAGACAATCCGCAGCGTGAAAAAGAATTGGCCGCACTCGGCGCCGAAGTCATGCACATCCCCGTCGAACCCATCAAGGGGAAAATCGATCTCGTCAAATTCGCCGAACAACTTGCGCAGCGCGGTCTCAATCGCATCCTCGTGGAAACCGGTGCCAAGCTGAACGCCTCGTTGCTGTCGGCAGGCGTGGTCGACGAAATCATCGCCTATGTCGCGCCCAGCATTTTCGGCGACAATGCGCGCGGATTGTTCGCATTGCCGGAATTGAAAAATCTCGACCAGCGCACCCGTTTGCAGATAACAGACATTCGCCAGATCGGCCCTGACCTTCGCATCACCGCTCAAGTACTGAAAGATTAAACATGTTCACCGGCATTATCGAAACCACCGGCCTCATCGAAAAAGCGGACGTGACGCCTGCCAATACGCGCCTCGTCATCAATGCGCCGAAACTCGGCATGCACAATGTCGCCATCGGCGATTCGGTGGCGGTGGGAGGCTGTTGCCTGACGGTGGTGGCGAAAAGCCCGGACACGTTTTCCGTCGATGTCTCGAACGAAACGCTGTCGCTGACGACCGGCCTTGTTCAAGGTAATGAAGTCAACCTGGAAAAGTCGCTGCGTTTCGGCGACCGGTTGGGCGGCCATCTGGTGAGCGGACACATCGATGGCGTCGGCCTGGTGACCGCCATGGAAGACCTCGGCGCATCATGGCGCCTGGAAATCGAAGCGCCGCATCCACTGGCGAAATTTGTGGCGCGCAAAGGCTCGATCACCGTCAATGGCGTGTCACTCACTGTGAACAAAGTCAGTGACTCGCCTTTGGGCAGCGCGATTTTCGAGATCAACATCATTCCGCATACGCATCAGGTGACCACCATTCGCCTGCTGCGCAAAGGCGCGAAAGTGAACCTGGAAATTGACCAGCTGGCGCGTTATGTGGAGCGCATGCTCAGCGCGCAGGCGCCGACGCAGGTACCAACACACACGCCAACACAGGCTTGATCCAACGCTAGAGTTTTTCCAGGGCGGTGGCGTCGGTCATGCCGGCCGCAGGTGGAAGATCACGTAGTCCAGCGATTCGCTCGAGATAGATGACCGAAATCCGGTCGTCCGGATATCTCTGCAATATCGAACGCCAGTCCTTCTCGCTCTCGTCCCATTGCTGCGCACGATAGGCCTGCAACGCTGTTGTCGTGAGTGCTATGAGTTGTTCGTCATCCGTCGGCGTGAAAATGTCAGTGGCCTCGGACTTCCCCTTGACGATCACGCGATCAACCGGCCGCAACAGCAGGTTCTTCCCCAAACCCCGTTCGCCCTGAGCCAGTCGAAGGGCCGGATCGGCCGGCATGTTCAACAATTGCGCCGTCGCCCCGCTCAGTAAAATTTCCGTGCCATAAAACTTGTTCACACCTTCCAGCCGCGCCGCAAGATTTACACTGTCGCCGATAGCCGTATAGTCAAATCGATCCGACGCACCAAGATTGCCAACGATGGCAGACCCCGTATGAATGCCCACGCGCATCGCAATCGGCGGCAATCCACGCTCCGCCAGAGTCACGCGCAATTGCTTCATATCGCGCTGCATCTCGCACCCGGCCAGGCAGGCATTGAGCGCATGCTGCGGATCCTCCAGCGGCGCGTTCCAGATCGCCATGATGGCGTCGCCGATAAAGCGGTTCACCGTGCCGCCGTGCTGCTTGATGATGGCAGTGGCGCGCGAGAAATGTTCGTTCAGCAACTGTGCGACCTGCTCGGGCCCAAGCTGTTCGGAAATGTTGGTGAAGCCGGCCAGGTCGGTAAACAGCAACGTGATTTCCTTGCGCTCGCCGCCGAGTTTCAGTTTGTCCGGATGCGCCATGATCTGGTTGACGACTTCGGGAGCGAGATACATGGAGAATGCGCGGCGGGTCTCGCGGCGCTGGCGTTGTTCGGAAAGGAACGCGTGCGCGCCCAGCGATGCGTACACAACCGTCACGCTCAACATGGATGCGATTGCCGGCAGCCACAGGTTATATCGCGAGAACAGCAGCCAGTCACCGGCGGCGATAAACCCAAGCAGTAACATTGCCACCAGCGCGCTACGCAATGGCCGCCAGTGCCGCATCAGGAACGCACTGCTAAGGACAGCGAATGTCAGCAGCAGCAGGTTCCATGCAGGAGACAATGGGGCGATGTCGCGCCGCGACAGCGCGCTTTCAAGGATGTTGGCGTGAATCTCGACGCCCGGTGTGAGCCATCCATTGATGCCGGTGAAGGGCGTGGCGAAATTGTCATCGCTGCCGCCCATTTCGACCGACGAGCGGACGTAACGCCCGATCAGCACAATCTGGTCGCGGAAGACATCCGGCGGCAAGTCGGTGTCGGCATGCAGCGCCTGGTAGTAAGAAACGTAGGGAAACGTGCGGTCAGGCCCGACGTAACCGATCATCCGATCTGGTTGCGAGGGCGGTTCTTCAATGAGGCCGGGCCGCACCTTGTTGACCATTCGGACAATTTCGCGCCAGAAAACGTCACGGCCTTCCGGTGCGCGCCGCAGCACCAGGTCGGAATCGCGTGGGATGGTAGCGAGCCCGTTGCCGGCACCCGCGGCCTTGAAAGCGTCTATCGGCTCGACGCGCAGCCACTGGCGCACGTACTGCGTTTCCTGATAAACAAGATCGGCCGTCAGCACCACGTTGCCCGCCTTGCGAATGGCATTGGCGAGCAGCGTGTCATCTTCGTCATTGGAAGGTTCCGACAGCAGCACATCGAAACCCACCACCAAGGCGCCGGCGCGATTGAGTTGTTCCAGCAGTTCACCATGCATGCGCCTGGGCCACGGCCACTGCTTGCCGATTTGCGCAAACGAAGGTTCGTCGATGCCGACAATGGTGATAGGAAGCGTTGATCGACCCGGCGCGCTGAACACCATCAGAAGGTCGTAGCCCTTGTATTCCATGCGGCGCCAAACGTCCCACGTGCTGAGCAGTGTAAACATCAGCAACGTAATGACGGCTACTACTGCTGGCGCGGACCTCAGGAAAATGCGCAGGCGGTTCAGCATGTCAAATGAATGCGCTGATACCGTCGCATCGCCGCATTCGCGGTAGGAGGCGAAAGCGAAGAGGGCGCGCTTGAAATGAACTGCAGGAGTCGCATCAAAACCGGTAATTCACGACAACACCAAACACATCCGACTCGTTCTTCTTCAGCAAGTTGATCGCATACGCCTCCAGCGACCAATGCTTCCTGTCGAATTCAACATACGCGCGCACCTGCATGTCCCACCCCGGCTCCAGTCGTATCTGGTTGCCTTCATCGATATAACGTTCCGACCGATAAACCGCCTGCGCGCTCACATAGCTGCGTGAAGGATACGTCCACGTCGCGCCTATGCTCGCCTGATGCCGCGCCAGGTAGGGAAGATGATTGTCACGGAAGTCGGCGAATTTGTCCGCGCTGTCGGTGTAGGTGTAGTTGAAACGCGCGGCCAATGAGGAATCGACAATGTGCTCCATCGACAGCGATGCGCGCGCCACTTCGCCCAGTGAAAATACCGATGTGTCTTCAAGCGC
Source organism: Betaproteobacteria bacterium (assembly GCA_040006575.1). Taxonomy (GTDB): domain Bacteria; phylum Pseudomonadota; class Gammaproteobacteria; order Burkholderiales; family Usitatibacteraceae; genus UKL13-2. The sequence continues at coordinate 4,400 of JBDTWS010000022.1, forward strand.
GTCCGGTTTCGGCGGCAGTGGCAGCACGCGGTTGCGCAGGCGGTCGAGGTTGGTGACGTCAGTGCGCGTATTGAGGACGCCATCGAGCAGCGAATACAGGTTGCGAATGTTCTGCCACTCCGCGCCGGCAGTCATGAACGTCATGGCATTCACCTCCCACTCCAGCTGGCCGCGACAGCGCGTCTGTTTGCCGCCGGGAAATACCAGTTGGTCGTCGCCCGGAATGCCCGCCACCGCGACTGGAGCCAGCGTGCTGTTTGAAGCGGGACGCGTCCATTCCTGGCAGGCGAATCTCAGCAGTCGACCGGGTTGTTCGCGATAGACAAAGCCGAACGCGCCATTGGCGCGATTGACACGGTAGTTCTCAAAAATATTGGCGCTACCGGCCGCACTTTGCGAAGTGACATGAAACTCGCGGTCCTTGCGATAGTCGCTCCAGCCCAGCGCGCTTTCGAATGCAAATGCGCCCAACGTAGTGCGCAGTGATCCATAGGTGAGCGCGGAACGATCGCGGTCTGCCGAGTTGAGGGTGCCTTGCAATGCCGTGGTGGCGGGCGTGTGAACGCCCTCATCCTGCACGAGACCGTTCGACGTGCGAAGTCGTGAGGCTTCCACGCCCCAGCTGATTTCGCGCAAACCGGGAAGCGACATCGTCTGGCGCAATTGCACATCCGCGCCGGTCGGCTGCGTTTCGAAATTGCTGCCCCGAATCAGTGAAAGACCGGGCAGCACCAGGCTCGAAAGCTCGTCCACTGTGGAGCGCTCGCGTCCGTAGCCGGCCTTGAACCAGAGTTGTGAACGCGCATTGAATGCATAGTGGCCACCCGCATCCACGCGCTCGTTGTACCCGCCGACTTTTTGATACGTGCCCGTGACGTTGCGCTCGCCAATATCGATATCGGCGCTGAGGCGATTGGCGTAAATAAAGAAGCTGCTGTCCCAATGCGGACGAATACCCAGCGCAGCGGTGAATGTGCGCGCATTGGCCTTCAGCGCGGTATTGCCGGGGGTGATGCGCGTGTCTATGCCTTCGACAAAATACGCAATAGGGGTCGGCGCCAGCAGGTAGCCATTGACCGTGATAGCCGGCTCGACCAGTTTCAGATCGTCGCTCTGGTTGTATCGGGTCGACACGGTCGCATATTTGCCCGGCGTTTCAACCAGCGATTGATAACGGTTGGACGCACCGAACACCATCGGGTCGAGCAGGAACCCCTGCATCAATTCCGAGCGCCGGTTGAAGTCGCCCGCATAGCGGTCTGCCAGGAAAAGATGGCTGGGTGCCCAAAACGGCAGATACGATTCCTGCGCAATACTTCGCGCCCAATTCTCCATGCCGAAGAAGGACATCGCACTGCCGAGATTCGCGGCGCCGGCCTGGTTGCTGGCAACCTGGTTGAAAGATTTCAGGTAAGGCATGAGTCGATTGGCTTCGCGCGCTTCCTGCACGGCGGCCAGCGGCTCAATGTCGTCGGTCCGGATGCTGGCAGCAAGCAGATGCGGCAGCGGATCGTGTGCATCAAGTTCGATCACCTTGGCGAGTTCGGGCAGGGCGCGATCGGGCCGCTCCACGCGGTAGTAGGCAACCGCCGTGTACAGGTGCGCTCGCGCATAACGTGGCTCGATCACGCTGGCACGGAGCAGCGCATTGAGCGCCTCTTCGTTGTGACCCTGCTTCAGTTCAAGAATGCCTTTGCCGGTGAGCATCACGTAGTTGTCCGGCTGCAGGGCCAGCGCTTTTTCGAATGACTGCGACGCTTTCGCATAACTCCCGCTGTTCGCCTGCATCGTGGCCAGTTCGCCCCATTGGGTAGCGGAAGCGGCGTCGAGTATTGACGCTTTCTCGAGATAGGTTGCAGCGGTGTTGAAATTGTCCAGTTCGGATTCGATGACACCGAGCCCCAGCCATCCGCGTGCGTCGTTGGGCGCGATGGCGGTGGCTTTTGTGTACGCGCTTCTCGCGGCGGCGGTGTCGCCTTCAAAGTGCGCGATCTCGCCGGCTGCGACTAGTGCCTCGATTGAGTTTGGCGCGCGCCGCAGCGCTTCGTCGATATGGCGGTGTGCTGCGGGCAGGTCGTCACGTTGCAAAGAGAGTTGCGCCAGTGCCACCGGCGCGCGCACATCGGCGGGGTATTTGTCAGAGACGACATTGAGTGCCTGGTAAGCGTCTGCCAGCTTTCCATCAAAGATCAGGAAATCCGCCAGCAGCAGCCGCGCCGAAGCGGAATCGGTTTGCGGAATCGCGATCGCCGCACGCAAGCGCTTTTCCGCCGCACCGAGGGCGTTGTCCTCCATCAGCCTCGCGACAGCAGCCAGTTCTTTCTGCGCGTCTGCGCTCGCATTGGTTTCGCGATATCGCTTCGCATCGATCGTGCGCGCCGAGACCCACTGGATGCGTTCGCGCGGATTGATCACCTGGATTTTTACCGGAGCTCGGCCTTTTTCAGCGCTGGCCTGTTCATTTTTGCCGACCAGCACGCGGCCCTGGTCATTGGAAAATTCCGCTTCGCCACTGAACACGGTCAACGTCGAGCGGCCATCGGGATCGACCACAATTTCCCAGTCCGTGCCGCGTATCGAAGCCAACGCCGTCGGTGTTTCCATCGTCAGTCCGCCCGGCGAAGTCTTCGATTGCATCCAGCTGCGGCCGGCGTTGAGATTGAGGATGGTTTTCTGGTCCTTGCCCTGGCTCACTTCCTTGATCTGCAGCACGCTGTTTTGTGCGAGGCGGATCTGCGTGCGGTCCGGAAACAGCAGCGCCATCTTCGACTGGTCACCCGTGCGCACGAGATTGGACGGGAACACCGGCTGGTTTATTTTTGCGGCTTTCCAGTCGAGTTGTTGCGTCTCGCGGTATTCGCCCTTGCCTTCGAGGCTGACGATTTCGGCGGCGGGCGGGGCTGCGGCGAACGACTGCGCGGCGAACGCAATCGCAACGATGCCGACAATTTTCCCTCTCCGAAAAATCAAAACAGTTGCCTCGTGATCGCCAACTGCCGTCCGCCCGGCAAGGTCAGGACGCCATGGGTGGCGTCCTGGAACTGGATGGCGACGGGGCCCACGTTGGCGTTGCTGATCGATGCCGGTTTGTACGGCCCTGTCAATGTCTGGCCATTGGCAATCTGCTGCCACACGCTGGAAAACATTTGCGGCGTCGACATCGCGTTCTGGGTCAGGTACCAGACCGGATCACCGTTGGCCTCGTACATGTAGCCGGCAATAAACGCATAGTTGTTCTTGATCTCGACAAAGAAACCACGGCCGCTTTCATCAGCATTCCACCACCAGCCGGTCTCGGGAACGAATGAAGGCGTGGTACCTCCGCCCGAGCCGATCACGTCATCGAATCGCTGGATCGGGATGGAACTGCCACCGGGGAAAATCAACGTGCCGTTGCGCGCGTCGGTAAAGGAAATGGTGATAGTGCCGATCGCGGTCGCGGCCGCAGGCTTGTACGTGCCGGTCAGCGTCTGGCCATTCGCAACCTTGTACAACGGGCCGTTGAAGAACGAGCCGTCGAGCGCCACCGGGCCTGGCGATACGACCCATGTCGCGTGGCCCGTTTCATCGTAGAGATATCCCGACATGAACATGCTGTTGCCGCGTACTTCGATGCCGAAGCCACGCCCCGATTCGTTCGGATTCCACCACCAGCCGGTTTGCGGCGCCTGCGGTTGGCAATTTTTCACGCCGGGCACAGCGACCACGCTGCGATTGGTGCCGCCGCTGATCATCGACGCAGAATTGGAACCGTAGCCCACATAAAACACCGATCCCGACAGCAGCGCGGTGCTGACGCCATTCAGCACACTGACCGATGCGCCCTGGCTCGACAGCACACCCGACAGGTAAGCCTGCAACGAACTGGCCGATACGGCGGTCAATTGTCCCGAGGCCGTGAGTTGCGCCAGCACGCAGGGAAGCGGTGTGTCCTTGTTCGAGCCCCTGGTCATCACACCCTTGTGACTGGCCAGCACCGAAGCGCTCACGTTCTTGACCAGGTTGGCAGGCGCCAGCGCGAACACATACACATTGCCGTTGGTGCCGACATCGGCCGCGCGGAACTGGATGTTGGCCATCACGTCCGCAGCTGCGCCGGTGGTCACGGCCAGGAACACGGGTGTTCTTTCGGCGGCGACGGTTTTCGAAATCGCGGGGTTGAGATCCAGATACCAGTTATTCGCGGCGATGCTGCCGGCGCCGTTTTCACGAACCACCACCACCGGCCTGGCGCGATCGACCAGGGTGCCGTCGCCCAACTGTCCGTTGTTGTTGCCGCCCCATGCCACGACAGTGCCGTCGCCCTTGAGCGCCAGCGCGTGTGAGTTGGCCGCAATCGCCACGACGCCGCTCAAGTCCACCACCTGAACCGGCAGGATGTGTTCATCGCCCGTGCCGTCACCCAGCTGATAGCCGTAGTTGCTACCCCACGCCCAGACGGTTCCATCGCCTTTCAGCGCCAGCGAATGCACATTGGCCGCCGCGATGGCGATGATGTTTGTCAGTCCGCGCACCTGCACCGGTACGAGGCGGTCAACAATCGTGCCATCACCCAGGCGGCCACCGCCGTTGCTGCCCCAGGCCCAGACCGTGCCGTCGGTTTTCAATGCGAGCGAATGTGAGTCTCCTGCAGAGATGGCGCGGACGCCGTTGAGCGCACTCACGGCAACAGGTGTGGTGCGACCGGTGTGACCGTCGATCAGGGTGCCATTGCCGAGCTGCCCGCTGTCGTTCTGGCCCCACGCCCACACCGTGCCGTCATTCTTGCGCGCCAGCGAATGGTTGGCGCCCGCCGAGATCTCGGCGACATTGCTGAGCCCGAGCACGGGCGAGGGAACATTGACATCTTCGATGGCGCGGTCGCCGAGCTGGCCCGAATAGTTGTAACCCCATGCGACTATGATGCCGTCGGTGCGCAATGCCAGCGTGTGCAGTGCGCCCGCAGATATTTCCTGGACGTTGCCGCCAATGCCGGCAACGGTAAGCGGCAACGAACGATTGTTGTTGGTGCCATCGCCCAGTTGCCCGCAACAATTGAGTCCCCACGTCAGCACGGAACCATCGGCCTTGAGTGCGACCGTGTGCGCCGCACCCGCCGCGATCTTCGCGATGCCGGACAGGCTGACGGTGCTTGGTGTGGAGCGGAAAATAAGTGTGCCGTTGCCAAGTTGCCCGCGCGAATTGTCGCCCCAGGTGAGCACCGTGCCATCGGATTTCAATGCGACCGTATGCAGGTCACCGACTGCGACCGCCGTGATGCCGGTGAGCCCGGCCACCGGCGCGGGCAGCGTCCGTTGCTGCGTGGTGCCGTCGCCCAGTTGTCCGTACTCGTTATTGCCCCACGCCACGAGTGTGCCGCCGGACATGACCGCGAAGGTATGCAGGAAGCCGGAGGAAATCGACAAGACACCACCGAGGCCACTCAGCGGAACGGTGTTGGGGCGGTCGGTATACGTTCCGTCCCCCAGTTCGGCATAGCCATTGGAGCCCCAGCCCACCACGCTGCCGTCGTTCTTCACAGCGATGGAATGTCCACTGCCAGCCACAATCTGTGCGACGCCGCTCAGTCCCGATACCTGCACGGGTACCAGCCGGTCGATGGTCGTCCCGTCGCCAATCTGCCCGCCGCTATTGCCGCCCCATGCCCACACAGTGCCATCGGATTTCAGTGCGAGGCTGTGGTCACTGCCTGCCGCAACGGCGACGACGCCAGACAATCCGATGACCTGCTTCTTTGCGGCACGGCCGGCGAAAGGATCGGTCCTGGTGCCGTCACCCAATTGACCGTGATCGTTGAGACCCCAGGCCCAGACGGTGCCGTCGTTTTTTCGCGCCAGCGTGTGCTGCGCTCCCAGCGCCAGCTCGGTCACACCCTGCATGTCGCTTGCCTGTGCGGGTGTCAGCAGGTTCTCATAGCTGGCGTCGCCCAGTTCACCGCTGCCGTTCTTGCCCCATCCCCAATAGGTGCCATCGCGTTTGCGCGCGAAATTATGCGCACCGCGCGACCAGATTTTCTCAATATCCGCCAGTCCCGCGACGGTGACGGGCAGTGAATGGCTGGTGGCCGTGCCGTCTCCCAGCTGGCCGTCGTCGTTATCGCCCCAGGCGAGTACGGTGCCGCTGGATTTGAGGGCGATGACATGTGAATCGCCCGATGCGATGGCGCTGATGCCGCTGGCTCCGCGGACGGCAACCGGATTCGCGGACACCAGCGAGCGCCCCACACCCAGTTGCCCGGCAGAATCATTGCCCCAGGTGCGAACGGTTCCATCGGCTGACAACGAGGCGCTGTGGCTGACGCCGGCGCTGATCGCGGACGTCGCCGCGTGGGCCATGGTTGAGGCGCAGACGAGGAGGAGGGCGCACATCGACTGGCTAAAGCGCATCGGTGGCATCGGCTTGTGGCGAACGGAAAACATGGACAGAAGATCCTCCCGGCGTGACATGATTTCTCCGCCTGCGCAAATGACGGGCAGGTGAGGGGAGAGTCTACTCTTGAAGCTTTTTCGAACACACCCCCGGACAGGGTATTCGGCTGCGGCATTCGATGTTTTACGGGAGGTTGAGTCTGGGCTACGGGCGGGTAGAGGCCGCAGGGCGATTTCAGCCGAATCAATTTCTATCCGCATCACATGCGGTCACGAAGGCGACTGCCGTGAGAAAATCACGGCCAGCCGCAAAAGACGCATCGCAAACAACATGCAGCCACAGACTCAAGCACTGTGGCGGTTCTCCGGGTTATTTTGCCCTGCAAGCCGCGCCATTGCTGGATCTGCGTTTCTAAATTGGCCCTAACCCCATCTTCAACACACAAACTATGAATATCGCCACCACACAGGAAATTATCGAAGACCTGCGCCAGGGAAAAATGGTGGTGCTGGTCGACGCCGAGGATCGCGAGAACGAAGGTGACCTGGTCATGGCGGCCGATTTTGTGACGCCTGAAGCCATCAACTTCATGGCGAAACATGCGCGTGGGCTGATCTGCCTCACGCTTGAGGAAGAACGATGCCGGCAGCTGAACCTGCCCTTGATGGTCTCGGATAATCGCACGCCGCACGGCACCGCATTTACCGTCTCGATCGAAGCCGCATCGGGCGTAACCACCGGCATTTCCGCTGCCGATCGCTCGCGAACCGTGCAGCTGGCCGTGGCCTCAAATGCGAAACCGGGTGACCTGGTGCAGCCGGGACATATTTTCCCCGTCATGGCCAAGCCGGGCGGCGTGCTGGTTCGCGCGGGTCACACGGAAGCAGGTTGTGACCTTGCGAAGCTGGCCGGCCGCACACCCGCCGCCGTAATTTGCGAAGTCATCAAGGATGACGGCGAGATGGCGCGCCTGCCGGACCTGCTGGTGTTCGCGCAACAGCATGGACTGAAGCTCGGGACCATCGCCGACCTGATCCGCTACCGCTCGATCAACGAAACGTTGGTCGAACTCGTCTCGGAAAAAAATATCGCCACGCCGTACGGTGCTTTCAAGCTGCATGCCTTTCACGACCGGACCGCCAACGAAGTGCACCTTGCATTGACGCGCGGTGAAATCCTGCCCGATGTGCCGGTGCTGACGCGCGTGCATGAACCTTTCACCTCGCTGGACCTGTTCGATTTTGACCAGGGCCAGCACGCCTATTCGGTGAGTGAAGCGATGCGTATCATCGCTACCGAAGGCAGTGGGGTGATTGTGTTGCTGCGCCGCCAGGAGAGCGCGGACGCCGTGCTCGACCGCTTGAACAGCGAGGGCAAAAAGCCCACACAGGCGGCCAAGTGGGATCCGCGCATGCACGGCATCGGCGCGCAGATTTTGCGCAAGCTCAACGTACGCAAGATGCGGGTGCTGGCCTGGCCCAGGAAAATCCCGTCAATGGCGGGATTCGATCTCGAAGTCGTGGACTATGTGCCCCCCGGCGACGCCACCAAAACGAATGACGGCAAACCGAACGAACGAAAACTGAAAGCGGTATGAACTCTATCAAGCAAAATCGTGATGGCCATGGTTTGAAAATCGGCATCGCGCAGAGCCGGTTCAATGAACCAGTGGTGGTGAAAATGCTCGGCGCCTGCGTAAAGGCGTTGCAGGCCTGCGGCGTGGCGGACGCGGACATCGATCACGTGTCGGTGCCGGGTGCACTGGAAATCCCCGTGGCCTTGCAGACGATGGCGCTGACGCAGCGCTACGATGCGCTGATCGCCATCGGTGCGGTCATTCGCGGCGAGACTTATCATTTTGAAGTGGTGGCCAACGACAGTTGCCGAGGCGTGATGGACGTGATGCTGGAAACCGGCATTCCCATTGCCAACGGCATTCTCACCGTGGAGAACGATGCGCAGGCGGAAGCGCGTGTCGACGAAAAAGGCGCGGACTGTGCGCATGCCGCCGTCGAAATGGCGCGTGCTCTGGAAACCATTGCCGCCTCGGCCAGGGAATCACGATGAAAAGCGGACGCCGTCGCTCACGCGAATTTGCCGTGCAGGCGCTGTACCAGTGGCAGCTCGCCGGCCAGAGCCTGGACGATATTGAAAAACAATATGTGGCCATGGAAGGTTTTGAAAAAGCCGATGCCGCGCTGTTTGCGCTTCTGGTGAGCGGCGTGATCAAGCACAGCGAAGCGTTGCAGGAAAAGCTGGCGCCATTCCTCGACCGGCCGTGGGTTGAAGTGAGCCCGATCGAGCGCGCGGTTTTGCTCATCGCAGCACATGAACTGACCACGATGCCGGACACGCCGTATCGCGTCATCATCAATGAAGCGATCGAACTGGCAAAGTCATTTGGCGGCACCGATGGCCACAAATATGTGAACGGCGTGCTCGACCAGCTCGCCACGCAGGTGCGCGCCGAGGAAATCGCCTTCCAGGGCGGCACGCCGGCCACACCGCCCAAGCCGCGCGCGCCGCGGAATACGCCGAAAGTCGTCACCAAGACGCGGCGCATTGCCAAGACCCCTGACAAAACCTGATTCCCTCGGGACCATGACGCCCGAGTTTGACCTGATCGCCCGCTACTTCACCCGTCCGGTGAAGCATGCTTCGCTGGGGGTGGGCGATGATTGCGCGCTGTTCGAACTGACGCCGGGACATGAGCTGGCCGTATCGACCGACACACTGGTCTCGGGCGTGCATTTCTTTGCTGATGCCGATCCGTTCAAGCTGGGGCAGAAAGCGCTGGCCGTAAATCTTTCGGATCTAGCGGCGATGGGGGCCACGCCAAAATACGTCACGCTGGCGCTTACGCTGCCGTCAATTGATGCCGGCTGGCTGTCGGAATTTTCACGCGGTTTTTTCAGGCTGGCCGATGAGGCGGATGTGGATTTGATCGGCGGTGATACTACGCGCGGTGCGCTCTCGATGACGCTGACGGTTTTTGGGGAAGTGCCTTCCGGCAAAGCGCTACGGCGTGATCGTGCACAAGCGGGGGACGACATCTGGGTTTCCGGTTCGCTCGGAGGTGCGGCGCTGGCGCTGAAGCATTTGCAGGGCAGTGTGGCGTTGCAGCCGCCCATTGCGGAGCGCGCGCTGGAACGACTGCACATGCCCGCGCCACGCCACCTGCTGGGTCAGGATTTGCTTGATGTCGCGCATGCCGCCATCGATATCTCCGATGGGCTGGTGGCAGACCTGACGCACATCTGCGAACGATCGAAGCTGGCGGCAACGATTGAATGGGCGCAAGTGCCGTTGTCACCCGCGTTACTGTCGGTGGGGCCGGAACTACGCATTCCCTGCGCGCTGGCCGGTGGCGATGACTATGAATTGTGCTTTACCGCAAGCGAGAAAAATCGCGTCGCGATTGAAGCCGTTGCCGCGAAAATTGCTGTACCCCTCACGCGCATCGGAAAAATGCACACCGGCGAAAGCAACGTCACTGTCCTCGATGAACGCGGCGCACTGCTCAGCATTGGCGCGTCCGGCTTCGACCATTTCGCACAGTGACCATGCGTCCCGACAAAAAATTCCTGCTCAGTCATCCCGCGCATTTCCTCGCGTTCGGTTTCGGCGCGGGCCTGGCACCCAAGGCGCCCGGCACGTGGGGAACGCTGGTGGCATTGCCGATTTTTGCGCTGGTGCACATGGGCGGCATGTTGGCCGTCCTGGCCGCGGCCGCGCTGTTTTTTGCGGTTGGGATTTGGGCATCCTCGGTCACCGGCCGCGCACTTGGTGTTGCCGATCATGGCGGAATCGTCATCGATGAAATCGCCGCCTTCCTTCTGGTGCTGGCGTTCACGCCGGTGCATTTCTTCTGGCTGCTCACGGCCTTCCTGCTGTTTCGCCTGTTCGATATCTGGAAACCCTGGCCGATTCGCTGGGCCGACCGGCGCATCAAGGGGGGCTTCGGCGTGATGTTCGATGACCTGCTGGCGGCCGGCTTTGCGATCGCGATCATCGTGCTGTTGCGATCGTGGATCACATCGATTTTTTAAGGAGCGCGTAATGACTTCAACGCAAGCCACGTCTGCCAACTGGCCCTATCCGACGCTTATCGCGCATCGCGGCGGCGGCATCCACGCGCCGGAAAATACGCTTGCGGCGATGAAGACGGGGAATCTGCATTCCTATACGACGGTGGAATTTGATGTGAAGTTGAGCGCGGATTCGGTCGCACTCCTGATGCATGATTCGACGCTGGAACGCACCACCAACGGGCATGGACTGGTGGCCGAAAAGACCATGGCCGAACTGGAAAAACTCGATGCCGGCGGCTGGCATAGCGACGCGTTTCGCAGTGAGCCGGTGCCGCGATTTTCCGCGGTGGCGAAATACCTGCACGGCCTGGGCATGATGGCCAATGTCGAGATCAAACCCTGCCCCGGGCGCGAAGCCGAAACCGGGTGCATGGTCGGCGCACTATGCACGGAGCTGTGGGGCGACCGGCTGGTAAAGCCGCTGATTTCATCTTTCAGCGTTGAAGCGCTGGTCGGTGCGCGCGAGACCGCGCCCGATCTGCCGATGGGGCTGCTGGTGAAAGCGCCCGGCGTGCAGCACTTGCAGACTCTGGAGAAACTGCAATGCGTGTCGATTCACTGCGATCACCAGTACATCAATCCAGAACTGGTGCGCCTGTTCCACGGCCGCGACTTTCGTGTGATGGCTTATACCGTGAATGAACCGGAACGCATCAGCAAATTGCTGGCGCTTGGCGTGGATGGGATATTTACCGACCAGCTTGAATTGATGGCCCGGAAATTTGCGCATCAACTCAGCGACACGGGCAAGCCCATGACGGATCCGGGCGAAGATTCGAAGGACTGGGAATTTGTGGTTCCGCCCATGCCGGGCTAGTCGCGGCGCATTTGGATTGACCGGACGCACCCAAGGGATTTTTCCGTCGTTCATAGTGGAAACCCTGTAGTTAGCGGCGTTTTTGCGACCCAAATCTGAAGAAGCATTGCTAAGCACCTGATTTTCTGATTATTATGTGATGTAGTCCTGTTGCAATAATCGGCCGGCACACTCTGCGGCGTGCTTCTTCAGTGGGCGGCGAAAATCATGCCTCGCATTACAGTCTTCAATCAAAAGGGTGGGGTCGGCAAAACCACCACCGCACTCAATCTCGCGGCTGCGCTGGCGCGTGCCGGCGAATCGCCATTGGCCATTGACCTCGATCCCCAGGCGCATCTGTCCAGCCTGAGCGGGCTCGACATGGTGGCCGGTGACGCCAGCATCTACGCGTTCTTTCGAGACAATAAGACGTTGACTGAGTTGGTGCGCCAGACCGATCGCAACTGGAGTTTGTTGCCTGCGCACCTGGAGCTGGCCAAGGTTGATACCCAGTTCGGCAAAGGCCCGAATGTGCTGAACCGGCTCAAGCTCGCGCTGATTCGTGAAAACCTCAACGGCGTGCGGCCGGTAATCATCGATTGCTGTCCCTTGCTGGGCGTGTTGTCGCTCTCGGCAATTTTTGCGGCGGACAAGGTGCTGGTGCCGGTGTCGGCGGATTACCTCGCCGTGAAGGGTGCCATCCAGGTGGAAAAGACACTCAATGCGCTAGGCCCGGTGTTGAAGAAGCGCATCGAACGGCGTTACGTGATCACACGGTTCGATTCACGGCGCAAGATGTCATGGGATATCGACAAAACGTTTCGTGAGCGGTTTGGCAGTGATGTGTGTGAAACGCGGATAGCCGAAAGTGTTTCGCTGGCGGAAAGCCCGTATGCCGAGACGGATGTGTTTGCGCATGCGCCGGATAGCCGGGGGGCGCAGGATTACCAGGCGCTGTATGAGGAGTTGAAGGCGAATGAGTTTTTGGCTTTGGCGGCATAAGGTCAAATTGTGCCGTCGTTCCCGCGAAGGCGGAAACCCAGTGTCGTTGGCTTCTCCATTTCACCGTTCGCCCTGAGGTATCGAAGGGCAGTGATGGGTTCGGTATGTGTGACCTATCAAATATGTTCCAACCCACTCACCGTTCGCCCTGAGCTTGTCGAAGGGTATTGATGGGCTGACGTTGAGCAACCTCGGCGCCTCTCATGGGGAGTTCTAAAAGCCGGGTCAAAGGCAGATTCAAATACGGAGCCTAAGGCGAGGTCAAGGTCAAAGTTTTTGTCGAAGCGTTTTGGATTTCGCTTGCGCGGTAGTGCGATGAACGTTATTTGTCTTTCCCGACAATCAACGCAATCGCCCCTTCCAGATCCGTCCCATCCCCACGCGCCACATCATCCACCACGCGGCATTCCAGGATCGTGCAACGGTGATACATCTGGCGAAGCTTCACTTCCGCCTGCTCACGGTCGACGCCATGGATGACGAGATTATCTACCGTCATTCCTGCGCTGGTTTGAATGCGAAAGCCGAATTTCTGCATACACAAAGTGTAGCCTGAATCCGGCTTCCGGGTGATGCGGGGATTTCGCTACGCTGCTTCAGCCAGTGACGGCAGGGCGGCGGCTTCGGCTTGTTCCAGTGTGACGGCGACGGCTGCCATCACGGAGGCGATGCGGACTGCGCTCTGGATCGCCTGGGCGGAAACGTTGTGCGTGCGCAGGGTTTTTTCATGCGAGTCCATGCACATGCCGCAGCCGTTGATGGCGGAGACGGCGATCGAGGCCAACTCAAAATCGATTTTCTCGATGCCGGGATTGGCCATCACGTTCATGCGCAGCTTGGCGGGCATTTTCGCGTACTCGGGCTCGCTCACCAAATGCGTGAAGCGGTAGTAGATATTGTTCATCGCCATGATGGCGGCGGCGGATTTGGCGCCGTTAAAGGCTGTTTCATCCAGCACGTGCGCGGCGAATTGTGAGATGGCGGTGGTTAGCGGTTGATGGCGGGCGGCGACGGCGCTGGCCAGGGCCACGATGGCGATCTGCTTTGTGGTCAGGCCGAGCGCACCGCCTTCGGTCAATATCGAATCCAGGTTGAGGCGAAGGTCTTTCGCGTAGTCCGGGATGAGCGTCTTGATGGTTTGCATGTTTTTTCCTTGATCGGTTGCCGCGGCCTCCCTTGAAGGCCGCGGGTGAGAGATAACTAGGCCGCGATTTTCAGTGTGTCTTCGCCTTGTTTCCAATTGCAGGGACACAGTTCGTCGGTCTGCAATGCATCCAGCACGCGCAACACTTCCGCCGGATTGCGACCTACGTTCAGGTCCGTCACCATCGAGAAGCGGATGATGCCGTTCGGGTCAACCAGGAACGTCGCGCGTTGCGAGACGCCTTCGTCCTTGTCGAGGATGCCGAGTGCGGAGGACAGTTCGCGCTTGATGTCGGCCAGCATCGGGAACGGCAGGCGGTTCAGGTCCTTGTGATCACGGCGCCAGGCCAGGTGGACGAATTCGGAATCGACGGAGCCGGTGAGGATCTGGCAATCGCGATCGGCGAATGAGCCGTTCAGGTCACCGAACGCGGTGATCTCGGTCGGGCACACAAAAGTGAAATCCTTGGGGTAGAAAAACACGCACAGCCATTTGCCGGCGTAGGTGTTGTTGTTGATGTCGACGAAGGCATTGCTGAGGTCGTTCGTGACGGTGGCTTTGAGGGCAAAAGCGGGGAATTTGTCGCCAACGGTAAGCATGTGATGATCTCCAGTGAAATGATTGAGGAATATGAAAGCTGGCTGGCGTAATTGAAAAATTTCAAACGGCTGGCTCGGTGCTGCGGGTTCTTTTGCTTTCGTGAGTTGAATGATGGGGGCCGCGTCGCCATATATCCAATTGATTGTTATCATCAGATCAATAACGAAATCCAATTGACTTTTATTTGCCGAGGAAATCATGAACCTGCGCGATTTGCGCTACCTGGTGGCGCTGGCGGACCACAAGCATTTCGGGCGTGCCGCCGAGGCCAGCTTTGTTTCGCAGCCGACGCTGTCGACGCAATTGAAGAAGTTCGAGGATGAGATCGGCATGGCGCTGGTGGAGCGCAATCCGCGCAACGTGATGCTCACGGAAGTGGGTGAGGCGGTGGCCGCAAAGGCGCGCGTGATCCTGCGCGAGGCTGACGAAATCAAGGCCATTGCGCGCCGTGCGAAGGATCCGGAATCGGGGACGGTGCGGCTGGGCGTGTTTCCGACGCTGGGCCCGTACCTGCTGCCGCACATCGTGCCCAACATCGTGGCGCGGTTCCCCAAGCTCGAGCTAATCCTGGTCGAGGAAAAAACCGAAGTGCTGCTGAAGAAATTGCACGAAGGCGAGCTCGACGCCGCGATTCTCGCGCTGCCGATTCACGACGACACGCTGCACGCGGAATTCCTGTTCGAGGAGATGTTCGTACTGGCGCTCAACAAGCAGCATAGGATGGCGAAGTCAAAGCGCGTAAAGCTTCACGACCTCGCCGATGAACGCCTGCTGCTGCTCGACGACGGCCATTGCCTGCGCGACCAGGCGCTGGAAGTCTGCCAGATGGCGGGCGCGGGTGAGCGCTCGGGTTTTCGCGCCACCAGTCTGGAAACGCTGCGGCACATGGTCAGTGCCAACGTCGGCATGACGCTGATGCCGGCGCTGTCGGTGCACGCCCCTGCACCGGCGTCACCCAATGTGAGGTTGATTCCGTTTACAGAACCTGCGCCACACCGGCGCATCGCCATGATCTGGCGCAGGACGTCCGCGCTGACCGCGTTCCTGCATCAGCTGGTGCCGCTGGTAAGGAAGTTTCCACCGGCCTTGTTGAAGGCGCCGAAATAAATTCGCAGCGCCAGTGCTTGGCGGAGCGGGAGTATTCAGCGGTGATGGTGTGGCAATGTGCGGAGCACTGGGAATAGCGGGAGGCGGATGCTAGACTTTTGGCCTACTCCACGGAATCTCCCATGAAAAAAACCAGAGAATCACTGCCCGGACTCGTCTTCGATAATTGCCTGTTCGACCTGCCGCTCGATTACGCGAAACCCGACAAGAAAACCGGCATATTTGCGCGTGTCGTTTCCGCTGCCGGCAAGGAAGAGGCCGACCTGCCGTACATGGTGTTTTTCCAGGGCGGCCCGGGTTCCGGTTCGCCGCGGCCCATGGGCAATGCCGGCTGGATCAAGCGGGTGCTGAAAGAATACCGCTTGGTTTTGCTGGACCAGCGGGGCACGGGTTTATCCACACCGATCACCGCGCAAACGATGCGTGGACTGGCCACACCGCAATTGCAGGCTGATTACCTGAAGCACTTCCGTACCGACAATATCGTGCGCGATGCCGAAGCGATTCGGCGGCAGCTGATCGGTGACCGGAAGTGGACCATCATCGGCCAGAGCTACGGCGGGTTCTGTTCGCTGCGCTATCTTTCGGCGGCACCCGAAGGGCTGGATGCATCGCTGATCACCGGTGGCATCCCCTCGCTCACGCGACCGGTGGACGACGTTTATCGCGCGACCTATAAGCGGGTGATCGACAAGAATCGCCTTTATTACGCGCGCTATCCGGGTGACGTCGAGAAAGTGAAAGCAATCGTGCGGCACTTGCGCGACAACGACGTAAGAATGCCCTCCGGCGGACAACTGACCGCGCAACGCTTCCTGCAACTGGGCCTGCAGTTCGGCATGAGCGATGGCTTCGAGGCGATTCACTATGTGATCGAAGAAGCATTCGTGGATAGTGTGGACGGCAGCCACAAGCAGGAGATGAACTGGAATTTCCTCTTCCACGTTGAACAGCTCCAATCGTTCGATACCAATCCGATTTTTTCACTGTTGCAGGAGGCGTGCTACACGCAACAGGCGGCCAGTAACTGGTCGGCGCAGCGCCTGCTGGCGGAGCATGCGGAATTCAGCCTGGATCGCAGCGACCGAATCCTGTTCACGGGCGAAATGATTTACCCGTGGATGTTCGATGTGTATCCGCAATTGCAGCCGCTGAAGGAAGCCGCAGATATCCTCGCGCGTGACGCAAACTGGCCCGCGATGTACGACCTGGAAAAGCTCAAGAAAAATACCGTGCCGGTCGCGGCGGCGGTGTATTTCGACGACATGTATGTGCACCGGGAATTTTCGGAAGAGACCGCGCGCATCGTGCCGAACATGAAGCTGTGGATCACCAACCAGTACGAGCATAACGGCCTGCGTGCCGATGGCGAGGCGGTGGTGGATCGGCTGCTGCAGATGGTGCGCGGCGAAGTCTAGCGGTAGAAAAGACTCGCAGGACTATTCGTTCCTGCCCGTCACCTGCTGGCGCATGGCCGTATCGATGTCGATGTATTTCCACGGTTCGAGATGCACCGGGTGGGGCTTGTAGCCCTTGATCCACGGATGCGCTAGTGCAGCACGCACGGGGTAGAGATGCATCACCATCGGCATATACACCAGGGCAATGCGGTCCATTTCGCGGTAGAGCACATTGCGCTCGGGCGAGTCCGGCAACTTCTGCGCCTGCAGGAATAATTTGTCGAATGCCGGCAGCGAAAACTGCGTCTGGTTAACCGTTCCCGCAGCGGGGCCATACAGCAGCACCTGGAAATCCTCGCCATCGGGATAGTCCATGTTCCACGCGTTGAAACCCAGCTGGTGCTTGCCAGACATCATCATCCGGGTCAGTTCCGACTGGTGCATTTTCTGCAGTTTCATGCGGATGCCAAGCTGCTGCAGTGAACGTGACCAGAGTTCATCCCAGGGACGGAAGCGCGGTTGCGCGGGGGACGAGAACGTGATTACCAAAGGTGACCCATCGGGCATGTCGCGCCAACCGTCGCCATCGCGATCAATGAAACCGTAGGTATCGAGCAACGCTTTTGCGCGCGGCACGTCGTAATCGAATGCGTCGGTCCTGAACTTCGCGTCGAATCCGCTGATACCCGGTGGCGTTACGCCATACGGAGGCAGCGCGCCGCCATTGAAGATCACGTTGATGGCTTTGTCGCGATCAAAACTCATCGCAATCGCGCGGCGCAATGCCGTGCGCTCGGGTGTGTAGCCGCCGACCACGGGATCCATCATGTTGAAGGCCGCAAACCAGATGGCGGGGTAGACGTAGCGCTGAAGGGCGATGTCCTGTTTTTTCAGGTTGGGCGCGAGTTGCCCGTTCGGCACGGCAGAGCCGAGGAAAGCCACCGGCACGTTGTTCATGTAGTCGAGATCGCGTCCCAGGAACGCCAGCCACATCGGCTGGTCTTCGGAGGTGTAGGTGAGTTCGACGCGGTCCACCATCGGCAGGCGGCGGCCTTTCATGGTGGCCGCAATGGACTTGGTGACCTCGTCGGTGCTCGTCGTGACACTCGGATCGATCGCAAAAATTTCGTGGCGAAAATTGGGATTGGCTACCAGGATAAGTTTGCTGCCTTCGCGTGTATTCACCACATGGAACGGGCCGGTACCGACGGGATGCGTACCGACATCATCGCCGTAGAATTCCACTACTTCGCGCGCCATGGCACCCAGGTTTTGCTGCGCCAGCACGTGCTGGAAATTGAGGTCGGGTTCGTTCAGGGTGATGCGCAGGGTGTAGCGGTCCAGCACCTGCAATCCGGCGATGGGTTTGTCGTCGTCAAAATGCGCGCCTTTGAGAGCGGCATCGCGCAATGCATTTGCGCCGGGGATTTTTCCGTCTACCAGAAAAAACTGGCTCGATACATATTTCGGATTGAACAGCCGACGGATGCTGTAGGCGTAGTCCGCCGCGGTCAGTTCGCGCGGCTTACCTTTGAACGCCGGGTCGGGGGCAAACATCACGCCGTGTTTCAAGTGACAGGTGTAGACGCGTCCGCCTTCGCTGATTTCCGGCATGGAGGCGAGTGTGTTGGGAATGAGTTTCAGCGGACGCGCGAGATAGTCGTATTGCAGCATCGGCTCGAAAATGTTTTCGAGGATATTGGCGACGAGGACTGAGTTGACGCGTGCGGGATCAAGGGCTTCGCCGCCGATGGATTGTTGGGCGATGTAGAGCGTTTTGGTGGCAGCGAACGAATTTGTGACCAGTGATGCAGCCAATAGCGCGGCGCAGCCAAGCAGCCGGAGACCACTGAAAGTTTGCGCGCGGGGGGCGGACAAATGAATCGTCAAAACCGGTCCGCCGCAAAAGGTGAAAGATCGATTCCCGGATCACGCCCGCCCATTTGCGCTGCGATCACGCGCGCGGTGACACCTGCCAGTGTCAGGCCCAGGTGCTGGTGGCCGAACGCAAAGAAAATATTTCGCCCATCGGGCACGCGGCCCAGTACCGGAAGATGGTCGGGAAGCGAGGGACGAAATCCCATCCATGTGCCGGCATTTTCAGTGGGCAAGCCGGCAGCGAGTCCTGCCATGTGATGCGCGAGCAGCGCAAAGCGACGCGGATCCGGCGGCAGCTGAAGGCCGCCGAATTCGACCGTACCGGTCATGCGCAGTCCGCAGGACATCGGCGTCATGATGACTTTTCTTTCATACGACGCCACGGGAATGCGGAAACGCGGCGTCACGCCGGGCAGGGTCAGGTGATAGCCGCGCTCAGCTTCCAGCGGCACGGAATAGCCCAGTTGCGCTGCCAGCGTTTTGGACCACGCGCCGCAGCTCAGCACCAGTTGTGTTGCCGAGAAAGTCCGGCCATTGCCGGCAGTCGCGATGAAACGTTCGCCATCTTCAATGCGGTCGATTCCGGCCTGGACGAATTTCCCCCCGGCATTTTGAAAAGCGTGCAACAGGGCGTTGCAGATTTCATGCGGGTCGTCGACATGTCCGGTCCCGCTGAATTTCAATGCGCCCTGGATATCGGCAGTGATCTCGGGCGCGATGTCGCGAACATGTGCAGGCGCGATCCATTCGGCTTCAATGCCAAAGCGGGCCAGTGCCTTTATTTCCTGTTTCGCGGCAGTGATTGAGCGGGTGTCTTCGACCAGCACCAGATGGCCGTCGGTGTGCATCATATGCGCGGCGTTCGCCGTCGCCAGCAGATCCGCGAGGTCGCGCGTGGCGGTGGCCTGCAGTGATGTCAGTGCGGCGACGCCGCGTTCAAACGGGGCACGTCGCGCGTTCCAGGCAAATCGCATCAGCCACGGCAGGATCGTCGCCAGATACGCCGGCCGGATGCGCAGCGGGCTTTCGCTGTCCAGCAGGTATTTCAGCGCATGGCGCACCACCTCGGGAGACGCCATCGGATAAACCTGTTCCGTGGCGATGTGTCCGGCATTACCGAAAGAGGCACCCATGCCCGGCGGATCACGATCCACCAGCACGACATTTTTCCCTTCCTGCGCCAGGCGAAGCGCGCACGCCAGGCCGATGACGCCGGCGCCGATAACTAGGATTTCGCCGGCATTTTTGTTGTCGTCGTGGGCAGATAGGGTCATCGCGTCCGAAAGTCTAGCATTTAGATTCAGGTTGTTCGCGATGGTGCCACGATTCATGGCGCGGATCTTCGCGGCGCAAATAGGGCGCAGTTCCATGCCAGAATTCACGCGGCAGCTTTCCCCGGCACGCGCCGTTGCGGCCCAAGCGAATGCCGGGTTTATTCAACTTCGTCACAATGCGCAACCACGAAAAAACTTCACTGCAATACCGACCGGAAATTGACGGCCTCAGGGCCGTCGCGGTGACCGCCGTTGTCCTGCACCACGCCGGCATAGCCTTCGCGGCCGGCTATGCAGGCGTGGATATTTTCTTTGTCATTTCAGGCTACCTGATCAGCTCTCTGTTGATAGCCGAATGGCGCGCGACCGGGCAAATCGATTTTTTCCATTTCTATGCACGACGTGCAAGGCGCTTGCTGCCAGCGCTGGTGGTCGTGGTGTTAATTACCCTGGTCGCCTCGATGTGGCTGATCCCGCTGCGAGAGCAGCAAGACAGCATCGCGCAGTCGGCTGCGGCCTCGCTGGTGTTTGCCGGCAATATCTATTTCCAGTTCAATGCCGGCGGCTACTTCGACATGAGCTCGGACCGCCTTCCACTGTTGCACCTCTGGTCCCTTGGTGTGGAGGAGCAGTTTTACCTGTGCTGGCCGTTGGCGGTTTTGCTATTACTTCGCTTGCGGCCGCTGCGACTGGTTTCCGCCGTTGCAGTGCTCGCGCTCTTATCGTTCGCGTTTGCCGAATGGCTCGCGCGCAACCATCCCGACGCTGCATTCTTCCAGATGCCGGCGCGTTTCTGGGAACTGGCTGCGGGCGGACTGATTGCCGCTTTGCCCGCACAGCGGTGGCGTGATGGGCGTGTATTCGCCTATGCCGGTGTCACCGTGATTATTGCGGCATTGATTGTGCCTATTGAACACTTTCCCGCTGCCGGCGCGCTGCCAGCCGTGCTGGGATCGATGGCATTGATTCTTGCCGTCCATGGCTCGCGACAATTGGGCATGGTCGGCGTATTGCTCACCTCGCGTGTGATGGTCTATGTTGGGCTGATTTCGTATTCGCTATATCTCTGGCACTGGCCGCTGCTGGCCTTTGAACGTGCGACCAGTCCCGTGCCGGCATCGATGGAACTGAGGGCAGCACTTGTCGTCGCAGCTTTTATCCTGGCAAGCCTGAGCCTGCGTTATGTGGAGCGTCCGTTTCGTCATCGCAGGACAGGTTTCGGTGACGCGAAATTTGCCGGCGCAGCGTTTGCGGGGTCGGCATTGCTGGCGCTCGGAATCCTGGCTGTCCCAAGCCTTTTCGGCCACGCACCTTCACAGGACGACCTCGCCGCGCGCACGGCGCGCGACATGCCGGAGAACCGGGCAAGGTGCAACTACCGCGGTGATGAGGCGCTGGACAAGTTTCCGAAACCGGGCTGCAACTCCGATTCGCTCCGGCCTGTGCGCGTGGCTATCTGGGGCGATTCGCATGCGCTGGCATGGCAGCCGCTGGCATGGGCGCTGGGCCAGCAGGCCAGGGTGGCAGCCACCAGTTACACGCGTGATGCCTGCGCACCGCTGCTGGAATTTGACAACGGTAAACGCGAGCAGGAGCAAGCACGCTGCCGTGAATTCAATCGCAAGGTATTGCCAAAAATCGACGGGCTGGATACGCTGGTCATTACCGCATTCTGGCCGCGTTCGGTCAGCGAGCGCGATTTCAAGGCAAAGTTCGAGGTGACGATGGCACAAGTCGCGCCGCGCGTCGGGCGCATCATCTTGCTGGGGGCGACACCGGTGATGCGCAGTGATGCGCCACGCTGCATTGCATCAGGAAACCTCGACGCCTGTGCCGTGGCCAGGCAGGAATTCGATGCCTATGCGCAGGAATCGAAAAGCATGCTTCTGGCCGTTGCCGCCGCACATCCCAACATCCGTTACGTAGATATGGCCGATTTTTTCTGCGATAGCGTATCGTGCCCGGTGCTGAAAGAAGGTTATGCCCTCTTTTGGGACAACAATCATGTCGCGTCTACTGCGGCACGCAATTTTGCGGCGCAGTTTCTGGCAGCGGAATCCGCGACCGCGAAAAAATAACGCTTAGGCAACGGCGCTCACGTGCAGCGCTTAACAACGCTCAGGCCGGAAACTTCGGCTTGCTTGCGATCGCGTGCTTGATCGTCATCTCCGCATCCATCAGCTCAGCACCGGCCAATGTCATGCGCGGCATGCGAACACGCGCATTGCCCATGCCCACATGTTCCTGCGTGAGCTTGATGAGCTGCACGAATTTCACCACTGTGTCGAGTTTCAGCAACGGCAGGAACCAGTGATACAGCGGCTCAAGCTCCTTCCATTTTCCAGCCTTGGCCATTTCGAACAGCACCACCGATTCCCGCGGATACGCATTGACCAATCCGGCCACCCAGCCGGTCGCACCGGCGGCAACACCTTCGACGATGATGTCGTCGACGCCGACGAGAATATGCAGGCGCGTTCCGATCAGTGACTTGATGGCGGCAATGCGGCGGATATCGGCGCTGGATTCCTTGACGGCGACGAGATTGCGAAATTCATTGGCGAGCTCGGCGACCTGCGCGGGCAGGAAATCGGTTTTGTAGGCGATGGGATTGTTGTAGAGCATGCAGGGCAGCGTCGTTGCACGAATCACCGCTGATGCATGCGCCTTCATCTCGCGCCAGTCGCTTGAGTACACGTACGGTGGCAACACCATCAGTCCGCCACAGCCGACTTCGGCGGCCATTTTTGCGAACACCACGGCTTCATCGGTGGAAATGGCGGCGACACCCGGGACGACGGTGCCGCGCTTGCCCGCCGCCTTGACGACGGTGGTGAGGACTTCTTTTTTCTCGGCAAAGGTGAGCGTCGCGGTTTCGCCCAGCGAGCCCAGCGGCACGATGCCGGTGCAGCCCGCGTCCATCATCATCGTCACATGCCTGGCAAGAAAAACATGATCGACGGTGCCGTCGGCGTTGAACGGGGTGGTGATTGCGGGGAGTACGCCATTCCAGAATGTGGTCATTGCCTGATCGTCCATGTCCGAGTGAAGTGAGTGAAATTTTCCGGGTGATTGGCCCGGGGCGGGAAATTTGATTTGGAAAATTTGGTGTTCATCATGCCCCGGCGCCGGACTGGATGCCCCAGCGGAAAGGATCGGCCGCATCCATCAGCAGCGTGCCTTCGCCGCAAACGAATGCCTGCCCGGTGATGGTGGGAATGACGCCACCTTCGACGGTCCGGTAGCGGCCTTCAAAGGCGCTGCCGATCACGCTTTCCTGCCGCCATACCGCACCTTCGGCGAGCTTGCCGTCTGCGGCGAGGCAGGCGAGTTTGGCGCTGGTGCCGGTGCCGCAAGGCGACCGGTCATACGCGCTGCCGGGGCACAACACAAAATTGCGGCTGTCGAAATCGGCGCTTGAAGGCGAGCCGAATAATTCAATGTGATCTATCTCGGCACCGTCGCGTCCGGTTATTTTGGCCACGCCCAGCGCTTCACGAATATCGCCGGCCAGCGCCACGAGCGTGTTGACCTGCGTTGCATCGATGCGGTGGTCCTTGGTGTCCACCAGGAAAAACCAGTTGCCGCCCCAGGCGATGTCGCCGGTGATGGCGCCGTGGCCCGGCACATCAACCGTGACCGCTTTTCGATAGCGATATGAGGCGATGTTTTCAATTGAGACCGTGCCATTCGCGTGCAGCGTGCAGGTGACCGTGCCGACCGGCGTATCGAGCCGGTGCACGCCCGCTGAAATACGGCCGAAATACTGCAGGGTCGCGATCACGCCGATGCTGCCGTGGCCGCACATGCCGAGATAGCCGACGTTGTTGAAAAAGATGACCGACGCGACGGAGCCTGATTCCACCGGCGGCATCAGCCATGCGCCGACCATGACATCGGAGGCGCGCGGTTCGCTGGCAGCAGCGGCGCGCAAATGATCGTGCGAGGCGCGCAATGCCGTCACGCGCGCGGCCAGCGGCAGTGAGGAAAGATCGGGAAAACCCTCCAGCACGACACGGGTGGGCTCGCCTCCCGTGTGCGAATCTACATAGCGTATTTTGTTCATCGGGGAAATGCAGGCAGAGCGGCTTGAGAAATGCGCGCTTTTCTGGTTGGACTCGTTGATGGGAGTGTATCAACTTTGCCGGGATGCCGTCGGCGGTGCCATTGGCGCAAGTAGTGCGTCGGTTGCAACCAGAGTCTATATCTGACGCCGCGTGCAGGCCGAAGATGGCTGCGAAGCCGCCCCGGTGCTTGACTTTTACGTCATGGAGCGGGCTGGTGAGGCAACGCCTAGTTGACTTCCACCCGATTGCGACCGTTGCGCTTGGCCTGGTACATGGCGGCATCGGCGCGATAGATAAGCTTGTCCACCGTGTCGTGTTCGGCGAGCGCGGTCACGCCGAAGCTGCAGGTGACGTGGCCGACCGTGGAGAAACTGGTGTCGTCGATCACACCGCGCACCTGCTCGGCCAGCGCGCGTGCGCTTTCCATATCAGTGTGCGGCGCCAGGATCATGAATTCTTCACCGCCCCAGCGCGCCAGCGTATCAAGTTCGCGCATGCGGGCCGCCACGATGTTCGACGTCTCGACCAGCACGCGGTCGCCGACGAGGTGGCCGTAGGTATCGTTGATGGTCTTGAAGCGGTCGATGTCGTACATGATCAGCGCCAGCGGCGTGCCGTAGCGCTTGCCGCGTGCGATTTCGGCGGCGCATAGCGCATCGAATTTCTGCCGATTGAAGAGCCCGGTGAGTGCATCGCGCGCCGCCTGCTGTTCCAGCGAACGTGCCAGCGTTTCGAATTCGTTTTGCTGCTGCAGCAGTTTTGCCTGCGCGAGCTCGAGCTTGCGCGTTGTGTCGGCCAGTTGCTTTTCCATCGGCACGGGATCGGTGTCGCCGCGACGGCGTGCACGCAGCCGCTGTTCGCGGTCGCGCAGTTTAATTACGTTGCCTGGCGTGCCCATCGCATCACCCCCTGGACCTGTTTTCCGTGTCACCCTGTGCGCTCCTGGCCACACGTAAGTGCTGGCGGCCTTGGTGACACATTAGGTCCGGCGGGGCGGCGGGGCAATACTACATTTGTAGTACCCGGGGTCCGGCTGTAACAGGGTTGTAACGCAACAGGCCGAATTGCCTTTTCGTTACAAACCGATCATGAGGGATCGTAGAAACCGTGTTTGACGGCGTAGGCCGTGATCTCCGCCGCGTTGCGCAGCTCAAATTTTTCCATCAGGTTCTGGCGGTGCGTGCGTACCGTGAGCACGCTGATGCCCAGCAGCGCGGCGATGCCGTTGTTGGCCAGGCCGCGCGCCACCAGCGACATGATCTCGCGCTCACGCGGCGTGGCAGTGGCGGCAGGCGGCCCTGCGCCGCGCCGCGCCACATCCGCGCGGAACGCCTGCGCGATGCTCTTGCTGACATATTCACGTCCGGCAAGAACGGCGCGAACTGCGATCAGCAGTTCTTCGGTGTCTTCGCTTTTCAGCACGTAGCCGTCGGCACCCGCCGCCAGCGCGCGGCCGACCGAATCGGGACGCAGGTCGCCCGTCAGCACCAGTACCTTGATGGCCGCCGCGAATTCCGCTTTTACCGCGATGGCAATGTCGACACCATGGCGTCCCGGCAGGTCGAGGTCCAGCACCAGCAGGCCGGGCATGACTTTCCGCACCAGCGCTTCGACCGCGCGCCCATCGCCGGTTTCGGCGATGACCTGCAAACCGGGCTCGGTGGACAGCAGCATTTTCAATCCTTCACGGACCAGCGTGTGGTCTTCCGCGAGCACGATTGAAATGGTCGGGTGCAGGGTCATGTGCAAGAGCGTGTTTTACGTGGTCATGACGAGGGGATACACGATATTATCCCCAAAGTGTTCGATCGGCCATGCGAATTGTTGGTCGGCACTCAAGCTGCAAATTCGCGCACCGTCGTCCTCACCGGCCCTCATCGCAAAACATGTTTTCACGACTGAAATCCGCGCTGCGCGCAACGCTTTTCATGGCGGGCCTGATGGTTGCAGCGACCGCAGCAGGCGCGATTGAAATTTCCTTCTACTATCCGGTGGCCGTGGGTGGGCCGGTCGCCAATAGCGTCGGCGCGATGGTGGAGGATTTCGAGCGCGAGAATCCCGATATCAAGGTCAGGCCGATTTACGCGGGGACGTACAAGGAGTCGCTGGTGAAGGCGCTGACCGCACACAAGAGCGGCACACCACCCGACATCGCGGTGCTGTTTGCGGTCGACATGTACACGCTGATCGATGCCGACGCCATCGTTCCCTTTGACGATCTCGCGACCAACGCGCGCGATCGAAACTGGCTGGATAATTTTTATCCGGCGCTGATGGCCAACAGCCGCGCTGGTGGCAAGACCTGGGGTATTCCGTTCCAGCGCTCCACCGTGCTGCTGTACTGGAACAAGGAAATGTTCAAGGAAGCGGGCCTCGATCCCGACAAGCCGCCCGCCGACTGGCAGGAAATGCGCGACTTCGCGCAGAAACTGACGCGACGCGATAGCGAGGGCCGTGTCACGCAATGGGGAATCCAGATTCCTTCCTCGGGATTTCCCTACTGGCTGTTCCAGGGACTGACAACCGCCAATGGCATCGAGCTGATGAATGCTGCCGGCACGCAGACAAGATTCGACGACCCCGCCGCCATCGAAGCATTGCAATACTGGGTGGATTTGTCGCGCGTGCAAAAAGTGCATCCACCCGGTGTGATCGAGTGGGGCCGTACGCCGGACGATTTCTTCGACGGCAAAGCCGCGATGATCTGGACCACCAGTGGCAACCTGGGCAACGTCAAGGCCAGCGCAAAGTTTGATTTCGGTGCGGCGATGCTGCCGGGAAATAAACGTCGCGGCTCGCCTACCGGCGGTGGAAATCTTTACGTATTCAAGAAGACCTCACCCGCGCAACGCGACGCCGCCCTGCGATTTGTGAAATGGCTGGTCCTGCCCGCGCGCACCGCGCAGTGGGGAATTGAATCCGGCTATATCGCCGTGCGCCCCGATGCATGGAACATCCCGGCCATGAAGCAGCATGTGCAATCGTTTCCGCTGGCGACCGTGGCGCGCGACCAGCTGGAATTTTCGGTGGCGGAACTGTCCACGCACGAGAACCAGCGGGTCACGCGTGTGCTGAACAATGGGCTGGCCGCCGCGCTGACCGGCAAGAAAACCCCGTCGCAGGCGATGCAGGATGCACAAGCCGAAGCGGCCAGGATATTGCGGCCCTATGAGCGGTGAACGCGCGGTGATCGACAGTTCGGAAATCCGCGCCGCGGCGGGGCCGTCCACTTCGGTATCACCGCCGTCATTTTCGCGATTGCGCATTTTCAGCTATGTGCTGCCGCTGCTGGTGCTGGTGGGTGCGCTGGCCGTCGCCCATTTTTTCTGGGAGAAAGAGCGCCGCGATATCGAGCAGGTGATGCAGGCCGATTTCGACACGCGCGTGCGCGAAGCCGTGGGCATTTTCAAGGAACGCATGCTGGCCTATGAGCAGGTGCTGCATGCCATTCATGGCCTGTTCGCCTCATCGGTGGCGGTACAGCGCGGTGAGTTCCAGACCTTCGTGGCCAACCTGCGAATTGAAAGTCATCCGGGCCTGCAGGGCGTGGGTTATTCGCTACTGGTGCCGGCGGCGGAACGCGAGCGGCACATCGCGCAACTGCGCGGCCAGGGATTTCCTGCCTACGCGATTCGTCCTGCGGGCAAGCGCGATTTTTATACCTCGGCGATTTTCTTCGAGCCATCGGCGGCAGCATTCCTCAGCACGCTGGGCTCGGATTATTTTGCGGAACCCTCGCGCCGCCATGCCATGGC
>JBDTWS010000023.1:0-31527 GCA_040006575.1 Betaproteobacteria bacterium
TGGTGCCGAGGGCCGGAATCGAACCGGCACGCCCTTGCAGGCGCGGGATTTTGAGTCCCGTGCGTCTACCAGTTCCGCCACCCCGGCAGTATTCTGGGTGCAACAGGTATGCTGCTAAATCAAAATCCACCTGTTTGGTAGGAGGCGGATTATAGCGTAATCTGCGCGCGAACCTGAAATGAAAACCATGAACCTCGCCGATTTCGACTACCACCTTCCCGAAGAATTGATCGCCCAGCATCCTGCCGCCGAGCGCACCGGCAGCCGGCTGCTCCACGTCGATGGCAATACCGGTGCCATGGTCGACCGCCAGTTCCGCGACCTGCCGAAGCTGTTCCTCTCCGGCGATGTGCTGGTGTTCAACAACACGCAGGTCATCAAGGCACGCTTGCACGGACAGAAGGAAAGCGGCGGCAAGGTTGAGGCACTGGTGGAACGCATCCTCGCCGGCGGCACGCGCGCGCTGTCGCATGTGCGTGCATCGAAGTCGCCGTTGCCGGGTTCGCGAATATTTTTTTCCGGTGGGACACAGCCCGCGGCCGCGCCGGTTGTGGCGACGATGATCGCGCGAGCCGATGATTTGTTTGAGCTCGATTTCGGTACCAACGTGCATGAGCTTCTTGAGCGCATCGGCGAAGTGCCGCTGCCGCCCTATATCGAACACGGCGCGGACGATGATGATGAATCGCGCTACCAGACCGTGTACGCGCGCCATCCCGGTTCGGTCGCGGCCCCTACCGCTGGCTTGCACTTCGATGACGCGATGCTGGCAGCGTTGCGGGAGAAGGGCGTTGAACTGGCGTACGTGACGTTGCATGTGGGCGCGGGCACATTCCGCCCGGTGCGCGATGACGATATCAGCAAGCATGTGATGCACAGCGAATGGTATGACGTGCCGGT
Source organism: Betaproteobacteria bacterium (assembly GCA_040006575.1). GTDB lineage: Bacteria > Pseudomonadota > Gammaproteobacteria > Burkholderiales > Usitatibacteraceae > UKL13-2. The sequence goes on from JBDTWS010000023.1 coordinate 901, forward strand.
GGAAACGGTGGAGGCCATCGCGGCGGCGCGTGCGTGCGGTGGGCGCGTGATCGCCGTGGGAACGACCAGCATGCGCACACTTGAAGCGGCGTCACGCAGTGGCGTGTTGAAGGCAGAGTGCGGGGAGACGCGGATCTTTATCACGCCGGGATATTCGTTTCAAACCGTGGACCGGCTGATCACGAATTTTCATTTGCCGAAATCGACATTGATGATGCTGGTGTCGGCGTTTGCGGGGACGGCAAATATCCAGCGCGCGTACGCACATGCGGTGGCGTCGCGCTACCGGTTTTTCAGCTACGGAGATGCAATGATGCTGGAGAAGAAGGGTTAACGCCGACATCTTCGGTGGCGCTTAAATCCGCTATTTAATGAAGTAAACTCAAGCACCAGAGCCGTTCGCAGGCCAAAAATGGCTGGAAAGCCGCGCCAATGCTGGACTTCCGACCTGAAATTCAGCTCAGATGCACCCGGCTCTGCGCGCTCACATGCTGCTTCAGGAATTCCATCTGGTCGGCGAGTATCCGACGATTGGCGAGGATCAGGAATTCTGCGCGGTTCGGTACGTAGGGCGCATAAATTAATTCCATATGCGCCTCTTCCGGCAGGCGGCTGCCCTTGCGTTCGTTGCACGGGCGGCAGGCGGTGACGACATTCATCCACGTATCCACACCGCGGCGCGAGTACGGAATGATGTGATCGCGCGTGAGCTTGGAATGCGAGAAGATGCCGCCGCAATAGCCGCACACATGGCGGTCGCGATGGAACAGTTCGCGGTTGTTCAGTGGCGGTACCTGGTTGAAACTCTTCATCGCCATCGCCTTGCCGCGAATGGCGATGATGGAGGCCGAGGTCACGCTGGAGACTTCGCCCGTGTCGCGGCATTTTCCGCCGCAAACGGTGAATGCATCGGTGCCGGTTTCCCACGCCACACGCTCCTTGGCGTAATACCAGACGGCATGCTGCCAGGTAATCCAGCGATGCGGGATGCCGTTCTGGTCGAGGGTCAGGATGAGCGGATAGCGCTTGGCTTCTGGCGAGAACAGGGAGAACGCCGGCTCCATCGGTTCCTGCTGGCGCAGGGCGACGGGCAACAGCAATGTCTTGGACTGTTTGCCATGATGCTTCGTGTGTTGACCGGCTTTGCTTCTATGCTGCACGTTTTCTCCTTCTGGTCCGCGGGTGGCGAAATGAGGTGCTAACGGCCATAATGACAAATGCGTCGCTCTTGCGGGGCAATAAGAGCGCAACGAGTGCCATGCAAAACTTGAACCCTGCTGCTACTGAAGCTAATTTACAGTAGAAACACAGCGAACGGACAGATGTCGTATTTACGCCAGCACTCACCCGTAACGCGCCCGTAACGTACTGTTCAAAAAACGAAATCCTTATCCGAGAAAAGCCATGAATCTAGACCGAGTAGATGCCGGCCGCGATGTTCCCAATGACGTGAACGTGGTGATTGAAATCCCCATGAGCGGCGACCCCATCAAGTACGAACTGGACAAGCCGACCGGCGCGCTGTTTGTCGATCGCTTCATGTCGACCTCGATGCACTATCCCTGCAACTACGGCTATATCCCGCGCACGCTGTCCGATGACGGCGACCCAGTCGACGTGCTGGTGGTGACGCCTTTTCCGCTGATCCCCGGCGTCGTGGTGCGCTGCCGTCCCATTGGCATGCTGAAGATGACCGATGAAGCCGGTGGCGATGAAAAATTGCTGGCCGTGCCGGTGGACAAACTCACACCGATCTACCGCGATGTGCAGTCCGCGCGCGACCTGCCGGAACTGACGACCAGCCAGATCTCACATTTCTTCCAGCACTACAAGGATCTCGAAGCCGGCAAGTGGGTAAAGGTCGATGGCTGGGTGGGACCGGAGGAAGCCAAGAAGGCGATCCTCGACGGCGTGAAGGCCTATAACGCATCGCAAAAGAAACGCAAAACCTGATTGACCCGGCAGGGCGTAAGTTTCGTTGCTGCATGTCGACGCACTCGTATGAAAACGACGGAGACGAAAATGCGGATGCGAAAAATGGGCGGGGCAATATTGCTGGCATTTTGTGGAAGTCATGTTGCAGCTATCGCGGCTACCCCAGCCAACTGTGCGGCGCCGGTTCACGCGAAAAGCGGACCGCGAACCACCTCCATCGTCGAGCTATACACCTCCGAAGGCTGCGACAGTTGCCCGCCCGCGGACAAGTGGTTTTCGACAATCGACGCGCGCAAAAGCGGCGTGATTCCGTTGGCGTTTCACGTCGACTACTGGGATTACATCGGCTGGAAAGATCCGTTTGCGAACCCGCTGTACTCACAGCGCCAGCGCGAAACAGTAACCCGCCAGGGCAGCCGCACGACCTATACGCCGCAAGTCATGGTGGACGGGCGCGATGCGCGCGCGTGGTCATTCGATTCGCAATTCCAGTCGCGCGTGCGCGAGGTTGCTTCCCGGTCACCACGCGCCGATGTGGCACTCGACGCGAACGTCACCGCCGGTGCGCTGGAAGCGCGAATGCTGGCGACAATTCCATTGCAGGCAGACCGCGCCGACGCGGTTGTTTTCCTGGCTGTGACCGAAGACCGGCTGCAGAGTCGTGTCACTGCCGGCGAGAACCGCAGCAAGACACTGGCGCATGACCACGTTGTGCGCGCGCTGGTGGGGCCGATCGCGCTTGATGCCGCGGATCGCGCCGCCGGCAAATTCCAGGTCAGCCGAAGCGTTACGCTGGCGCCGGACTGGAAGCGCGATGATCTCTCGCTGGTCGCATTCGTGCAGAGTGCACGAACCGGTGAGGTGCTCCAGGCCGTGACCACGCCGCTGTGTGGCGGCTAATGTTGGCAAAGGGTGGGAGGCGGAAGCGCAGTGCGAGTAACAAGGCCCGCCATACCTGTGATTGCTTGCTATTTCCTGGAGCTTCCCACGGTTTTTTTATATCGTTTCCCATATCGTTTCCTACATCGCCTCTCACATTGATAGTGGCAAAGTCACAACGCACAAAACGCGGGTATGATTCGCGTGCCTTTTCGTCAACCAATGAGAAATATGATTCTGCCGGAACCGTTTACAGTCGAAACATGCGAGTGGGTCGAACACCACGCTGAACTCGCTAAAATTCGTTACACCGTATTTGTGGAAGAACAGAAGGTTCCTCCCGAAATTGAACAGGACGACATGGACGCCGCATCGGTCCACGCCATTGCGCGTGATTCCAGTGGCAATGTGGTCGGCACCGGCCGGCTGATCCTGCAGGGTGAATTGCCGCGTGTAGGCCGCATGGCAGTACTTAAAGGCTGGCGGCGCGCAGGTATTGGCGCTGCGATGCTGGACACCTTGTGCTCAGCGGCAAAACAGCGCGGCTATTCGGAAGTCATGCTGCATGCGCAGACGCACGCGACGCCGTTTTATTTCAAGCATGGATTCCTGTCGCACGGGCCTGAGTTTGCCGAGGCCGGTATCCCTCACCAGGAAATGCGCAAGCAGGTCTAGGCTTTTGCGTTTATTCCTGCGCCTGGAATTCGGGCACGGGATAAGGCAGGGATTGCACCCGCAGCTTTGGTCCGTCGGCGGAACCCAGTGTCAACGCATTACCCTTGATCGCTTCAATCTGCGCCACTACCAGCGCGTCAAAGCCGCCCTGCGGCGAGGGCGCCACATTGGCAATGGTGCCCGATGCCTGGTCGACAAATTGCGGTGAGAACACCGATTCGCCGGCCTTGATGATGGTCGCATCCGCGACGTGCACCAGCGCCATGCGACGTTTCAGGATGCCGCGATATTGCGTGCGCGCCACAATCTCCTGGCCGGGATAGCAACCCTTTTTGAAACTAACGCCACCGGTCAATTCGAAATTGGCCATCTGCGGGACAAAGGCGTCCTGCGTTTCCGGCAGCACGGTGAGAATGCCCTCGCGCACATTCAGGCCGTCCCAGACCGGCGCACCGACCCTCGTGGCCTTTGCAGAAAATTCCTGCCACAACCGCAGTGCATTTTCTGGCGTGGCGACGATTTCGAAACGATGTGCCGACAGGCGAATGATTCGCCCGGAATCGACATGCAGCGTGCGCATCGGCAAGGTGGGCGCATCGCCTGCGCTCGATTTCACCAGCGATTCCGCTTCGATCCCGGCAATGCCGAACCGTACCCAGTTGCCGCTCTCGTCCGTCAGCGTCACCTTGGAGCGCAGCACAAACATCTGCATGCGTTTCTGGATCGTCACCTGCAGCGCGCGCGGCAGTTGCAGCATGAACCCTTGCCGCGATTTCCAGACCAGCATCGTTGCCAGCAGGCGGCCCTTCGGCGAGCACCAGCCGTTCCATTGCGCGGTGCCGTCCACCAGGGCCAGTACATCGTTTGAAAATTGCGCCTGCAGATACGCGGCGGCATCATCGCCGGCGGCCTGGATCAATCCTTCGTGCGACAAATCGCAAATGACCGTGCCGCTGTTCACGGCCGCCAATTCCGCCGCGGGATTGCCGAAATCAGCCACCCGCCCATCGGTAAATCGTGCCCCTTGGTCAGTGAGGGCGGTAATCCAGCGGTCGCTCATGGGAAAATATTTTTCATTGTCAGGCTGCGGTCCATTGTAGATTGTATTTTTATCCATATGCCCGAAGTTCAAGCCCCCGGAAACAATTCTCCCGCTCCGGCATCGCGCCCCGCCGACGCGGTGTTGGCCGATCCGCGCTGGATCCTGTTGCGCGTGTCGCGCATTAACCTCGCGATCACGCTGCTGGGCGCATTGCTGGCGTTTCCGCTCATGTGGTGGCTCAGCATGGTGCCGGCGTGGATCAGGTTCGCGTTGCTGATGGTATTTGCGGCGTCGATGGCGTGGGATCTCTGGCTCATCCTGCTCAAGGGCCGCCATTCAGTCGGGGCGTTTTACCTGTTCGACCTGGATCGTGCGGGGCCGCGCACTGCAGAGGGCGCCCGCGCTGCCGGCAGCGATGCACCGAAACTGGGGATTCAAATCCGCTTCGCGAACGCGGCCAAACACCTGTTGTCCGCAGAACGCGAAGGGGTGGTGCTGCCCAAGGCGTTTGTCTCGCCGTATTTCACCGCGCTGCGCTACCGGCTGCCGGATGATCCCGCATGGCGCCGTTATTGGCCGCGCGTGATACCGCTGTGGACCGATAGCCTGGACGCAGACGAATTCCGGCGATTGCGGGTCATGCTCAAGTGGAAATAAATGCCGCAGCGGCTCTCGTTGCATGTCAGACGCAGAGTGAAGGTTACAAAATGAAATCAACCCAACGCTTCCCGTTCGCCCTGAGCCTGTCGAAGGGTTGAACGGGCCACCGTGAATAGGATAAAGAACTCAGCCCATCCAGCCCTTCGACAGGCTCAGGGCGAACGGTGGGTTCAAGGTGCGTCCGGTATAATTTCGCCTCCTGTCACACCCCTTCTTCGCGGCTCTCGCCCATGAATTCCCCTCACGAAGTTTCCTCGACCGCCCGGCCGGCGCCGTCCATGCTGGTGTTGCGCGGTTCCCCGGCGGTCTCGCCGTTCCGTCTCGAGAAATTGCAGAAATTGCTGAAACAGGCCGATCCGTCGATCGAAGCCATCAGCAGCGCGTTTGTGCATTTCATCAATGTGGCCGCTAAGCCGGCGCAGGATGAAATCGCTGTGCTCGAAAAACTGCTGACATATGGCGGAACGATTGCACCGCAAACCGCCGGCGAGAATTTCCTGGTGCTTCCACGCATCGGCACCATTTCGCCTTGGGCCTCGAAGGCGACCAACATCGCGCACAACTGCGGGCTTGAACAGGTGCGTCGAATCGAGCGCGGCACACTGTTTACGGTGCGTTGCAGCGGCGACATGAGCGAAGCCACGCGCACCACCATAATCGCCGCCATCCACGACCCGATGACCGAAGCGGTGCGCTTTTCGCTGGATGATGCGGCTGCTCTATTTATCGAGCAGGAACCGGCCAGGCTGAATCATGTGCCCGCCATGTCCGAGGGAAAACATGCGCTGCACCAGGCAAATACCAGCCTCGGCCTCGCCATGGCGGCTGATGAGATCGACTACCTGTACGACTATTACCGCCGTATCCAGCGCGATCCGACCGATGTCGAACTGATGATGTTTGCGCAGGCCAATTCGGAGCACTGCCGCCACAAGATTTTCAACGCATCATGGACCATCAACGGCAAGAACGAAGACCTGAGCCTGTTCGGCATGATCCGCAACACGCACAAGCTGGCGCCGCGCGGAACGGTGGTCGCGTATTCCGATAACTCAGCGATCATGCAAGGCGCGGTCATTGACCGTTTCTTTCCCGCTGCCAGCGGTGAGTTTTCTTTTCATGAGGACAAGACGCATGTCCTGATGAAAGTCGAAACACACAATCACCCGACGGCCATTGCGCCGTGGCCGGGTGCGGCAACCGGTTCGGGTGGGGAAATTCGCGATGAGGGTGCGACCGGCACGGGGGCGAAACCCAAAGCGGGACTGACCGGATTTTCCGTATCCAACCTGAACATTCCCGGACATGGCCAACCGTGGGAAACCGCCTACGGCAAGCCTTCGCGCATTGCCTCGGCATTGTCGATCATGATCGAGGGCCCCATCGGCGGTGCCGCATTCAACAATGAATTCGGCCGCATTAATCTCGCCGGGTATTTCCGCACCTACGAACAGCTTGCAGGCGACGTGGTTCGCGGCTATCACAAGCCGATCATGATCGCGGGCGGGCTGGGAAATATTTCGGATCGACACACACACAAGAAGCCGCTACCTGCGGGGAGTTTGTTGATTCAGCTGGGTGGGCCGGGCATGCGCATCGGCCTGGGTGGTGGCGCCGCATCCTCGATGACGTCCGGCACAAACACCGAAGCGCTCGATTTTGATTCGGTGCAGCGTGCCAATGCGGAAATGCAGCGCCGCTGCCAGGAAGTAATCGACGCCTGCTGGCAGATGATGGATGCCAATCCGGTACTCAGTCTTCACGATGTGGGTGCGGGCGGTATATCGAACGCGCTGCCGGAACTGGCGCATGGCGGTGGCGCAGGTGCCAAATTCAATCTGCGCGCGGTGCCTTCAGAAGAGCCCGGCATGAGCCCGCGCGAAATATGGAGCAATGAATCGCAGGAACGTTACGTATTGGCGATTGCGCCGGAGTCCCTCGAATTGTTCAAGCGTATTTGTGAGCGCGAGCGTTGTCCGTTTGCCGTGCTGGGCACAGCGACCTCGGCGCAACAATTGGTGGTGACCGACCCGCTGTTTGCCAACAATGCCGTAGATATGGAAATGGACGTGCTGCTGGGCAAACCGCCGCGCATGCATCGTGATGTAACGTCGATCGTGACGGCGCTGCCGGCATTGAACACGGCGGAGATGGAGCTCAAGGACGCGACCTATCGCGTATTGCGCCTGCCGACAGTGGCGGACAAATCGTTCCTGATTACCATCGGCGATCGTTCGGTTGGCGGACTCACGGCGCGCGACCAGTTCGTCGGCCCGTGGCAGGTGCCGGTGGCCGATTGCGCGGTAACGCTGATGGGCTACGACACGCTGCAAGGCGAGGCGATGGCGATGGGCGAGCGCACACCGATCGCCATCATCGACGCACCCGCGTCGGGCCGCATGGCAGTGGGCGAAGCGATCACCAATATCGCCGCGGCCGACATCGGTTCGATCAGCGACATCAAGCTCTCGGCCAACTGGATGGCTGCCGCCGGATTTCCGGGTGAGGATGCGCGCCTGTTTGCCACCGTGAAAGCGGTGGGCATGGAGTTGTGCCCCGCGCTGGGAATTTCCATTCCTGTGGGCAAGGATTCGCTGTCGATGAAGACGGCGTGGGAAGACGGCGCGCAGAAAAAACAGGTGGTCGCACCGGTGTCTCTCGTGATCACCGCGTTCGCCTGCGTGCATGATGCAAGCCGCACGCTGACGCCACAACTCGATTGCGGCGAAGATGCCGGCGAAACTGAATTGTTGTTGATCGACCTGGGCAGCGGGAAAAACCGCCTTGGCGCTTCGGCACTCGCTCAGGTGTACGGACAGGTGGGGAATTCTGTTCCCGACCTCGACGACGCGCCGCGCCTCCGGAATTTTTTCGCGGCCGTGCGGTTGCTGGCGCGAGATGGAAAAATCCTCGCGTATCACGACCGGTCCGACGGTGGTCTTCTTGTCACGCTGGCCGAGATGATGTTTGCCTCGCATTGCGGCGTGACGGTTTATCTCGATACGCTGACGTTTGCTGAGCGCGAGACGGATGTCGACGATTACGATGCCAGCGAGACCGGCATGAAGCTCGGGGAGTCCGATGCGGTGCTGGCGGCGATGTTCAATGAGGAACTGGGCGCCGTGCTGCAGGTTCGCAAGGCCGATCGCGCCGAGGTAATGCAGATGCTGCGCGATGCCGGCCTCTCGGCGTGCTCGCATGTGATCGGCCATCCCAATGACAGCGATGAACTTCGCGTGGTGCGCGCGGCGCGACCGCTGCTGGCTGAGTCGCGTGTGGAACTGCAATCGGCATGGAGTGAGACCAGCCACCTCATCCAGTCCCTGCGCGACAATCCCGACGCGGCAAAGCAGGAACACGACCGTATCCGCAACGAGGCCGACAAGGGATTGAGCGCGCGTCTCACGTTTGATCCGGCCGACAATGTGGCCGCGCCGTTTATCGGCACGGGTGCAGCACCGAAGATCGCGATATTGCGCGAGCAGGGAGTCAATGGCCAGCTCGAAATGGCGCACGCCTTTACCCGTGCGGGCTTCGCGGCTTACGACGTGCACATGAGTGACATCATCAGCGGGCGCGTGTCGTTGCAGGATTTCAAGGGCTTCGCGGCCTGCGGCGGATTTTCCTACGGCGACGTGCTGGGCGCGGGCGAGGGCTGGGCCAAGTCGGTCCTCTTCAATGCACGCGCGCGTGCTGAATTCGAGGCGTTCTTCAAGCGCGATGATTCCTTCGCCCTGGGAGTGTGCAACGGCTGCCAGATGATGTCGAACCTGCATGAAATTATTCCCGGCGCCGAAAACTGGCCACACCTGGAACGCAACGCCAGCGAGCAATACGAAGCGCGCACCGTGCTGGTGGAAATTCGCGAATCGCCATCGATCCTGTTTGCAGGCATGGCGGGTTCGCGCTTGCCGGTCGCGACTGCGCATGGCGAGGGCCGTGCGGTGTTCAAGGACAAGGCGCAACAGGATGCTGCGCGATGGCTGTGTGCTGCGAATTTCATCGACAACGCCGGCTACGCAACCGTCGCATTTCCAGCCAATCCCAACGGCTCGCCGTTCGGCATGACGGCTTTCACCACGCCTGACGGGCGCTTCACGATCATGATGCCGCACCCGGAAAGAGTGGCGTTGAATGTGAATTTGTCTTGGCGCCCGGCGGATTGGGAGGCGCGTTCAGCCGAAGGAAAACCGGCGTTCAGTCCGTGGATGCGGATGTTCAGGAACGCGAGGAAGTGGTTGGGGTAAAACGCAGCTGTTTATCACCGTTCATGCTGAGCCCGTCGAAGCATTCGATGGGCTGAAGTGCCCAACTGCGGTAAGCATCCAGCCCATCCGACCCGTCGACAAGCTCAGGGCGAACGGAGCGATTTGGCAGGATTTAGTGCAAAAACTCCAGCATTGGTGCGGATTTCAGCAATAAAAGCGCTGGAGAAGCGCGCCGGTGCTGGATTTTCGCTAGATTATGCGGGCTGAACAGCCGCGCAATTGACTCAACTCTCTACCTTGAGCCCTAAGCCCTCATCCCTCAAATCGCGCCTCAAACGCGTCTGAATACGCACTCTCGCCATACTCGAAATGCGCGTCGGGCGTTTCGCCGAGATACGTCGCCTCCACCGTTACCTTCACGTACCTGTCCAGTTTCTGCCAGATCGCGTAGGTGAGTTTGCGCGCGATGTCCGCCGGACGTTCACCGGCGCGTATCTCGTGGTCGGCACTCATGGTGATCGCCGTGGCGTCGTTCACTTTCGAACGATCCACTTCTTCCGGTTTGGACCAGTGCGTCGTAAACGCCTCCACCACATGCGGCACCTCGCGCGGCAGGATGGGCGAGACGCTCACATCGAGCCGGTAGAGATTACCGGCTTTGGCGAACTGGACGCGTACGGGCGTATTCATGGCTTTACGTTAGTGGAAGATGTGCCGGGGCGCAATGCTAGGCAAACACGAAAGATTGGATTAGCATCTTCAGTTCCCCGTCTGGATAGAGGTGGGGGCACCGCAGGAAAATGAAAGTAAAAAAGGGCAGCCGAAGCTGCCCTTTTATTTTTTGCGGCCGCCCGATGGGCGATGCAAATTACTTGCCTTCGATCTTGGCCTTGCTCTTCAATTCCTGGACCAGTTTCGAAACCTGTTCCTGTTGCAGGCGCTGGCGCAGGTTGTCCTTCACTTCTTCGAACGTCGGTACTTTCATGGCCTTGACATCGTCGAGGCGAATCACGTGGTAACCGAACGGCGACTTGACCGGTGTCTCGGTGATCTGGCCTTTTTGCAGCGCCTTCATGGCGTTGCCGAATTCAGGAACGTAACGGCCGGCAGGACCCCAATCCAGATCGCCACCGTTGTCCTTGGAACCGGTGTCCTTGGATTTTTCCTTTGCAATCTTCTCGAACGATTCGCCGCGCTTCAGCGAAGCGATGATGGCCTTCGCATCGTCTTCCTTGTCCACCAGGATATGGCGAGCCTTGTATTCCTTGTCGCCCATCTGTGCCACGAACTGGTCGTAGTTGGATTTGAGGACGGCGTCGGAGATCGGGTTGGCCTTGACGTAGTCGTCGAAGAACGCGCGGATCAGCACGGCCTGGCGGGCCATGTCCATTTGCGCGGCAACGGTAGCGTCCTTGTCCAGGCCCTTTTTCCTGGCGGCTTGCGACAGCACTTCACGGCTGATCAGTTCTTCCTTGATCGCGTTGACTACTTCCGGCGTCGATGGCTGGTTGGTGGCTTCGCGTTCCTTGTTCATCGCATCGAAATGCGACTGGGGAATGAGTACACCGTTGACGCTGATCGTACCGGTGGCAGCCTTGCCTTCAGCGGCCTTGGCGGTCTTCGCCTTGGTCGATTTTTCGGCTTGTGCCATGGCGGCCGGGGCGGCTACGGCGGTTGCGACTGCAATTGCGATAGCGGTGGTGAGAGTTTTCATTTTGAGTTGCATCATTTTTCCTTCTCTAGAGTAGTTAAGACAAAACTGAAACTTATTGCGCACGCGCATCGATCTTGAGCGCGTGAATGCGGGTTTTCATCAAATCGCCCAGAAGGTCATAGATCATCCGGTGGCGCGCCACGGGAGACTGGCCTGTGAAAGCCGGCGATACGATGGTGAGTTCGAAATGCGTGCCTTCATGTGCGACATCGGCACCGATCCGTTCAGCGTGATCCTGCGCGCCCGCGTGCCCGGCATGCGAGGCGGAATCATCGATGATTTCCAGTGACAGCGGCTGCAGTGGAGCCAGCCGTTCGCGAATGAGGTTCGATACGTTCATGCGGATGCGGTTACTGTGGAAGTACTTTCTTGAATGGCTTGACGGTGACGTTTGAAAAAACCCCCGCCAGGCAATAGGGATCTTCGGCCGCCCACGCGATGGCTGCTTCGCGCGAGGCAAATTCGGCCACGATGAGCGAACCGGAAAATCCTGCAGGTCCCGGGTCTTCGCTGTCGATCGCCGGATGCGGACCCGCCAGGATCAGGCGGCCCTCCGATTGCAATGCTTTCAGCCGGTCCACGTGAGCGGGTCGGTTGGCGAGGCGTTTTTCCAGCGCGCCGGGCATTTCTTGACAAATGATCGCGTACAGCATCAGCTCTCCTTCGCTTCCGAGTCTGACGGTGCAGGTTCATCCGGAATGTATTTCGCCAGCCAGAACGCCTGGGCAAACACGAACAGGACGCTTAACCCCGTCCCGCCAAAAACCTTTACCTTCACCCAGGCGTCGAGTGAGAGTGTCATTGCGAAGTATTGGTTCAGTGCCGCCAGCAGCAAAAAAAAGCCACCCCACGCAAAAGACAGCTTCTGCCAGGCTTCAGCCGGAAGCTCGATCTCACTGCCCAGGATCGATTTGAGGGGGTTCTTGCCCATCAGCGCGGCGCCGATGATCAGTGTCCCCATCAGCCCGTAGAAAAACGTCCACTTCAGTTTGATCAGGTTTTCATCGTGCAGCAGGATGGTGGCCGAGCCGAAAACCAGGATGAACCCAAGGCCGATCCACTGGATGGGCTTCACTTTTTCCCGGCGCGCCAGGCACCATGCGATGCCGCCAATTGCCGCGACGATAGCCACACCGGTCGCGACATAGATGTCGGCGATCTTGTAGGCCACGAAAAAAAGGATGACGGGCAGGAAGTCGAACAGCAGCTTCATTAAGTGCGGATGAAAATGGCGGCGGGTAAGGGACGGGTGAGGAAATGTTTAGCTGGAAATGGAGTAAGAACGGCAGAAAATCAATAACTTGCTATTTTCGCATGTTCAGGGCGGGTCTACAAATAAGCTTTTTGGGCCGACTCAAGAGGCCGGCGCTAGTGAATTTGCGTCCAGCGGCGGTGCTCGGCCTCAATTAGTTCGCGCGTTTCCGGAGGAAATCCCGGCTGCGAGGCAAGCGCCGACGCTTCTGCGTAGAAACCGGCGCGTTCATCGGGCAAGTGCGCGTTCAGCGCATCGAACGCGTGGCGCATCATGGCGGCGTCGCCGGTACGGATGGCGGTAATGGCAAAATTGAGGTTCAGCACGCGCCACGGTCGTTCCGGGTTTGAGCGTTCGAGGTCCGCTTTCAACGGGTTCGAAAGGTGCGCGACCAGGCCTTGCATCAATGCGAAGATGGCAGCGGTGTCCTGTCGCGTTGTCGCGGCATTGGCGCGTATTGCCAGCGCATTGACGACCGGCTCGGCCGCCAGTATCGCGACGCGATGGCGCATTGCCCAGTAGGCGATGCCGAGCTGCAGATCGTAGATCGCGGGTTTCTGGCCTTCGAGGTCCAGCCGGTCCAGCCAGGTGTCGAGTTCCGCAAGGCAGCGCAGCGCCTCGTCGACAGCCTGGGTGATGTCATCCAAAGGCAGCTCGCTGTCGGGTCCGTGCTGGCTGTCCAGGCTCTTCATGAGCGGCAGGAAATCGCCGGTGACTGCCAGCAATCCAATGGCGTCGGACGGCCCGGTCGCAGCACCGTAGCGTTGCCGGTAGCTCTCGTTGATGGCGACGGCCAAGCCGTCGAAACGATGGCTCATTGAAAGGTAGTCGCTGTCCTGCCCGTCGTCCGCATTAGTCCCGGCGGCGTTGTTCGCGGTGTTGTTAAAAAGCAGGCGGATCGGCTTGATGTCGAATTTCTGTTCTGGCATGAGGGCAGGGCTGGATAGTTGAACGTGACTTTGTCGGTTTCGTCCCCATCTCATCAGTGAAGCGGGGGAGCCGGTTTGTTATGATGGATGGTTATGCGTGGCCATTGCCGCAGTCGTACGCGGGCTCATACGCGGTGGCAAAAATACTGAAGGCGCTGAACACTTGAACGACTTGCAGAATTTCGACTTGCACAATCACAGCATCCTGTCGGATGGCCTGCTGACCCCGCGCGCCCTGATGGAACTGGCGGCGACCACGGGTTGCGAGGCCATCGCGCTAACCGATCACGATACCACGGACGGATTAGCCGAAGCCGCCCTGGCTGCCAAGGAAAACAACCTGCGCTTTATTCGTGGCGTGGAAATTTCCGTCACCTGGCCGCTCAATGCCGAAGGTGAGGTCGCGCGCGCAGATATCAAGCCGATCACCATTCATATCGTCGGCCTGAATATCGATCCCGCCAACGCCGAATTGGCTGCGGGCCTCGACGCAATTCGCCATGGCCGGCTGGTGCGAGGCAAGTTGATGGGCGCGGACTTTGCGCGTATCGGCATCGACAACATGTTCGAGGACGCCTATGCGATTGCCGAAAACAAGAGCATGTTGGGACGTACTCACTTTGCCCGAGTGCTGGTCGCGCGGGGACTGGTGCAGAACGTGGGCAGGGCGTTTGAACGCTACCTCACGTTTGGCCGGCCGGGTTATGTCGCGCACCAGTGGGCTTCACTGACTGACGCTGTGGGCTGGATAAACGCGGCGGGCGGCGTTGCCGTGTTGGCGCATCCGGGACGTTATAAATTGTCCAAGGGCGACATGAAACTGCTGCTTGAAGACTTCAAGGCGGCGGGCGGACTCGCCCTCGAGGTCGTGACCGGCAGCCACCAGCCGCATCAATACCGCGAATTTGCGGCGCTGGCGCGGGAGATGGGATTCCTGGCTTCGCGCGGATCGGATTATCACGGTCCCGGCGAGAGCCCGTTCAAGCCCGGGAAATTGCCCGCGCTCCCTGAAAACCTGACGCCGGTGTGGAGCGCGTTCGCGTCCTGAGGCGCAGCAGATAAGTCATGTCCCAATTCTTCGCCATCCATCCCACCCACCCCGAAACGCGCCTGATCAAGCGCGCGGTGGATATCGTCCGCAAGGGTGGCGTGATTGCTTATCCAACCGACTCCTGCTATGCGCTCGGTTGCCACATCGGCGACAAGCAGGCGATGGAGCGCATCCGCCGTATTCGAGGTGTGGATGAGCGCCATCATTTCACGCTGGTATGCCGCGACCTGTCGGAAATTGGGACCTTCGCGAAAGTGGACAACGCGCAGTACCGCCTGCTGAAGGCGCATACGCCGGGCACCTTCACCTTCATCCTCAGCGCCACGCGCGAGTTGCCCAGGCGGCTGGCGCATCCCAAGCGCGCAACCGTAGGTGTACGCGTACCGGAGCATCCCGTGACGCATGCGTTGCTGGCGGAACTCAATGAACCCTTGTTGTCATCGACGTTGATGTTGCCCGGGGAAGACGAGCCGCTGAACGACGCCGAGATGATCCGGAAGAAACTCGAACACCAGCTGGACCTTATCCTCGACGGGGGCGCGTGCGGCGTTGAGCCGACCAGCGTCATTGATTTATCCGGGGAAGCCCCGACCTTGGTCAGGCGTGGCAAAGGCGATGTCTCGTCGTTCGGTTTCGACGAATAGCCCCTGCCGGTCAGGCACCAATAATCCACAAAATCAGGTCGCAATGGACGCCAGCACCATCCAGAACATCACCATCTTCGCCATCCCGCTGATCCTGGCGATCACGCTGCATGAAGCTTCGCACGCCTTCGCCGCGCGCTATTTCGGCGATTCCACGGCGTACATGCTGGGCCGGATGACGTTGAACCCGGTGAAACACATCGACCCCATCTGGACCATTGCCGTGCCGCTGGTCTTGCTTCTGCTGCATTCGCCGTTCCTGTTCGGTGCAGCCAAGCCGGTACCGGTCAATTTCGGCGCACTGCGCAATCCCAAGCGCGACATGATCTGGGTCGCGGCGGCCGGACCAGCATCTAACCTGCTCATGATGATCATATGGGGCGTGGTGCTTAAAATCGCGCTGGAGTTTCCCGATTCCGAACCGGCCACATACCTTGCCCTGGTGGGCCAGGCCGGTGTGCTGGTCAACGCGCTGATCATGATTTTCAACCTGTTCCCGCTGCTGCCGCTGGACGGCGGCCGCATCCTGATGGGGCTTCTGCCGGGCCGACTCGCCTATTCGTTCTCGAAAACGGAGCCCTACGGTATGTTTATCCTCGTGGCCCTGCTGCTGACCCCCGTCATGAGCGGCATATTGGGCCCCCTGATCAGGATGAGCACAAACGCGATATACGCTATAATGGGTATATCTTAATAGCCGCAAAGTGGTTCGCCTCCCGGCGAAAACCTCGCAGCTACTGATCGAACGCGGTCCATCAAGCCCAGGAAATACACGGGGCGGCCGCTCTGGTCCAAACGTTCCAAACAGTTCCGCAGATACGTTTCCCGCAGTCTTGGCCGCAGTTTTGTTCGCATTTTTGCAACATGGCCGATTGATTTGCCATTCTCTTGCAGACCATCATTTTGCTTTCCAGGGGTATTAGCCCTCACCATGTTTCCTGATCGAGTTTTATCCGGCATGCGTCCGACCGGGCGCCTGCATCTGGGCCATTACCATGGCGCATTGAAAAACTGGGCGAAGCTGCAGCACGAGCATCCGTGCTTTTTCTTCGTCGCCGACTGGCACGCGCTCACGACCCACTACGAAACACCCGGCGTCATCGCGGAATATACCTACGACACCGTGATCGACTGGATTGCCGCGGGCATCGATCCCGCGCAAGCTACATTGTTCGCCCAGTCAAAAGTGCCGCAGCATGCCGAGCTTTCATTGTTGCTCTCGTTCTTCACGCCGCTGTCGTGGCTGGAACGCGTACCCACCTACAAAGACCAGATCGAAAAGCTGGGTGAGCGCGGCCATGACCTCGCCACTTATGGATTTCTCGGCTATCCGTTGATGCAGGCCGCCGACATCCTGATTTATCGCGCCAACCAGGTGCCGGTGGGCGAGGACCAGGTCTCGCATGTCGAGCTCACCCGTGAAGTCGCGCGCCGCTTCAATCATTTGTTCGGCCGTGAAAAAGGCTTCGAGGAAAAAGCCGAAGCCGCTATCAAGAAGTTGGGCTCGAAAAAAGCCAAGCTGTACAACGTATTGCGAACCAAGTTCCAGCAGGAAGGCGATGAATCCGCGCTGATCGAAGCGCGCCAGTTGCTCTCCGAAGTGCAGAACCTGTCGATGGGAGATCGTGAACGGCTGTTTGGATTTCTCGAAGGCGGCGGCAAGGTCATCCTGCCCGAACCTCAGGCGCTGCTTACCGCAACATCGCGCCTGGTCGGTACCGACGGCGAGAAGATGTCGAAGAGTTACGGCAACACCATCGACTTGCGCGATACACCGGAAGATATCACCACCAAGGTGCGCAAGATGCCCACCGATCCGGCGCGTGTGCGCCGCACCGATCCGGGCGATCCTGAAAAATGCCCGGTGTGGAATTTGCACCAGGTGTACACCGACGATGCCGTGCATAAATGGGTCATCGAAGGATGTAAAACCGCCGGCATCGGCTGCCTCGAATGCAAGCAGCCGGTAATCGACAACATCATCAAGGAACTCAAGCCGATGCGCGAGCGTGCCGCGCCGTTTGAGGAAGATCCCACGCTGGTGAAAAATATCCTCGCCGACGGCTGCGACAAGGCGCGTGATATCGCCGAAGAAACCATGCGCGATGTGCGCGATGCCATGGGCCTGAGTTTTTAATGAGCGTCTCACTCGTCGTCGACAACACCCAGCCCGAGCTCGACATGGCCATGCCGGTCGCCCGCATCAAGGGCGAGCCGATGACCGACATGCCGTCGGACCTGTTCATTCCGCCCGATGCACTGTCGATCATCCTCGATGAATTCGAAGGCCCGCTCGATCTGCTGCTGTATCTCATCCGCAAGCATTCGCTGGATATCCTGAATATCCCGATGGCTGATCTCACACGCCAGTACATGGTCTATGTGGAAGCCATGCGCGAGGGCCAGCTTGAACTGGCCGCTGAATACCTGCTGATGGCCGCACTGCTGATTGAAATCAAATCGCGCATGCTGCTGCCGCGCCCGCCGCGCCAGAGTGAAGGCGAGCCGGAAGATCCTCGTGCGGAACTGGTGCGCCGCCTGCTCGAATACGAACAGATGAAAGCCGCCGCACAGGCCATCGACGTGCATCCACGCCGCGAGCGCGATTTTTCGGTGGTCGATGTGGCGATCGAACAATCGATGGTGGCTCGCGTGCCGACCGTGCTGGTGGCCGATCTCACCGAAGCATGGCGGGTGATCCTGAATCGCGCGCGCGCCACGCGCAAACACACCATTTCCCGCGAAGAACTCTCGGTTCGCTCACACATGTCGCGCATCCTGCGCCATTTGAACGGCCTGGGATTCGTGCGCTTCGACGAATTGTTCCAGCCGGAAGAGGGCGTTGCCGTCGTGGTCGTGAGTTTCCTCGCCGTACTGGAGCTGGCGCGCGAAGCACTCATCGACATCACCCAGAGCGCGCCCTTCGAACTCATCTACGTCAAGCTTCGCGAAGCAGAACCCCCCGTGCTCGAGCCCTCGCTCTAGCACCTTCAATTGTTGCAAACAGGTAGTCGCACATATGTCCAATGAACAAGCCAACCTGAACGATTCGCCCCCAGACATCGCGAATGGTTCCACCGATCCCTCTGCCGCCGAAACCGGCGATTCAGCCGGGACCGAGATGGTCACCGCGCTGGGTGAAAACGGCGTCGCGCTGCCGCAGACCATTGAAATCGGTGAAGCAAAACGCGCGCTGGAAGCCGTGCTGATGGCCGCCTCCGAACCGATGGCCGTGAATGAACTGAAACGCATTTTCGAAGGCGAGCTAAGCGGCGACACGGTCCGCAATATCCTCGAGGAATTGCGCACCGAATGGAACGATCGCAGCGTCGAACTGGCGCTGGTCGCCAGCGGTTACCGCTTCCGCGTGAGGCCCGAATTCCAGAAATACCTCGACAAGCTCTCCAGCGAAAAACCGCCTCGCTACTCGCGCGCCGTGCTTGAAACGCTGGCCATCATTGCCTATCGCCAGCCGGTCACGCGCGGCGATATCGAAGACATTCGTGGTGTGCAGGTCTCGCCGCACATTCTCAAGACATTGCAGGATCGCGGCTGGATCGACGAGATCGGCCATAAGGAAGTGGTTGGGCGTCCGGCATTGTTCGCCACCACGCGCCACTTCCTCGACGACCTGAACCTGCGTTCGCTGGAAGAACTGCCACCGTTGCACGAACTGCAGGCCACGCTGGACATGACCCACGCGGGTGCTGCGTTGTCGGCGGGTGAGACGCCATCTCTGCCCGGCGTCGCACAGCCCGAAAACAGCGCGGCACCAAGCGCCGATATCAATACGGACGATGCCGCAACTACCGAACCCGCGCTCGCTGAAGAAACAGGCACGCCCGACGATGCAGCGAACAACGCACCGGAATCTGCGGTCGAAAACCCGGCAGAAGGTGCGGCCGAAAATCCGGCTGGAGGTGCGGCCGAAAATCCGGCTGAACTGCCGCCGCCAGAAGCGCCACCCACCGAGGGGTCGCCATCATGATCAAGCGTATTGTTGTCACCGGACTCAAGGCCCGTGGTTATGTCGATGGCCGCTACGTGGGTGAAGAAAAAAAGGAAGCCGGCGCCGGTCGTGAAGACGTATTGCGCGGCCGCAAGCGTCGCGGCAAGGCCGCGGGTCCAGGCACCGGTGCGGGTGCGGGACGGGGCAAGAAACGCGGTACCGGCCAGGCCGGTGCGGATAATTTCGGCAACACGACAGCAACCAAGCGCGGTCGGCGAGGCAAGGCCCAAGGGCAAGGCCAGGCGCAAGGAGGCAGGGCCAAGGATGGACTGCCAATGCCGGGCAACGTTGGTGCCACCGGAAATGGCAATGCTGCGCAGACACCGCGCGGTGCACGCGGCCAGCCGCGCCCGCAGGCGCGCAAGAATACCTCGGGCAAGCGCACGCCCTTCCGCAAGATGCCGATGGCCGCTGCACTGGCGCCATCACCCTCACAGGTCGACGATTTCCGCCGTGTCGGCGAGGAAGCAAAATCGGGGCAGTTCGCCGAAGCATTGTCCGCACAGGCCAACGTAAAACGCGAGCGTTTGCACAAGGTCATGGCGCAGTCGGGCATCGGTTCGCGCCGCGACATGGAAATCATGATCTCGACCGGCCGCGTAATGGTCAACGGCATCGTCGCCACCACCGGCACGCAGGTTTCGCCGGGCGATAACGTCATGGTTGACCAGCGTCCGGTCAAACTGAAATTCAGCGAGGAATTGCCTAGGGTCCTGCTGTATCACAAGCCGGAAGGCGAGATTGTCACCACCAGCGATCCGGGCAACCGCATCACCGTGTTCGACAATCTCCCGCCGGTCGATACCGGCAAATGGATTGCCATCGGCCGACTGGATATCAACACCTCGGGCCTGCTGATTTTCACCACCAACGGTGAACTGGCCAACCGCTTCATGCATCCGCGCTATGAAGTCGAGCGCGAATATGCGGTGCGCATCCTCGGTGAATTGACCGACGAACAAACCGAGGCTCTGTTGACAGGGGTCAGCATTGACGACAACAACGATGAGGAAAACGAGGACGAGGACGAAGAGGTTGTGCAATGCGCACCGGCTCGTTTCGATACCATCGATAAGCGCGGCGGCGAAGGCGTCAACCAGTGGTACCAGGTGACGATCAAGGAAGGCCGCAATCGCGAAGTGCGCAAGATGTTTGAATCGCAGGGCCTAACGGTCTCGCGCCTGATCCGCACGCGTTTCGGCAAGATCGAACTTCCGCAACGTCTCTCTCGCGGCAAGATGATGGAGCTGTCGCCGGACCAGGTGCGCAGCATCCTGGCGGGCGCAGGCATGAAGGATGAGGCAGACGCCGCACTGGCGAGCACACCGCGCAATGCGCGCGGAGGCAAGGTGCCGCGTGAAAGAACCGCACAGGGCCAGGCGGCGGCACGCGTGCAGGGGAAAGGACAAGGGCAAGGACAAGGACAGGCCCAGCAGGCGCGCGGCAAAGGCAAGGGCCGCCAGCAGGGGCAAGGCCAGGGCCAGGCACAAGGACAGGGCCAAGGCAATCGTCCGCCACGCGAAGGCAATGCCGCCAATGCCAACGGTGAACAACTACCACGTGCCGAGGGTGAACGTCCACGTCGCAATCGGCGCACGGGCAAGGGACGGCGCGACCCGGCAGCAGTCAACACGGCGAATGCCGGTGGCAATGCGCCTTCAACCGGAAACTATGAAGGTTTCGGCAATCGGGTCGACTCCGGCAACAGCGTTCGTCCGGATGCACAAAGCGATGCACAAGGCGATGCACACGACGACCGGCAACCGAATTTCAATACCAGTCATGACTCCAGCGGCAATGCCGTTGATGGTTCAGCAGGCAATGCACCCGCACCCGCAGGAGAACGCGGTCCGCGTCCGCCGGGTGCTAATCCACGCAGCCGGCAGCGCCGCAATTTCCGCACGCGTGGCGGCCGCAATCGTGGTGGCAAGCGCGAGCCGGGCGAAGGCGGTGGAAATAACGAAGGTGGAAATTCTGGCGGCGGGACGCAGGGCGGGAATGAAGGTGACTCCCGCGGCAACCGTGGCAATCCGGGCAATGAGGGTGGTGACAGCAGCGGCAATAAAGGTGGAAATAGCGGTGGCAATGAAGGTGGAAATTCCGGCGGCGGCAACGAAGGAAATTTCTAGGCCCTGCGTTTTTGAGTCTGAGGCTAGCCGCGCTGCTGTGCCGTCACCAGTTCTTCACGCGTCAACAGGAACACCACTTCATCGCCTGCGCTGACTTCCGCCCAGGTGAACGGTAAATGCGGAAACGCCGCCTCGACTCCGTCGCGGTTGAATCCCACTTCCACCACCAGCAGGCCGCCGTCGTTCAGGTGCGCCGGCGCTTCGCGCAGGATCGTGCGCACGTGATCCAGTCCATCCTCTCCGCTGGCCAGCGCCATGGCGGGTTCACGATGATATTCGTCGGGCAACGCAGCCATCGATGCGCCGGTCACATAGGGTGGATTGGTGACGATGAGATCGTATTTCCTGCCTGCAAGCGCGGTCCACATATCGGACGCGATCAATTTCACGCGGCTGTTCAATTCATAATCGCCCACGTTTTGTTTGGCCACCTCGAGCGCGCCGCTGGACAAATCCACGGCATCGACGCCGGCATTGGGAAATGTCAGCGCAGTGAGGATGGCGAGGCAGCCGGAGCCGGTGCATAAATCGAGCGCCGAGCGGACTTCATCGGGATCGGCGATCCACGGCGACAGTTCGTCGTGCAGCAGTTCGGCAATAAAAGAACGCGGGATGATGGCGCGCTCGTCGATATAAAAACGATACGGTCCCAGCCACGCTTCATGCGTCAGGTAGGCGGCAGGAATGCGTTCATCCACGCGCCGCCCGACGATGCGGCAAATCGCGTCGGATTCACCCGTGGCCAGTTTGCGTTCCCACACCGAGTCGAGTTCGTCGAGGGGCAGTTGCAGCGTGTGCAGGACCAGGTAGACCGCCTCGTCAAATGCGGTCGCCATGCCGTGGCCGAAAAAAAGATCCGCGTCGAGGAAAGACGATTCGGCGAATTCAACGGCTTCGCCCAGCGTCTCCAAATCGCGCACAGGTTGCACGGCCTCAGTCACGTGGCACCAGCAGCTTTTGCAGCGTGCGGAAATAAATTTCCTGCAGCGACTCTACGTCCGCGACATCAACATATTCATTCAGTTGATGAATCGTTGCGTTGATCGGGCCGAACTCGGCCACCTGGTCGCATATGTCGGCAATAAAGCGGCCATCGGATGTGCCGCCACCGGTTGACAGCGCAGGCTGGATACCCGTTACCTCCTTTACGGCGAGCGACAGTGCATCGACCAGCGCACCGTGCGGTGTCAGGAATGGCCTGCCGCCCAGCGTCCAGGAAATATCGAAATCCAGTCCATGGCGCTTGAGGATTTCCTCCGTGCGGCTCTGCAGGCTTTCGCGCGTGCTGGCCGTGGCGAAACGAAAATTGAAATGCACCTCCACCGTGCCGGGAATGACGTTGAACGCACCGGTGCCGCCGTAGATATTGGAGATCTGGAAACTGGTGGCGGGAAAATATTCATTGCCGTTGTCCCATACGGTGGCGGCCAGTTCGGCCAGCGCGGGTGCAGCCAGGTGAATGGGATTTTTTGCCAGGTGCGGGTAGGCGATGTGTCCCTGGATACCCTTCACAACCAGGCGCGCGGACAGTGATCCGCGGCGGCCGTTGCGGATGGTGTCGCCAAATTTTTTCGTCGAAGAAGGTTCGCCGACGATGGTGTAATCGATGCGCTCGCCGCGCGACTTCAGCCAATCGACGACTTTGACGGTGCCGTTGATGGCCGGGCCTTCTTCATCACTGGTGATGAGTAGCGCGATGGATCCGGCATGGCCGGGATATTGCCGGACGAATCGTTCCGCCGCTGTGGTGAATGCGGCAACGCCGCACTTCATGTCCGCCGCGCCGCGTCCATACAAACGTCCCGCCATCTCCTGCGGCGTAAACGGATCGTGGTGCCATTTATCGAGCGGACCAGTTGGTACGATATCGGTGTGCCCGGCGAAACAGACCAGCGGCCTTCCACTGCCGTGCCGCGCCCACAGGTTGCTCACACCCTCAGCATTAATCTCGTCGATGTCGAAGCCCACCGCCTGCAGCCGGTCGATGATGATGGCCTGGCAGCCCGCGTCGTCGGGGGTGAGGGAACGGCGCGAAATCAGTTCACGCGCGAGCGCCAGTGTGTCGCTCACCTGCACCAATGTGTCGCTCACCCGTAACTACGCCTGTGGGCCGATGGGTGCGCCGTTTCGCTCGGCCAGCGTGGGGCCGACGCGATCCTCCACATATTTCTTGAGGTTCGCCTTCAAGCCCAGCAGGAAGAAGACTTCGGTCATCACAAACAGTGGGCCGATCAGCAGTCCCATGATGTCGTCCAGGAAAGCGGGCTTCATACCTTCGTATTTGTGGCCCACAAACTGGATGACCCAGCCCACGATGAATACCACGGCCGCGATGCCGACCACCGCACCCGCATGGCCGATGCGCGCATTGATGTAAATGGAAATGAGATAGCAGACGAACAGGAAAATGAGCATCGCGGTGCCGAGTGCCACGTCGAGGAAAACGTAATAGACCGCCGCCATCGCCAGCGCAATCAGCGCCGCGTTCACGCCGCCGATGACCAGCGGAACCAGTGCCAGCACCACGGCAAACACGATCATCGGCACGCCGAAAAAATGCGTGAAGATATTGCGCCGGTCGCGGTGGTAGGCGGCGTACTGCGTGATCTGCTGTTCGAGGGTGCGCATGGCCGTTCCTGGTATCTGCAATTGAGGGGGAATTCTAGCAGGCGGTGTAGCTGGGCCACTTGGCACACTGCCGGTTTTTTCAGGTAATAACTCAAGCACTGGCGCGCGTCCCGGGGCGAAAATGGCCTGCAAGCCGCGCCGGTGCTGGTGTTTTACTTCCGCGGGCTGCGCATCACCATCGCCACACCCACCGAGGTCACCAGCAGTCCCGCCACCGCCAGCCAGGTCAGCGCTTCGTTGAACAGCAGGTATGCCATCACTGCGGTGACCGACGGCGTGAGAAAAAACAGGCTGGCCACTTTCGATGCCGCGCCGCGCCGGATCATCAGGTACAGGAGGCTGATGGCGCCGATCGACAACACGAGGGCCAGCCACAGCAGCGCGAAAATAAATTGCCCGGTCCACTGCACTTCGCGGGTTTCCACGGCGAACGCCAGGATCGTCATCACCAGCCCGGTCGCCGAAAACTGGACGACACCACCGGTGCGCAAATCCATCTGCGCACAAAAACGTTTCTGGTACAGCGTGCCGAAGGTGATGCCCAGCAGCGCAATGGCCGCGAAGCCCAGCGCGGGCGCATTGAAATTTCCCAGCGTGAATTTACTGGCCACCACCAGCACCACGCCGGTCAGCCCCAGCGCCATGCCGGCCCATTGCCGCAAATTCAGTTTTTCATGCAGGAAGACGTTCGCGAATACGGCGGTGAGAATGGGTTGCAGCCCGGTCAGCAAGGCGACGAATCCCAGCGGTAGTTTGAGATTGATGGCGTAGAGCACGCCGCACAGATAGGTCGCATGTACCAGCAGGCCGGCGATGGCGATGTGTCCCGCTTCGCGCAGGCTGCGCGGCCACGGTGCGCGCGTCGCCAGCGCGATCACGCCCAGGATCGAGACGACGATGCACATGCGGTACATCATGAAGGTGAAGGGTTCGGCGAAAGGCGTGCCGAAGCGCATGCCGATAAAGCCCGTGCTCCACAACACGACAAAGATGCCCGGCATCCAGGCGATGAACGCGGACTCGGTGGACGATGAGGATGGCTCGGTAGCGGGAGTCGGGGAGGGCATGTGCCGGACGATACGTGAACTGCGCGTTGCACAGGCCAGTGACTTCGGCACGGCGACGCAAGCAGTCAGGAGGGTGGGTAGGGCGGGTAGGGTGGCTAGAGTGGACGAGGACGAAAAATGAACTACCATTTTACGTTATGAATATCGCGAACTGGCTGGCCAGGACGGCAAACACTTTTTCCGCACACAACGCATTGGTGCAGGGCGCCGATGTGCGCAATGCCGTTTCGTATCGCGAATTCGCTCGTCGCGCGGCGGCAATCGCACATGCGCTCGCGACCCAATTTCATTGCCGTCCCGGCGACCGTATCGCGCTGCTGGCGGCAAATCATCCCGATTGCATGGAGGCGCTTTACGGCATCTGGTGGGCGGGATGTGTCGCCGTGCCGATCAATGCCAAGCTGCATGCGCGCGAAGCGGCTTTCATCTTTGACGATGCACAAGTTTCGCTTGCATTCGTCTCGAGTGAGTGGGCTGCAGCGCTGGATGCGGCCCGGCGTGAAGCGAACGCATCCGATGAAAATCCGCCTGAACAGCCTCTCATTGTGCTGGGATCACCCGCCTGCCTTGCCATGCGCAACGGTGCGTCCGCCGCACTGGCGGCGCGCGAGCCCGAAGACTTGGCGTGGCTTTTCTATACCAGCGGCACCACCGGAAAACCCAAGGGCGCCATGCTGTCGCATCGCAACCTGGCGGCGATGACGTTCAACTATTTCACCGATGTGGACAGTGTCGAGTGCAGCGATTGCATCCTGCACGCAGCACCCGTTTCGCATGGCAGCGGCCTCTACAATTTCGCGCATGTCCTTCGTGGTGCTGCGCAGGTGTTTCCGGATTCAGGCGGCTTCGATCCGGCCGAAATCATCGAGCTGCTGAAAACGCACAGTGGCCTCGCGATGTTCGCCGCGCCCACCATGGTGAAGCGGCTGACCGCGCACGTTGCACAGCATGGCGGTGCGGAGGGCTTCGCCAATCTCAAAACCATCGTCTATGGCGGTGGGCCGATGTATCTGTCGGATCTGAAAGAAGCGCTCGACACCTTTGGCCAAAAATTTGTACAGATATACGGACAGGGCGAGAGTCCGATGACGATCACCGCGCTGTCGCGATTCCATCATGCCGATAGCGCGCATCCCCGCCACGAGGTGCGGCTGGCGTCGGTGGGCGTCGCGCACAGTGGCATGGAAGTGCGGGTCGCCGACGAAAACGGCGATGCGCTGCCGGCGGGTGAATCAGGCGAAATCCTGGTGCGTGGCGATACGGTGATGTCCGGCTACTGGAGCAATCCGGAAGCGACTGCGCAATCGCTGAAAGAGGGCTGGCTATACACCGGCGACCTCGGCGCCATGGATGAGGATGGTTTCCTCACACTGAAAGACCGCAGCAAGGATGTGATTATTTCGGGCGGCTCCAATATTTATCCGCGCGAAGTGGAAGAAGCGTTGCTGCTGCACCCGTCCGTGCTCGAAGTCTCCGTCGTCGGACGGCCCGACGCAGAATGGGGCGAGACGGTGGTGGCGTTTGTGGTGGCGCGTGAGGGCGCGGCGCTCGACAGCAGCGAACTCGACCAGTACTGCCTCGAGCGCATCGCACGCTTCAAGCGTCCCAAGGAATACCGCATGCTGCCCGCCTTGCCAAAAAACAATTACGGCAAAGTGCTGAAGACGGAATTGCGCAAGATTCTGTAGTCCAATCGACCGTGTCCGTTGCGGTATGTCAACTCGGCGGCGACCTGTTTGCGCTATAAACACGCATGTTCCCCACCTTCACACAGAAACGCCTGCGCGCCAATGGCGTGGAAATCCATACGCTGGTGGGCGGCAGTGGCCCACCGCTGTTGCTGTTGCACGGCTATCCGCAATCGCACCTGATCTGGCATCGTGTGGCACCGGAACTGGCGAAGCAATTTACCGTGGTCGTCACCGACCTGCGCGGTTACGGCCAAAGTGAAAAACTAATTGGCGCTCCAGACCACGGTAACTACAGCAAACGCGCCATGGCGCAGGACCAGCTTGAGGTGATGGCGCAACTGGGATTCGAACATTTCTTCCTGTGCGGCCATGATCGCGGCGGCCGTGTCGCTCACCGCCTGGCGGTCGATCATCCCGACGCCGTGAAAAAACTCATGCTGCTCGATATATCGCCGACACTGACGATGTACGAGCAGACCAGCATGGATTTTGCGCGCGCCTATTGGTGGTGGTTTTTCCTGATCCAGCCTTCACCGTTTCCGGAATCGATGGTCGCCGCTGCGCCGGAGACGTACCTGAAAAAGAAAATCGGCTGGGGCCATGCCGGCCTCACGCCGTTTACCGATGAGACGTACGCCGCGTATCTTTCATACGTGAGCGATCCCGCCACCATGCACGCCATGTGCGAGGACTACCGTGCGGCGGCCGGCATTGATCTCACGCATGATCGCGCGGACCGCGCCGCCGGAAAGAAAATTGCCTGCGACGTGCGCGCGCTGTGGGGGGAATTCGGGGTGGTCAACCGGTGTTTCAAACCGGTGGAAGATTGGCGCGCCGTCACGCAGGGGGATTTTGAGGTGAGCGGGAATACCGTGCCATGCGGGCACTACATTCCGGAGGAACGACCGGAGTTGCTATTGAAGGAAATGCAGGATTTCTTCAGGTGAAGTCCAGCGCTGGAGCGGTTCGTGGCATGAAAATGGCTGGAGAGCCGCGCCAGTGCTGGAGTTATGTGTTGAAAATCGACTCAAGATCACCGGTCTTGAAATAGTTAAAACGGAGCGAGCAAAAAAATGAAGACCCATAAAATCGCCGTCATCGCCGGTGACGGCATCGGCAAGGAAGTCGTACCCGAAGGCCTGCGCGTGCTGGAGGCGGCGGGACGCAAATTCAACATCGGCTTCCAGTTCGATGAAAAACCCTGGAGCTGCGATTACCTGGCGGCGCACGGAAAAATGATGCCGGATGGCGGCCTCGCCGAAATCCGCCATCACGACGCGATTTTCCTGGGCGCCGTCGGATTCCCCGGCGTGCCTGATCACATTTCACTATGGGGATTGCTGATTCCCATCCGCCGTGAATTCCAGCTCTACGCCAACGTGCGCCCGGTGCGCCTGATGCCCGGCATTCCTTCGCCACTGGCGGGACGCAAACCCGGTGATATCGATTTCTGGGTGGTGCGCGAGAACAACGAGGGCGAATATTCTTCCATCGGCGGCCGGCTCTACGGCGGGACCGAACATGAAATATGCATGCAGCAAACTGTCTTCACCCGGCGCGGTGTCGACCGCATCATGAAGTACGCATTTGAGCTGGCCCGCACGCGTGAAAAGAAACACGTCACCTCATGCACCAAGTCCAACGGCATCGCCATCACCATGCCGTACTGGGATGAACGCTTCAAGGAAATGTCGGCGAAATATCCCGACATCCGCACCACGCAATATCACGTCGATATCCTGACCGCGCATTTTGTCCAGCATCCCGACTGGTTCGACGTCGTGGTGGGCTCGAACCTGTTCGGCGATATCCTTTCCGACCTCGGTCCCGCGTGCACCGGTACCATCGGCATTGCACCGTCGGGCAATCTCAATCCCGAGCGCGAATTCCCATCCTGCTTCGAACCGGTGCACGGCAGCGCGCCGGATATTTACGGGAAAAATATCGCCAATCCCATCGGCCAGATCTGGTCGGGCGCCATGATGCTGGAACATCTTGGACACAAGGATGCGGCGGATGCTATCGTGACAGCGATCGAACGCGTCCTCACAGAAGGACCGCGCACACCCGACATGGGCGGCAAAGCAAGTACCCAGGATGTCGGCAAAGCCATTGCGGATGCGCTGTAGGCAACCGTCGAACGTAACAACAATCCCGAGGAGCGAGAGATGAAATTGCCAGCGAAGCGTCCCCTGTTTTTATCGATCTGCATCGCCATCAGCAGCATGGCACTTGCGCCCAGTGCGCACGCTGTTTATCCGGAGAAACCGGTCAAGTACATCGTGCCGTTTGCGCCCGGCGGTGAGTCCGACATCGCGGCACGATTCCAGCAGATCGTGTTCAAGAAAAAATTCGGCCAGGAACTGATTGTCGAATCCAAGCCCGGTGCCGGTGGTGCGCTGGCGTGGTCGCAGACCAATACCTATCCCGGCGACGGCTACACATGGATGAGCACCAACCTGCCGCATATTGTGTTGCAGCCGCTGGAGGGCACGGTGCAGTACAAGACGGAAGATTTGCAGAACGTCTGCTTCTTCCACTACACGCCCGATGCCATCGTGGTGCGAAGTGAGAGCCCGTTCAAGACATACCAGGACCTGGTGAAGGCGGCCAGGGAAAAGCCGGGCGAGGTCAGCATCGCCGGCTCGGGCACCAATTCCGCCAATCACATGGCCACGGAACGTTTCAATGGTGCGGCCGGTGTGAAGACTACCTACGTCCCGTTCAAGGGAACGGGCGACCTGGTCGCATCACTCCTTGGCGGGCATGTCAGCATGGCCATGTCCTACGTGACCCTCGCCATTTCGCAAAAAGGCCGTACCCGCATGCTGGCGATTGCGACCGAAAAACGTCATCCGCAATTCCCCGATACGCCGACGTTCAAGGAGCTCGGCATCGATTGGATTGACGGCGCCTATCGCGGCATCGCATTGCCGAAATCAGCGACGCCGGAAATGCGCAAGCAGATCTCGGACATCTGCCTCGACATCAACAAGGATCCCGAATTCCGCCAGCGCATGGCGGATGGCGGATTCGAGCTGGTCGATGTCGGCGTGGACAAGATGCAGGCCTTCATGGCCGAGCGCGGCAAGATCTACATCGAGACCGCGAAACGCATGGGCCTCGTCAAGTAGCAGCGACAATTCCTGCAGGGTGTGGGGCGGGCCGGCGATGCGGGCGATGTTTCAAAAGCGCGCGTGAGTGTTATTACAAAAGTGGGCGGTCCGACTACACCTTGCAGATCGAGATGTAATATAGAATCGGTCAGCAAATAAATAATACTTCCTCGGAGGGGGCGCAGTGAATCTTAAAAATCCGAAAGACTTCTGGTCGGGTGTGATGTTCGCCGTAACCGGATTCGCATTTGCCGTCATCGTGAAAGTATTTGAATACCCGATGGGTACCACGAGCCGCATGGGCCCCGGTTACTTCCCGTTTGTGCTCGGCCTGATGATGGGCGCGCTGGGATTGCTGATCGTCGTGCAGGCGCTTGCATCGTCCGGCGGGCCTGTCAATAAATTTGCATGGCGGCCGCTGATCTGGGTGCTGGGCGCATTCGTCATTTTCGGCCTGATCGCGAAATGGGCCGGCCTCGCGATCTCGATCATCGTGCTGGTCATGGTTTCCGCCTTCGGCGGCCATGAATTCAAATGGCGGGAAGCCGTGATATCCGGTGTTGTCCTTGCTATCGCATCGGTGGCGGTATTTGTGTACGGGCTGAAACTGCCGTTCCCGATCTGGCCTGAATTCATCGGCTGGTAAGGGGAAGACATGGACGCACTTATTGCCAATCTCACGCTGGGTTTCACCGTTGCGCTGACGCTCAACAATCTCCTCTATTGCCTGATCGGCTGCCTGTTGGGGACACTGATCGGCGTGCTACCCGGCATCGGGCCGGTGGCCACCATCGCCATGTTGCTGCCGGCGACATTTACCCTGCCACCCGAATCCTCGTTGATCATGCTGGCCGGTATTTATTACGGTGCGCAGTACGGCGGCTCGACCACCGCCATCCTGATCAATATCCCGGGAGAATCGTCCTCGGTGGTGACGGCGCTGGATGGCTACCAGATGGCGCGGCAGGGACGTGCAGGCCCGGCATTGGCTACTGCTG
>JBDTWS010000024.1:0-30895 GCA_040006575.1 Betaproteobacteria bacterium
TAGCTCCACTCGTGAATGCCCATCTTCTGGCTGAGCAGGTGCACCATCGGCGGCGGACGATCGGCAACGTCTTCGCCCTGGCAGAATTTGTCGATGGAGATTGCCGCTTCATGTCCGTGTGCGACGGCCCAGATGATGTTCTTCGGCCCGAATGCAGCATCACCGCCGAAGAAAACATTGGTGATCGAGGACTGGTGTGTTTCCTTGTTGACGACCGGCATGCCCCACTGGTCGAAATCCATGCCCAGTTCGCGTTCGATCCACGGGAAAGAATTCTCCTGGCCGACGGCGACCAGCACGTCATCGCATTCGAAATGCACCTCCGCTTCACCGGTAGCAACGAGACTGCGGCGGCCTTTTTCATCTTTTTGCGGCGCCACTTTTTCAAACGTCACGCCGGTGAGTTTGCCGTTCTCATGCGTGAAGGCTTTCGGCACGAGGTAGTTGTGGATGGGGATGCCTTCGTGCATGGCATCTTCTTTTTCCCACGGTGAGGCTTTCATTTCCTCGAAACCGGAACGCACGATGACTTTGACGTCGTCACCACCCAGCCGGCGCGATGAGCGGCAGCAATCCATGGCGGTATTTCCACCACCGAGCACGATGACACGCTTGCCGATTTTTGAGGTGTGTCCGAAGGAGACGCTGGCGAGCCAGTCGATGCCGATGTGAATATTGGCGGCAGCTTCCTTGCGGCCGGGCAAATCAAGGTCGCGACCACGCGGGGCGCCCGAGCCGACAAATACGGCGTCGTAGCCTTCGGTGAGCAGGCTTTTCAAACTGTCGATGCGATGGCAGCTTTTGAATTCGATGCCGAGATCGAGGATGTAGCCTACCTCTTCATCGATCACCGATTCAGGCAAGCGAAATTTCGGGATCTGGCTGCGGATCATGCCGCCGGCACGCGTATCGCCGTCGAACACGGTGACCTGGTAGCCGTTCGGCGCGAGATCGCGTGCGACTGTTAGCGAGGCGGGACCCGCACCCACACAGGCGATGCGCTTGCCATTTTTCTTGGCAGGCGGCTGCGGCAGGCGATGGCGTATGTCGTCCTTGTTGTCGGCGGCGACGCGCTTCAGGCGGCAGATGGCGACGGGTTCGGGTTTGGCGGAATTCTCTTCCTCCACGCGCCCGCGGCGGCATGCCGGTTCGCAAGGCCGATCGCAGGTGCGTCCCAAAACGCCGGGAAACACATTCGACTGCCAGTTGACCATGTATGCGTCGCTGTAACGACCGGCGGCGATGAGGCGGATATATTCGGGGACGGGGGTGTGAGCTGGACACGCCCACTGACAATCAACGACTTTATGAAAATAGTCGGGGCGGCCAATATCGGTCGGCTTCAAACGGACTCCTCCAATTCACACTCTACGCAGTGGACTGCTGCGGCGCCCTTCATTTGCACCATGGCCTTAGCTGGCTTTCCGGCACCGGGGAGCTCGCGATGTGGGAGCATGGTACAGGCAAGGCTTGAGAGTTGGAAAGCACAGGCTGTGCTGCGGTGCAGCAGTGGAAGTGAAACCGCGCAATAGCGGGCTGGTGTAGTCACCTGACAGCGCGCTAGTGGCAGCAGCCCAACGCGGGCCTTCGCGATAGCCCGACAGCGAACTATTGCCCGTAGCCTGTCAATGCCTCAGGCGGCGTGCGCCGCAACTCATAGGTATTGCTTGAGCTGATCTGCTTGGCGAAATGCACGTTCTTGGTGGCGGCGTGCATGTAGAGATTGAAGCCGCCGAAATGCGTGGCCGCATAATTGTAGGCGCCACCCAGGTCGTATTCAAGGCGATTGACCGCCGTGTCGAAAAACGCGGGGGTCTTGCGGACGAGATCATCGCCCGACTGGAATACCACTTCTTCACCTTTTTCAGTGCTCTTCACCGCGATACCACCGGCGACAAATTCGGGATACAGGCGATCGCGGCATTTTTCCAGGTAGCAGCGGTCGGACATCTGCGCAATGATGTCGGCCGAACCGAGCAGGCTGCCCAGCATGCGCAGCAGCGGATCCTGGATCAGGATTTCGCCGACGCGTTTTTCAAAGCCGGTGAAATGCACCAGCTCCGCCCCGGCCACGGCCATTTCGCTCATGCCGATCTGCGGCAGGTAGTGGGTCAGGAATGCCGCGCCGCGCGATACATGATTGATTGTATATTCGGCGCCGTTCCGGGCGACCGTATCGCCGGTGGCGCGAATGTAGCCGATATCGTGAAACAGGGCCGTGACGATGCCCAGCTGGAACAGGCGCACGCCCAGTGCCGGCGTATCGCGGCGTGAGCGCTCATAACCATCCATGAGGCGCGCCATCGCCAGCGTCACGTCGAGCACATGCTGGACATCGTGGTAGGACGTGTCGCACGCCATGTAACCGGGGTAGTCGCCGCGATAGAGGCGCGCCATGTCGAGGAAGGCGGTATCCATCCCGCCATGTGCGGCGCCCGGATACAGCAAACGAAACAGGCGTGCGATCTCGCGCTGCACCGCGGCAGGATCGGTCGTCTGGATACGGTTGGTTACGTCGAAATCGTTGCGCCGCACCTGCATGGTCGTGTACCCGTCCATTTTTTATGCATTGTTTTGGGTGCTTTTGGTACTTTTGGTGCTGGCTACCTGGCCCTGCGCTTGCCTTGCAAAAAAGCGAGCTGCAGATCCTCCCTCGCCGGACATTTGACAACGGCGTAACAAAAAAATCAACCACGCGAACGCGGCATGACCGGATGCAAATAACGGATGGCGGCGGTATAGTGAATGAATACCGTAGCGAAAGAATATGGAAAGCACCGAAACCATCGCGGCCATTGAGCGCCGGATCATCGAACTCAAGCAGGAGCACCGGGACCTGGACCTGGCCATCAGCGTGCTGGTTGCCACGCCGGTTCACGATGAACTGCAGTTAAAGCGCTTCAAAAAACGCAAGCTGCTGTTAAAAGACCAGGTGTCTTTCCTGGAGGCGCAGTTGATGCCGGACGTGCCGGCCTGACGGTTGCGCAACGCCGGCTACTGAGACCTGCCCGCGATTCAGGTCGACCCAAGGAGCCGCTACAAATTGACAGGCATCGTTTCGGCGAGAAGCTGAAGATAGGATAATGCGTGGTTGCGGTATTGCCGTAATTGCGCCGGGCGCGCTATATCCGGTGCTGGAAAGCGGTTGTGTCGAAATTTCGTACTTTTGCAGCGCGTAAACCCAAATTTAAGCTGAAATGAAAAAAACATACATGTTTGCCGGCGCTGTTGCCG
The DNA here is from genome assembly GCA_040006575.1 of Betaproteobacteria bacterium. Lineage (GTDB taxonomy): Bacteria > Pseudomonadota > Gammaproteobacteria > Burkholderiales > Usitatibacteraceae > UKL13-2. The sequence goes on from JBDTWS010000024.1 coordinate 3,235, forward strand.
GTGTGTTACTGGTGGGTGGAAGTTATTGGCTCGGCAAGAGCCAATCCGGCGCCGATTCCTCGAAAAACGCTGCGGCACAGCCCGCCACCAAGGCGGCCCCGGCCAATGCGATTGTGATTGAGGCGGCGACGGTGAAACCGGTGCGTATGTCGCAGGGTATTACCGCCGTGGGATCGCTGCGCTCAGATGAATCGGTGACGATCCGGCCTGAAGTGGCGGGGCGCATTGTCCACATCGGCTTTCGCGAGGGCGAGCGTGTGACCACCGGCGCAACCTTGATTCGTTTCGACACCTCCGTGCAGCGCGCCGAAGTTGAGCAGACGGCAGCCAATCTCGCGCTCAACAAGAGCCGGCTGGATCGTTCGCGCGATTTGTTCACAAAAGGATTTATTTCCGCCCAGGCACGCGACGAAGCCGAAAGCAATTACAAGATCGCGCAAGCCAACCACGACCTCTCGCAGGCACGGCTGACCAAGCTCGAAATCAAGGCGCCCTTCCCGGGCATCGTCGGTCTGCGCCAGGTCAGCATCGGTGACTATGTGAAGGACGGCCAGGATATCGTCAATCTTGAGGGCGTGGATCCCCTGAAAGTGGATTTCAAGGTGCCGGAACTGTATTTGAAACAGGTCGCAACTGGACAGTCGCTGCAGATTACGCTCGATGCATTTCCCAACCAGACTTTCCAGGGAAAAGTATTCGCCATCAATCCGCTGGTGGACAGCAACGGCCGCTCCATCGTCATCCGCGCCATTGTCAAGAACAATGAGGCGCACCTGCGGCCCGGCATGTTTGCGCGCGTGCGACTGCTGTTCGGCAGCGAACAGGATTCGGTCGCCGTGCCGGAGCAGTCCCTTATCCCGGTCGGCGATGAGCAGTATCTTTTCAAGGTCGTCGATGGCCGCGCCCAGCGCTTCAAGGTCGATATCGGCCAGCGGCGTGAGGGACAGGTCGAAATCGTCCAGGGATTGAAGGTGGGCGATGTGGTGGTGACCGCAGGCCAGCTTAAATTGCGCGATGGCGCGCTGGTGAAGGTTGCCGGTGATCCCGCGGCACCCTCAGCCGATACCAAATCGGCGCGTGAAGAAGACAAGGCCATGCCGGCTGCCGGTACGCCGGTGAAAGCTGGCGCGAAATCATGACACTGCCCGAGTTATGCATACGCCGTCCGGTCTTCGCCACCGTGTTGAGCCTCGGTGTGCTGTTGATCGGGCTGATTTCCTATAGCCGGCTTTCAGTTCGCGAATACCCGAAGATTGATGAGCCGGTAGTGAGCGTGGAGACGGTCTATACGGGCGCCTCCGCTGAAGTCGTCGAATCGACCATCACCAAAGTGCTGGAAGATTCGCTGTCCGGCATTGAGGGCGTCGATGTCATGACCTCCCAATCTCGCGCCGAACGCAGCCAGATCAATGTCAAATTCAAGCTGACGCGCGATCCCGACTCTGCGGCGGCCGATGTGCGGGACAAGGTGGCGCGCGTGCGTGGCCGCTTGCCGGAAGCGGCCGACGATTCCATCATCGCCAAGGTCGAGGCCGATGCCGACCCGATCATTTTTGTGGCGTTCTACAGCGACAAGCACACCCCGCTCGAAGTATCCGATTACGCCAACCGCTATATCAAGCCGCGCTTCTCCACGCTGCCCGGCGCTGCCGACGTGCGCATCTTCGGTGAACGCAAGATCTCCATGCGCATCTGGCTGGATCGAAGCAAGCTGGCTGCGTACAAGCTGGGGCCGGCGGATGTCGAGGACGCCCTGCGCCGCCAGAACGTGGAAGTGCCGGCGGGCCGCATCGAGAGTAAATCGCGCGAATTTTCTGTGCTCGCGCAGACCGATCTGCAGACGCCGGAGCAGTTCAACAATATCGTGATCAAGGATGTCGCCGGCTATCCTGTGCGCCTGCGCGACGTAGCACGCGCCGAAATCGCGCCCATCGACGAACGCATACTTGCCCGTTACTACGGCCGCAATGCCGCCACGCTGGCGGTGGTCAAGCAATCGACGGCCAATCCACTCGAGCTGTCGGTCGCCATCCGCAACGAAACAAAAGAGCTGGAGAAATCGTTGCCGCCCGGCATGAAACTCGAGGTGGTGTACGACACCTCGCTGTTTATTGAACAAGCCATCAAGGCCGTATTCGGCACCATCTGGGAAGCGGTAATCCTGGTTGCGCTGGTCATCTTCCTGTTCCTGCGCAATTTGCGCGCGACCATCATTCCGCTCATCACCATCCCGGTGTCGCTGATCGGCGCGTGCGCGATGATGTACGTGTTCAATTTCAGCATCAACACGCTGACCCTGCTGGCGATGGTGCTGGCGATTGGCCTGGTGGTGGATGACGCCATCGTCGTGCTGGAAAATATCTATCGCAACCTTGAATCGGGCATGAAGCGATTCGACGCCGCGATCAAGGGTGCGCGTGAAATTGCGTTTGCCGTCATCGCCATGACGCTGACCCTCGCGGCGGTGTACGCACCGCTGGCATTCGCCACCGGCCGCACCGGCCGCCTGTTTATCGAATTCGCATTGGCGCTGGCGGGTGCGGTGGTGGTGTCGGGTTTCGTGGCGCTGACGCTTTCACCCATGCTGTGCTCGCTGATCCTCAAGCACGACGTCAAGCATGGCCGTGTCTATAACGCCATCGAATCGGTGCTGACGCGAATCACGCAGCTGTACCAGCGCACGCTCACGCGGTTGCTGCGCAACCGGGCCATCGGTGTGGTGATCTGGTTCGTATTCGTGGCATTGGCAGTGCCACTGTTTTTCAGCCTCAAGCAGGAGCTCGCCCCGGTTGAAGACCGCGGCATTATTTTCGGCATCGTCTCGGCACCCGAAGGCTCCACGGTCAGCTACACCTCGGGATACGTGCAGCGCATCGAGGACATGTACCGCGAAATCCCGGAGATGGTGCGCTACAACTCCATTGTCGGCTTCCCCACCGTTTCCGATGGCCGCGTGATCCTGCGCCTGAAGGACTGGAACGAACGCACCCGCAGCCAGCAGGATGTGGCGCGTGAACTGATGCCCAAATTCCGCAACCTTGCCGGCGTGAATGCGTTTGCGGTCAGCCCCGCTTCGCTGGGCCAGGGACGAGACAAGCCTTTGCAGTTTGTGATCATGACCTCCGCGCCGTACGGAGAACTGCAGCAGTACGTCGACCGGCTGATCGCCGAAACCGCAAAAAATCCCGGCCTGCTCGACGTGGATTCGGACTTGCGCCTCAACAAGCCGGAGCTCAAGGTTTCCGTGAATCGCGACAAGATTTCGGACGTGGGCGCCAATGTCGAAGCCGTCGGCCGCACCATGGAAACCATGCTCGGCGGGCGGCAGGTTACGCGATTCAAGCGGGACGGCGAACAGTACGACGTGATTGTGCAGGTGGCCGATGTTGACCGTTCCAACCCCGATGACATCACCAACATTTATGTGCGCGGCCGCAATAACGAAATGGTGCAGTTGTCCAACCTGTTGTCCGTGCGCGAATCGGTCGCGCCGCGCAGCCTTAACCATTTCAATAAACTGCGTGCGGCGCGTATCGACGCTAATTTGGCCCCCGGCTACGCCATCAAGGACGCCATCGATTTCATGAAGGACGCGACCAAGCGCGCACTGCCGCCGACGGTGCAGAGCGATCTCTCCGGGCAATCGCGTGAATTCCGCGATTCCTCGGGAAGCATCTATCTCACGTTCGTATTGGCGCTGGCGTTTATCTACCTGGTGCTCTCCGCGCAGTTCGAGAGTTTTGTCGATCCGTTCGTGATCATGCTGACGGTGCCGCTGTCGATGACGGGTGCACTGCTGGCGCTGTGGCTGACGGGGGGATCGTTGAACGTCTACAGCCAGATCGGCCTGATCACGCTGGTTGGATTGATCACCAAGCACGGCATCCTGATCGTGGAATTCGCCAACCAGTTGCAGGAACGTGGCATGGCTTTGCGCGAAGCAGTGATTGAATCGGCCACATTACGGTTGCGCCCCATCCTGATGACCACCGGCGCGATGGTGCTGGGTGCGATTCCTCTCGCGCTGGCGCGCGGAGCAGGTGCGGAATCGCGGCAAACGATTGGCTGGGTAATCGTTGGCGGCATGAGCCTGGGTACGGTGCTTACGCTGTTCGTGGTGCCGACGTTTTATACGATCTTTGCGCGCAATCACCAGCATGACGCACTGGCCGCTTCCGAACCGGGGCATGCGGGACACGCACCGCCAGCGGGTGGCGTCGCCGCGCCGGTCGCGGGTGATGATTGATCTGTATTGATCTGCAACGGAAAAACCATAAAAAAAGGCCGCGCTAGCGGCCTTTTTTTCGTGGCGACAAGCTAGAACTTGCTCAATTCCGGGCTGCGATAAAAACTCATCACCTTCGGCACATACGCCATCGTCTCGGGATACGGCGGCACGCGATTGCCTGCGCGGATAACGGCGTTTTCCCCGGCGTTGTATCCGGCGATTGCCAGTTCCAGGTTGCCATTGAACATTTTCATCAGGTCTTTGAGATAACGCGTCCCGCCCTGGATATTCTGGGTAGGGTCGTAGCTGTTCTGCACACCGTAGCGCTGTGCGGTCGCCGGGATCAGCTGCATCAGTCCGACGGCACCTTTGGAAGAAACGGCATTGGCGTTGTAGCCCGATTCGGCGCGAATCACCGCGTGCACCAGCTTGGGATCCAGCCCATGGGCACGGGCAGCGTCGTTAATCAGCGGTACAAGCCGGGAAATATCTACCGCCGTGGGCGCTGTGGCGGACCAGGCATTGGGGCGATACTGGCCGGTGGTAGGAATGCGATAGACCAGTTTGTAGCGACGGTCCAGGTGCGGCATGTTCGAAAAATGGGTTACGCCATTTTCATCGCGGAAAGAGTAAATGTCGGCGCGAGCAAGCGGCGTTGTGCCCGCGCAGGCGGTCGCGAGGCACATGGCAATGGCCTTCAGCGAACGACGACGAGAAAACCCAGCAACCTGCATGTTGTTGCTCCGGTTGGTTCGATTGGTGCGCTTGGCCGAGTGGTTAGCAATCCGGCTGGCTACGCGTTTTATTGACCGATACATGAGAAGTATTTTCAAACTCTTTGAATTTTATAACGTTTTTATATGATTTGTCGACTGGCTGACCCCAGTTCGACCTTTTTAACCTCTCAGCGTTCCTGTAATCTTCGTCCATGGATAGCCCCGCAACCGAACCGCCCGAGCCGGCCAGCCGCCTTCGCAAGATAGAACTCCCCTGGATTATCCTGGGCGCCCTGCTGCTTTCCACCCTGGTGGCTGCCTACCAGAACGCCCGCCAGCTACGTGCCGAGGCTACCGATCGTTTCAACGAGCTCGTGCAGGGCGAACAACGCGCGATCAGCCGGGAGTTCCGCGATTTCGAGGACCTGATGCACGGCGCATCGGCGTTGCTGGTGGCCGTGCCGATGCTGACCCAATCGACCTGGGACGCATTTTTTGATGCCCGCATGCCGGTTCCCGAGAACTACACCGGTTTGATCGCATTGCAATACGTGCCGTCTACACCCCTGACTGCAGGGACGGCCGTGCCGTCAGTGACGAAAACTGCCGCCGTGACGGAACGCCTCACCAGCGTTTTTACGGCTGTCCGGCCGGCCCAGACCATTTTCCTCTGGCGCGACATTCCCGAAATTGCCGACGCCATGAAAATTGCCGAAACCAGCCATCGCATGGCGCTTTCGCGCAAGCTTCCCAACATCGATGGCCTGCCGCCCATGTACTCGCCGGTCGCCATGGTCATCAAGGTGGGCGACGACGAGGCGGCGCGCAGCCTCGCCGGACCGCGCACACCACCACGCGGCTTCCTGATAGCCATTGTCGACCTGAACCTGCTGATGTCGCGCGTGGTGCAGGCCGAGCAATTTCCGATCACGCTGGAACTGTTTGACGGCGACCGCCCTGCGTTCGCGCCGACGGGCGCGCTGACCGCCTCGACTACGCCTGAAATGTCGGTCGATGCCGCCATCCCGATCGGCCAGCGATCACTGAAGCTGCATGCCACATCGACCCCGGCACTTGAGAAAAAGCTGCAAAACAATACGCCCCGCACCATCCTGCTGATCGGCGTGTTGGGTGCGGTTTTGCTGGGCGGCCTGATATGGTTGCTAACGCGATTGCGGGAACAGGCCGAGGCGCTGGCAGCCGGCATGACGCGTAAGTTGCAGGACCAGACCAAGTTCACGGAAAACCTTATCGAGTTCAACCCCAGCCCGATCTTTCGCAAGGACGCCGAGGGTCGGTTTGTTTCGGTCAATCGCGCCTGGGAACAGCTGGCCGGCCGCCGCCGCGAGGACGTCCTCGGAAAATCGTACGGTGAATTCCAGCGCCCTGATGTTGCCGCACAGAATGAACTGCTCGACCGCAAATTGCTGGCGTCCGAAACCGGGTATGAAATGGCCGAGGCCTTCATCGTCAATGCCGATGACAGGCAATTCGAAACCATCATCGCCAAGCAGGTATTGCGAAGTTCCGACGGCAAGGTCGAAGGCCTCATCGGCACCATCACCGATGTGACGCCCATCAAGCGGCTGGAACGCGAACTGGCCCAGCAGCGTGAACAGCTGAACCTGGTGATCCGCTCATCACAGCAGGGCATCTGGGACATCGAACTGAAGGAAGACGGCACCGCGTATTACTCGCCCCGCTTCCGCGAAATACTGGGCTATGCGGACGGCGGCTTCCCGGCGCGCTTCAACTGGCAATCGGCCACGCATCCTGATGATGTACTGGCATTCCGCAACCACATGATCAGCCACTTCAAGAGCGAGACACCGCTATTCGATATCGAATCGCGGGTCAGCGCCAAGAGCGGCGATTACATCTGGGTGCGCACGCGTGCCATTGCGCAGCGCGATTCCACCGGGCGCGCCGTGCGCTTCGTCGGCTCCATTTCCGACGTGACCGATCGCAAAGAGGCGGAGATGAAACTGGTCGAGGCCAACGTACGCGTCACGCAGGCGGCGCGCGCGAAGGAATCGTTCCTCGCAACCATGAGCCATGAAATCCGCACGCCGCTGAACGGCGTGCTGGGCATGACCAGCCTGCTCTCCGAGACCACGCTCAACGACGAGCAGCGCGACTACATCCGCCTCATCCGTGCGTCCGGCGACACTTTGCTGCGCCTCATCGACGATGTGCTGGATTTTTCCAAGATCGAGTCGGGCCACATGACCTTGGAATCGGTCGCAATCGAGCTGGTGCTGGTGGTTGAGGAAGCGTTCGAACTGGTCGCCGAAAAAGCGCGCGAGAAAGACCTGGCGCTGCTGTTCGAGATGAACGAAGACGTGCCTTTTTACGTACTCGGCGATGCCACGCGCCTGCGCCAGATCCTGCTGAACCTGCTGGCCAATGCCATCAAATTCACCGCGCGCGGCGAAATCAAATTCACCCTGACGGCCAGGCGCACCGCCGAAGGGGGCATCGAGCTCGAAGGCCAGGTACGCGACACCGGCATCGGTATCCCGGCGGACCGCGCCAGCAAATTGTTCCAGCCGTTCACGCAGGTGGACGCCTCCACCACACGAAAATATGGCGGCACCGGACTGGGACTGGCGATCTGCAAACGCCTGACGCAACTGATGGGGGGCGACATCCGTGCCGAAAGTGTCGAAGGCAAGGGCTCGGTATTCATCTTCACCATCCAGACGCAGATGGCGCGTGGCCCGCTGAAGCCGTACATGCAGCGCGATGTTTTCGATTTTGTCGGCAAGCGCCTGCTGGTGGTGGAACGCAACGCCAGCCGCCGGCCGATCCAGGCGGCGCGCTATGCGCGATGGGGGTTCGACACCATCGTGGTCACGCCCGAGGAAGCCGAAGAAACGTTCCGGCGCGGCCCGCGATTCGATGTGCTGGTGACGGATATGGTATTGCCCTCGCCCGAAGCAGCAGGATTGCAGAAGGCGCTGACCGAAGACGACCGCGAACGCAAGACGCGCGGCGAAACGCTGCTGCCCTCGATCCTGCAGTCGTCGGTATCGCGCGCGGAATTGTCCTCACGCGGCATCAAGCCGCCGTTGCGCCATGACATTTTCCTGATCCGTCCGGCAGGACGCGCGCGGCTGTTTGACGTGCTGATGCGCGCCATTCTTCACGAGCCCAGCCACGATATCGCCACACGTCCCTTCACCAGCGAACCGGTGTACGAACGTGAATACCAGGCGCTGCTGCAATCGAGTCCTGCCCGCCCCGGCCCCCTCGCCAGCGCCACACAGGTGACGCCTGCACGCGCACGCGCGACTACAGCCATCCAGCGCGGCGAATTTGTATTGAATGCGCTGGTGGCGGAAGACAATGAAGTGAACCAGCGCGTGGTGCAGGGCATGCTGAACAACCTGGGCCACCAGAGCACCGTGGTGGGCGATGGCCGCAGTGCGGTTGAACGCGCACTGGCCGAGGAGTTCGACGTGATCCTCATGGACATTCACATGCCCGAACTGGACGGCGTCGAAGCGATGCGCGAGATCCGTGAGAAATTGCAGGGACGGAAATGTCCGCCGATTATCGCGATGACGGCACATGCGCTGTCCGGCGATCGCGAGCACTACCTGGATGCGGGCATGGATGACTACCTGTCCAAGCCGATTCGCAGCGGCGAACTGTTGAAACTGCTCGAACGCGTGCACAGCCGGACGATGGCCGCCCCTTGGGCCGAGCGTGGGCAGGTGGTGGCGATTCCGCTGTCTGCGGCAGCAGCAGCCCTTTCCACGCCTGTCGCCGCTGCGGCTGCAGCAGCAGCCAGCAATGAATCCGCGCAATCCCGTGTAGAGAATGTCCCGGTGCTGGACATAGAGCAACTGCAGGACCTGCGCTACCTGCCGTCCGCGTCGGGCGAAGCCACCGCCGCCGACGATCCGGTCGGCGGGCTGATACGGCTGTTCCAGACCAAGGCGGTCGAGCGCATGGAGTTGATGGAAGGCATGCTGGCCCGCAAAGATTGGCACGCACTTTCCGAAACTGCGCACAGCCTGCGGGGTGCGTCGGCCAGCATGGGATTCCCGCGGGTAGCGCTGATCTGCAAGGACATGGAACTGGGCGCGCGCGCACTGGAAACGGACAACGCCAATATCAACGCCGAATCGGTTGCGACCCTTACCAACCTGCTGGCGCAAATAAAAATCTATTACGCGGAAGCCGATACGGCACTGGTGGTGTGGCTGTCCTCAACGTCTGGTGCCTCAACTGAAATGGCCGAAAAATAAATCGGCGGTTGTCGATTTACGCAAAACGCCGCACTGTCGGCAAAACAAGAAGGTCAAGCATCAAACACCAGCACTGGAGCGGCTGTGCAGCCATTTTTGGCTGGAGACACCCGCAGATGCTGGTGTTTCACACCATTCTGCGGCAGGATTGCCCGCATCTCTCAACGTGGCAATCCGACCACCCACTCTCACCACAAGAAAAATGACCACAAAGAAAATCCTGCTGCTCAGCGTTTCCGCCGGTGCGGGACACATGCGCGCCGCTGAGGCGTTGCGCGCATTTGCGGGCGCACACGCGCCTGCGATTGAAGCGACACATTTCGACGTGATGAACTTTGTTCCGTCCACTTTCCGCAAGGTCTACACCGATCTCTACATTGATCTCGTCAACAAACATCCCGCCGCATGGGGCTATCTCTACCAGGCCACCAACGACGCGCAACCCGACAGTTTTGTGCAGCGCCTGCGACAAAAAGTGGAGCGGCTCAATACGCGCGCCCTGATGCGGGAAATTGAAACGCTGAAGCCCGACGCCATCATCTGCACCCATTTCCTGCCGGCCGAAATCCTGTCGAATGCGATTCGCAAGGAGCGGCTCGACTGCCCCGTGTGGGTACAGGTCACCGACTTCGACCTGCACCGCATGTGGGTGCACGAGCACATGGCCGGCTACTTCGCGGCGAGCGATGAAGTTGCCTTCCGCATGCGCGCGATGGGCATTGCCGCAGACAAGGTGCACGTCACCGGTATCCCGATCATGCCGGCGTTTGGACAACCGCAGGACCGTGTCGCTTGCGCGAAATCCTTCGGCCTCGACCCCGCGCGCCTGACCATCCTGCTGATGGGTGGTGGCGCCGGACTCGGCAGCCTGGATACGGTCGCCTCGCGCCTGCTGGCATTGCCGGGAAATTTTCAGCTGATTGTGATGGCCGGAAAAAATGCGGACGCCCTCTTCGCCCTGCAACAACTGGCCACACAGCATCCTGGCCGCCTGCTCGCACAGGGCTTCACCGACAAGGTGGAAAAACTGATGGCCTGCGCCGATCTCGTCATCACCAAGCCGGGTGGGTTAACCACCTCGGAATGCCTCGCCATGGGCCTGCCCATGATTGTCAATTCGCCGATACCGGGACAGGAAGAGCGCAACGCCGATTACCTCCTCGAGCAACGGGTGGCTTTGAAGGCGTTCGATCCGGTCACGCTGGAATATCGCGTCGGCTTGCTGGTGAATGAGCCCGCACGCCTTGCCGAAATGCACCGCAACACCAGGGCATTGGCGCGTCCCGAAGCAGGGCAGCGCGTGATCGATACGGTACTGGCGGCACTCGGCTGACGCAGTGTCCGCGCGGACAGCGGCGGACGCCGGGCGGACACGCCGGACACCTGTTTCTGACAGCCCGTACCTCATGAAATCAATCACTTAAGAGTTGGCACGCTGCGTGCAATAGGGTCACTGTCCACAGCAGAGACCCAACATGATTCGAGATACATCAGCCCAAGACGTTGCCATCACCCAGCCCACCCGCAAACGCGTGAGACGCGCCGCCATCTGGGCGGCCGCCGCCCTCGCTGTCGTGATCGCCGCATTCGTGCTGGTTGCATCCTGGCGCGGCAGTTCACAGTCGGTGAGCGGATCGCGGCTACGCATCGCCACCGTGACCCATGGCACGCTGGTGCGCGATGCGTCCGTCAATGGCCGTGTCGTTGCTGCCATCAGTCCGACGTTGTACGCCACCGCGATGGGCACCGTCACGCTGAAAGTAAACGCAGGCGACACCGTCAAGAAGGGCGCCATCCTCGCCGAAGTCGAATCGCCTGATATCACCGACCAGTTCAAGCGCGAACAATCCACCACCGAGCAACTCGTAGCCGAAGTGGCACGCCAGCAAATCCTGGCGAAGAAACAAAAATTGCTTGCGCGGCGCGACGCCGACCAGGCCGAGATCGATCGCACCAGCGCCGAACTCACGCTGCAACGCATCGACAAAGCCGGTGGCCTTGGCGTAGTACCGAAGAACGATTACATGAAAGCGCAGGACGCATTGAAGTCCGCCGAAATTCGCAGCAAGCATGCGAGTGCCGCCGCCGAACTCGAAATCGATGACGTCGCATTGGAGCTGAAAACCAAGCAGAGCCAGCTTCAACGCCAGCGCTTGGCACTGGACTATGCGAAGCGCCGCGTCGAAGAACTGAAAGTCCGCGCGCCGGTGGACGGTTTTATCGGCAGCCTGTCCGTTGCCAACCGCAGTGTGGTACCGGCGAACACGGCGCTGATGACCCTGGTCGATCTCTCGGTACTTGAAGTCGAACTGGAAATCCCCGAAACCTACGTGGCCGACCTGGGCCTGGGCATGAGCGTGGAGATTGCCATTGGCGACATCAAGGCAGTCGGCAAGCTTTCCGCACTCTCACCTGAAGTGGTAAAGAACCAGGTGCTGGCCCGCGTGAGATTCAGCGGCACCCAGCCCGCCGGCCTGCGCCAGAGCCAAAGAGTGTCGGCCCGCCTGCTCATCGAGGAAAAACCGAATGTCCTGCTGGTGCCGCGCGGTCCGTTCGTCGAAAACGAAGGCGGCAAGTTTGCCTACGTCGTGGAAGACGGCATCGCCGAACGCCGCCCGATCCGCCTCGGCGCCACCAGTGTTTCCGCCGTCGAAATCCTCGAAGGCCTCAAGGAGGGCGACAAGATCGTCATCGCCGGTTCCGACAGTTTTGAAAATGCCGCACGTGTCTCCATCAACAATAACTGATGTCCACGCCACGCTTTGCTTGCTGACGAAAATGAATGAATCCAAAAACGATCCTGAAGCATCCAACGAAAAGAAAAGGAAGAAAGCCATGAACACAAATTTCAATTTCAGTGGTGACCGCGTCGCCACGTATGCCGCCGTTATCGCCACGATCGCGTTGCTGGCCATTGCCATATTCGCCAGCGAAAAGGCGGCCGCGCAAACCGCAGTCGCGTCGAAAAACACCGCAGCCCTTCAGGTGAAATCCACGATCCAGAAGATGGACCCGATCCTGGTCGTCGCCAGGCGCCTGCCGAAATCCGCACGCTAACTATTTCCGCAAAAAAACGAATCCCACCATCCCGTCGAAAGGTAACCCGCCATGATGCGCATGCAAAACCTGAGCAAAGTCTATCGCACCCACATGATCGAAACCCACGCGCTGCGTGGCTTCGACATCCATGTGCGCCAAGGCGAATTCGTCACCGTCACCGGCCCTTCGGGTTCGGGCAAGACGACCTTCCTGAACATCGCCGGATTGCTTGAAACGTTCAACGGCGGCGAATACGTTCTCGACGGTGTGGACGTCAAGGGCATGAGCGACGATGCGCGCTCACGTTTGCGCAATGAAAAACTGGGGTTCATTTTCCAGGGCTTCAACCTCATTCCCGACCTGAACCTGTACGACAACGTCGACGTGCCCTTGCGCTATCGCGGCCTGTCGGCAGCGGATCGCGACAAGCGCATCAAGGATGCGCTGGCGCAGGTGGGCCTGGGTTCACGCATCAAGCATTACCCGGCGGAATTGTCCGGTGGACAGCAGCAGCGCGTCGCCATCGCGCGCGCGTTGGCGGGCTCGCCAAAACTGTTGCTGGCCGATGAACCGACCGGCAACCTCGATACGCAAATGGCGCGCAGCGTGATGGAGCTGCTGGAAGAAATCAATGCCGGCGGCACCACCATCCTGATGGTCACGCATGATCCGGAACTGGCCGTGCGCGCGCAACGTAATGTGCACATCATCGACGGCCAGGTCAGCGACCTCGTGAAAAAAATGCCATCGCTGTTCGACGTGAATTCCACGTCCGCAACAGTTTCAGCCACTGCCTGAGTAACCCAGCATGCTCCGCTACTACTTCCTCCTAGGCGTGCGCAACCTCCGCCGCAATCCGATCCTCACGGCACTCATGGTGCTGACACTCGCCATCGGCGTCGCCGCCAGCGTCTCCACATTGACCATCCTGCACGTCATGTCGGGCGACCCGATCCCGCACAAGAGCCAGCGACTGCTGGCGCCGTTGATCGACAACGCTCCTTCGCGCGGCTACGTGCAGGGCTCCAAGCCCGGCGATAACCAGATGTCGTATCGCGACGCGATCAACCTGTCCGCCAGCAAGCAGGGCGAACGCCGCACCGCCGTCTATGGCGTCGCCGGCGCGATCGAAGCGGCACGGCCGGACCTGCCGGTCGAAGGTGTCAACGGACTCGGTGTGGAGAGCAGCTACTTCGCCATGTTTGAAACGCCTTTCCTGTATGGCAACGCCTGGAGCGAAACTGAGGACAAATCGAAAGCAAAAGTCGTCGTCCTCAACAGCGTCAAAAGCGAAAAACTCTTCGGCAAGGAAAACCCCGTCGGCAAGCATATCCGCATGATTAACGAGGATTTCCAGGTTGTCGGCGTGCTCAACAACTGGAATCCGTTGCCGCGCTATACGCACCCCATCGGCAGCGGAAGCGCCATCAGTGGTGTCGATGAAATGTTCATCCCCTTCTCTACCGCGATCTCACTGGAACTGCAGCCCAACGGCAACACCACCTGCCAGTCCGATGTGCAGCCCGGCTGGCAAGGATTCCTCGATTCCGAGTGCACCTGGATCCAGTACTGGTTTGAAACGAAGACAGTCGCTGATCGCGGCGCGGTCAAGGATTACCTGGACGCGTACATGGCCGAGCAGCGCAAGCTGGGCCGCTACCAGCGCCAGCAACCCGCGCAACTTTTCAACGTGATGCAGTGGATGGACTATCTCGAAATCGTTAGCAACGACACACGCCTGTCGGTATGGCTTTCGTTCGGCTTCCTGCTGCTGTGCCTGGTGAATACCGTCGGCCTGCTGCTGGCCAAATTTTCGGTGCGCGCACCGGAAGTCGGCGTGCGGCGCGCACTGGGCGCCACGCAGGGTGATATCTTCCGCCAGTTCTTGATGGAGGCAGGGGTGATCGGTATCGCCGGTGGATTCGCCGGCCTGCTGCTGGCGCTGGGCAGCCTGGCGCTGATTGCGCAGCAGTCAAAAGATCTCGCTGCCGTCGCCCGCATGGATTGGCCCATGCTGGCGCTGACGATGGTGCTTGCCTTGATCGCCAGCCTGCTTGCGGGCCTGTTGCCGACGTGGCGCGCCTGCCAGGTGACGCCGGCCATCCAACTTAAATCGCAATAAGGAACGATCATGGAAATCCGCCCGATACTATCCGCCCTGCTGCGCAGCAAGACCGCGCCCATCCTGATCGCAGCACAAGTCGCCATCAGCCTGGCGATCCTGGCCAATGCGCTTTACGTGGTGAATCTCCGCCAGGCCGCCGCCGCAAGGCCCTCGGGCGTGGCCGATGAATCGACCATTTTCTATATGTCGACCAGTCCGCTGCAACGCCGCTCGCATAGTGAGTTGTTGGCGCAGCAACAGCGCGACGTGGAAGTGCTGTCCGCCATTCCCGGCGTCGTTTCCGTATCGCAGACCAACCAGATGCCGCTGTCACGCTCAGGCTCCACCAGTGGCTGGGCACTGGATCGCAAGCAGACACGCAGCAGCACCAGCGCATCGATGTACTTCACGGCGGGTCCGTTCATCAAGACACTCGGGCTGAAATTGATCGACGGCCGCGACTTCAATATCGGCGATGTGGTAGAAGTTGACGACAAGCTGGACGATGTCGGCAAGAAATTTGCGAAAGGCGTGATCATCACCAAGGCGATGGCGGATTTCCTGTTTCCGGGCGCCGCAAGCGTCGTGGGAAAACCCATTCTCTACGGCACCGGCGACGATGCCGCCGAAACCCGCATCATTGGCGTTGTCGAGCGCCTGCAATCGACCGGCGCATCGGTGAAGCCCGGCGGCGAATATTCGGTGATCATCCCGCACCGCACGTCGACCCCTTACTCGCGCATTGCCGTTCGCACCGAACCCGGGCAACGCGACCGCGCCATGGCGGAAGCCGAAACGGTCCTGCGCAAAGCCTCGCCCGTCCCCATGATCGTTCGCTCGCGGACGATGGAAACCGACCGGATCGAGCGCTACCGCAATGAACGCGCGATGGTATGGATGCTGCTGGCGGTCTGTGCGCTGCTGTTGATGGTCACCGCCAGCGGCATCGTCGGCATGGCCACACTGCGAGTCGCGCAACGCAAGAAACTGATCGGCGTCCGCCGCGCGCTGGGGGCGCGCAAGCGCGATATCCTGCGCTACTTCGTGATGGAAAATTTCCTCATCACCAGTGGCGGCGTGGTGGCCGGCCTGTTGCTCGCCGTGGCACTCAACCAGTTGCTGGTCAGCCAGCTTGAGATGACCAAGCTGCCGCTGAACTATCTCGCCTACGGTGCCGGCGCATTGTGGCTGCTGGGTTTCCTCGCGGTGTATGGTCCGGCATGGCGCGCTGCGGGGATATCGCCGGCGATCGCCACACGCAGCGCATAGGAATACACATACAGGCACGCCTGTCCCCTCCAGACAATCCACATAGGCGTGCCTCCCTGTGCCTTCGTTCCACGCCGCACTGGCGCACAGTGCGTAAAATATGAACCTTGATCTCACGCCCCCTGATGCCTACCGTACTGGTTATTGACGACAATCGCTCGATCGCGATGGCGCTGGACGTGCTGTTGTCGCTGCACGAGATCGAAACGCTGAGCGCGACCGGTCCGGCCGAAGGCTTGAAGCTGCTGGAAAAATCGCGCGTGGACCTGGTGATACAGGACATGAATTTCACGACGGACACCACGTCCGGCGCGGAAGGCGTGGCGCTGTTCCGGCAGATTCGGGAGAGACATCCCGACCTGCCGGTGATCCTTCTGACGGCATGGACCTCGCTCGATACTGCCGTCGATCTCATCAAGGCCGGCGCGGCCGACTACCTGGGAAAACCCTGGGATGACCAGCGCCTCATCGCCACCGTCAAGAACCTGATCGAATTGAGCCAGGCCAATCGCGCCCTGCAACATCGCCTGCAGCGAGAACGCCGCCAGAAA
Organism: Betaproteobacteria bacterium; assembly: GCA_040006575.1. Taxonomy (GTDB): domain Bacteria; phylum Pseudomonadota; class Gammaproteobacteria; order Burkholderiales; family Usitatibacteraceae; genus UKL13-2. The sequence continues at coordinate 19,398 of JBDTWS010000024.1, forward strand.
CGCCAGCTTGAGGAAAATTTCGATTTGCGCGGGCTGGTGTGGCGCGACAGTGCAACCGAAAGAGTGCTCGACATGGCGTGCCAGGTGGCGCGCGCGGACGTGCCGATCCTCATCACCGGCCCCAACGGCGCTGGCAAGGAACGCATCGCCGAAATCATCCAGGCCAACTCGTCCGTGCGCGATGGTCCGTTCGTCACCCTCAATTGCGGCGCGCTACCGGCGGAGTTGATTGAAGCCGAATTGTTCGGCGCCGATGCGGGCGCATACACGGGTGCCACAGTCGCACGCGAAGGCAAATTTGAAGCGGCAGACAATGGCACGCTGTTCCTCGACGAAATCGGCAACCTGCCGCTGGCGGGACAGGTGAAATTATTGCGTGTGCTCGAAACCGGACGCTTCCAGCGGCTGGGCTCGAACAAGGAGCGACAGGTGAAGGTGCGCATCATCAGCGCCACCAATGCCGACCTGCCCGCGATGATCCGCGCCGGGAGTTTCCGGCAGGATCTCCTCTATCGCCTCAACGTGATCGAATTGCGCCTGCCCTCACTGGCCGAGCGCGCCGATGACATCCTGCCGCTGGCTGAACATTTCCTGAATGGTGATCGCCAGTTGGACGCGTCCGCCATGAACGCGCTACTGGCGCACGCATGGCCGGGCAATGTGCGCGAACTGAAAAACGTGATGCAGCGCGCCAGCCTGCTGGCCAAAACCAGCACGCTTTCTGCCACTGACCTTGCGTTGCCCGCAGGAAGCATTGCGCCCGCGTCGGGAGATGGCGAACTGGACAAGGACACCATCGAAGCCGCGCTCAACAAGGCCGGCGGCGTTATCTCGCAGGCCGCCGCCGAACTGGGGCTAAGCCGGCAGGCGCTGTACCGCCGCATGGAACGCCTGGGCATCAGCCGCAGCATGCCGGCCTGATGCGGACGTCCACCCGTTGGCGAATTTCGCTCGCCGCGCGATTTTCCATCCTGGCGGCTGTACTGCTGGTGGCGGGTGTGGTGATGGCGGTGGCGCTGGCGCATTACCTGCCCGACAATCCGGTCGTCGTTGGCGCCATTGTCATTCTTGCCTTGTTGCCACTGACTATCGTGGCAGTGCGCAGCCTGCTCGATCCGGTGTTCGCCATGTTCCGCGCGCTGGGCGGTACGGTGAGCAGCTACCAGGATGGCGATTATTCCTTCGGCCTGCACTGGGCGCGTGACGATGAACTGGGTGACCTGATCGATGCGCACAATGAACTGGGCAATGTATTGCGCGAGCAGCGGCTTGACCTGATCCAGCGAGAACTGCTGCTCGATTCGATGGTGCAGAACACACCGGTGGCCATGCTGCTGGTGGCGGAGCGCGGCGCAATCGTGTTCGGCAATTTCGCTGCGCGACAACTCGTCAACCAGGGGCGCAAGCTGGAGGGCCATAACCTGCAGCACATCCTCGATTCCGCCAGCCGGCCGCTGCGCGAAGCGCTGGATCGCGGAGGTGATGGACTGTTCACGGTGGCGCGCTCGCAATCGGGAAATGCGGACGCGAGAGACGACAACGAGGAAGACGAAACCTACCACCTGGCCCGCCGCCATTTCATGCTCAACGGCCGGCGTCATGAATTGCTGCTGCTGCGGCATCTCACCGTGGAGTTGCGGCGGCAGGAAGTGCAGACGTGGAAAAAAGTCATCCGCGTGATCAGCCATGAACTCAACAATTCGCTGGCGCCGGTGGCTTCACTGGCCAATTCCGGCGTGGAGCTGTTGCGACGCAACCAGCCCGAGCGACTGCCGGAAATCCTGCACACCATCGCCGACCGCACACGCCACCTGGAAAATTTTATCGCCGGCTATGCGCGCTTCGCCAAGATGCCGACACCGCGGCGCGAAGCTACGCACTGGGCGGCTTTCATCACCAGCCTGCAGTCGCAAATGCCATTCACACTCACGGGCACACTACCCGACCAGCCTTCAAACATTGACCCGGCGCAGATGGAACAGGCATTGCTGAACCTGCTGAAGAACGCGCATGAATCGGGTTCGGCCCCCTCGCAGGTAACGCTGTCGGTGCGTCGCGCGCTCGATGCGGTGGTGATTGAAGTGGGCGATCGCGGCACCGGCATGACCGAGACCGTAATGTCCAATGCATTGGTGCCGTTCTATTCCACCAAGCGCAGCGGCACCGGCCTGGGCCTCGCGCTCGCACGTGAAATTATCGAGGCGCACGGCGGCAGGATCACGATCGAAAACCGTGAGTCGGGCGGGCTCGTGGTTGCGCTGATATTACCGGCCTGATATATATTTTCAGTGGCGGTCGCGCGATACTTCCAAGGACCGCGCGAAATCATCCGGAGCAACGCAATTGAACGAGATCGACAAACTGGCCTGGCTGCGCATCGCCGACCGTAAACTGCTGGGCGCACGCTCGCACGGCAAGCAGACCTGGTACCTCCCCGGCGGCAAACGCGATCCCGGCGAAAGCGACGAGGAAGCGTTGATCCGCGAAATCCGCGAAGAACTTTGTATCGACCTGCTGCCGCAGACCATTGTGTTTGAAGGCGTGTTCCGCGCGCAGGCCGATGGCAAACCGGAAGGCACCATCGTCAAGGTGACCTGCTATGCCGCCGACTACTACGGCGAGATTCGCGCTGCGGCGGAGATCGAGGAAGTGGCCTGGCTTACGTACGCGGATCGGGACAAATGTTCTCGTGCCGCCGTGCTGATCCTCGACTGGCTAAAATCGGCGGGTCGTATTGACTAGGCAGCGACAAGCAATCAAAACCCCGCTGTTGAGAAATTTCCTGAACCCGGACTCCATCGTCCTGTCCATCAGAAACGAAAGCAAACCATGCAACAGGTCGTCAATTTCATCCTCGAACTGGACAAGCTCAAGGGCGTCACGCGCAAGACCCGCCCGCTGGGCCTGGACCGGTATGAAAATTCTGCCGAGCACAGCTGGCAGATCGCCATGCTGGCGGCTGCGATGGCCAAGTTCGCCGCGGCGCCCGTAAAAATCGATCACGTGATCAACATGCTGCTGGTGCACGATATCGGCGAGATTGATACCGGTGACACCCTCGTCTACGCCGAGGAAGGTCTTGCGGAACGCAAGGCGGCGGAGAAGGTTGCCGTGACGCGCATCTTCGGCATGCTGCCAGACGATGTGGCCGCGAAATTCATGACGCTTTGGCTGGAGTTTGAAGACGGCGAATCGGCGGAAGCCAGATTCGCCCACGCCGCCGATCGCGCCATGCCGGTGCTGTTGAATCTGGCCAACAACGGCCAAAGCTGGCGCGAGCATGGCATCACGCGCGACCGTGTGGTGCGGCGCTGCGAAGGCACCATCCGCGACGGTTGTCCCGCGCTATGGGAGCATCTGGCGGCGCGCATGCAGGTTGAACAGGACAAAGGCTGGTTCGGGATCGCGTAAGCGCGCCGTGCCGCGAGGAGACACGATCATGTGCCGTAACATCAAGCTGCTTTTCAATTTCGAACCACCCACCACGCCGGATGAAATCCGCGCGGCCTCACTGCAATTCGTGCGCAAGGTGAGTGGTTTCAACAAACCTTCGCGCGCCAACGAAGCGGCGTTCCTGGCAGCGATCGAGCAGATCGCTGCGGCATCGCGTGTGCTGCTCGAGTCGCTCGAAACAAATGCGCCACCGAAAAATCGTGACGAAGAAGCGGCGAAGGCGCGCATACGCTATGTGCAGCGTTCGCCGGCGTGAGAATTGGTGTTTGAGAAAAAAACAGGACAGTTAAATCCAGCATTGGCGCGGCTCTTCAGCCATAAATGCCCATCGAACCGCCCCAGCGCTAGAGTCCTAAGTATGAGTTTCGCGATAGCGTCCGTCACACACGCGTAAAATCCGCGTCCACTGCAAGTTCTTCCTTCCCCTCCGGCGAAACGTTGTGCATGACAATGCGCAGGCGCTCTTTTATTTTCCCATCGCCTTCGACTGAAATCGCAATGCGCCATCCCCAGTCGGGTCCGGGTGGCGCTTCATAACTTCCCGCCACCCGCATCACGCCATCCGCATCCACGCTTCCGGTGCAGTGCAGGATCTTCCGGCTCATGTGCCATGAATCCGCCCAGGCAATGGTGACGGCGTTCTGCGTGTCGTCGTAACCGATCAGCAGCAATCCTTCCTGCGAGATGCCGTCGTACTTCCAGGTGTAATCCATCAGTTCGAAACTGCCGCGTGCGGCTTTGGCAATGGTGAGTTTCGATGCAGATTTCACTTCGGGCTCCGGCAGCCAACCTAGGTACAGCCGTTTCGTTCCCGACCATTCGCCGGACAGGCTGGAAAAGTGTGCGGGTAACGTCATGGCGACCTCACTATGCTTGCGGTGCACGTCCTCGAATGCGGACGCACAATAACCGTACCGAAAAGCGGCAAAATCCGCAAACAATGTTAAACAGCGATGCTTACAGTGGACCCTGTCGCCGCGTTCACATTGCAACCTTGCCTTTACCTAGTCCATGAAAACACTCACCCGCGAAACCTACGCAAAACGCATCGAAAAAGTGGTGGATTACCTGATCGATCATCTCGATGGCGAAGTTGATCTGCATAGACTCGCCGAAGAAGCGTTCCTGTCGCCGTATCACTTTCATCGCGTCTATCACGGCATGACCGGGGAGACCGTTGCGGAAACCGTGCGGCGCCTGCGGCTGCATCGCGCGGCAGTGAAACTTATCTCGTCGGATATCGCCATTGCTGCATTGGCAAAAGAGGCCGGTTACCGCAGCGTGCAGGCGTTCAACCGTGCGTTCCGCGATGGCTACGGCACGCCACCTGCCGCCTATCGCGATAAACAATCGCGCACTGCGCTACGAACATCGGCCGCGCCCGCCACTCCGAGCCATGGAGAATTTCGCATGTACAAGGTGAGCATCAAAAACGTGGCGCCCAGCCGGGTGGTCGCCCTGCGCCACAACGGCGACTACATGCACATCGGCAACGCATTCGAGCGCCTCAATATCTGGGCTGCGGGCCAGGGCCTGCTCAATGAAAAAGTGCGCTGGTTCGGCATTTACTACAACGATCCGGCTGCAACGCCGCCGGACCTGCTGGCGTCCGACGCGTGCCTCGCCATTACCGACAGTGTCGATGTCACCGTGCCCGGGGAATATCACGTCATCTACACCCCGGCGGGACGCTGCGCGATGCTGATATATAAAGGACCGTACTCCGATCTCGAGAAACCTTACAAGTGGCTGTTCGGCGAATGGCTGCCAAATTCGGGAGAAGAACCGGATGACCAGCCCTGCTTCGAGGAATATCTCAACGATGCCCGCAGCATTGCGCCGCATGAATTGCTGACTGCCATTTACATGCCGCTGAAAGGCTGACGTGCGAATCCTGATCGGTGTGATGCTGTTGATCGCGGGTGCCATTCACCTGCTGCCGCTGACCGGGATATTCGGCGCAGCGCAACTTGAGAAGCTGTACGGCCTGTCGTTTGCCGATGCCAACCTCGCCGTGCTGATGCGCCATCGCGCCGTGTTGTTTGGTTTGCTGGGTGGGCTGATGGTGACTGCCGCGTTCCGTCCGGAGCTGCAGCCGGCCGCCATCATCGCGGGCCTTGTCAGCGTGACGACTTTCCTGTGGCTGGCGTGGCCTGTCGGCCAGTTCAGCGCGCAAGTGGCGCGCATCTGGAATGCGGATGTGATTGCACTGGTGTGCCTGGTCATTGCCTCGGGCGCGTGGCTGGTATTACCGGTGGCATCGCGGCAAAGTACCTGATGCGACCCAGCCAGCACTGGCATTTATTCTGCCTGGCCACCACGTGGTGGACGCTGTATTTCATCCTGGGGCTGCCGAGCGATTATTTCCAGTCGACACCGTTGTGGGCCGTGATCGTCTTCGGCGAAATTGCACCGGCGCTGGCGCTGGGATATTTCGGCTGGCGGCGATGCTCACGCGCGCCGCAGCATGCATGGCGCACGGCAGGCTGGATTGCGTTTTACATGTCGGCCCCATTCTTCGCGTACGACTACCTGTATCTCGCGATGCACCAGCAGCGCGGCTGGTCGTTCCTGCAAACGCACTGGTACCTGACGGCGTTTTACGTGATCCCGTGGCTGTTGCTGCCGGCGATTGCGTGGCGCGCCACTCTTGCACGAGGTCGTACCGTGCGCGCCTGATCAGCGCGGCGGAAATCCTGCGGCTAAATTTTTCACACGGAAACCCGCTTCCATTCGCTCGCCAGCAACCCATACAGGGCGCTGTCCGAAACTTCATCACCGACAATCCAGCGTTCACGCAGATGTCCCTCGCGCGTGAAGCCCAGCCGCTCAAGTGAGCGCGCCGATGCGGCGTTGCGCGGATCGATGTCGGCTTCGAGCCGGTGCAGCTTCATGCGGGTGAACGCGTGATCGACCAGCGCGTGCATGGCCTCATTCATGTAACCGCTTCCCCAGTACACGCGGCCCAGCGCATAGCCCACTTCAGCGCGACGATTCTGCAGATGAATCTGGTGCAGCGTGCAGGTGCCGATCATCATGTTGTCGGCGCGGCGCACGATGGCGAGCTGGAACAGATCGCCTTGCTCGTAGTGCGCGAGGATGTTGTCGATTTTATTTTCGGCTTCCGACAATTCCGTGAGCGGTGAAGAACTCCAGTAGCGCATGACTTCTGCATTGGAGAAAACGGCGAAAAATGCCGGCGCATCCGCCATCGTCATGCGACGGATGAGCAAGCGCGGCGTGGTGATTTCCACCGGTGGATTTTCAATGGGCAATTGATGTTCCCGGCGATATTGTCAATCAAAAAGTCAAGCACTGGCGCGGCTGACAGGCCAGTTTTGACCTGTCAGGCGCGCCGGCACTGGAGTTTCGAATTGAAATTCGCGTTTATTGGGTGACTACGCTTATTTCGCTACGCATTTCACTAACGCACGCCGGCCAGCACCATCGCCACAGCCGCCGTGAGTTTCTTCGCGTACGGCACATGCAGGAATTCATTCGGCCCGTGCGCATTGGATTTAGGGCCCAGCACGCCGGTCACCAGCATCTGCGCCCTGGGAAATTTCACGCCGAGCATGCCCATGAACGGAATGGTGCCGCCCTCACCCATGTACGCGACGGGCTGGCCGAAAAAAGTTTTTGATGCGTTGTCCAGCAACGTGGTCAGCCACGGCACCGAGGCCGGCGCGTTCCAGCCGGTGGCCGCTTGTTCATAGTGGAACGTGACGTGCGCAGAATACGGCGTGTCGTGTTCCAGCGTGTGCTTCAATGCGGCGGCGGCCGTGGGCGCATCCACCAGCGGCGGCAAACGTAGCGAGAGTTTTAGGGATGTGTACGGGCGCTGCACATTGCCTGCCGATTCGATGCTGGGCAATCCGGCGGCACCGGTTACGGCCAGTGCGGCGCGCCAGGTGCGGTTCAATACAAGCTCAACCGGATCTTTCGTGACGGGTTGGACGAAAACGAACTTCCCACCATCATCACAACAGCTGTCCCACGGAAATCTTTGCCACATCGATTCGCCCAGGATGTCCGCGGCCTGCTTCGCCTGCGTGATGCGCTCGTCGGGAATATCACAATTGAATTCGGCCGGCTTGACCACACCGGTGCGCGAATCGTCGATGCGGTCCAGCAACTGGCGCGCGACGCGAAACGAGGATGGCACCACGCCGCCGGCATCACCTGAATGTACGCCCTCGGTCAGCATGTTCACCGTCAGCGTGCCGTTGACCAGGCCACGCAACGAAGTCGTCACCCACATCTGGTCGTAATTGCCCGCGCCGGAATCGAGCGCCACCACCAGTTGTACATCCCCCATGCGCGGCGCGAGCATTTCAAGATAGGCGGGCAGGTCGTAGCTGCCGCTTTCTTCGCACGTCTCGATCAGGCCCACACAATGCGGGCGTGCAACACCCTGCTTGTCGAGAGCGGCGATGGCGGCAATGGCCGCAAATACCGCATAGCCATCGTCGGCGCTGCCACGTCCATACAACTTGCCATCTTCATAAACGGGAATCCACGGGCCCAGCCCTTCGCGCCAGCCGGTCATCTCGGGTTGCTTGTCGAGGTGACCGTACAAGAGCACCGTTCGATCTGCATCAATGCCACCGGTGGCAGGAATATCGAAGAACAACACCGGCGTGCGGCCATCCGTGCGAATCACTTCAAGCGTGAGACCGGCGACACCTTGTGCCGCAACCCAGGCACGCGCCTGTTCGATGGCGGCATCGAGATAACCATGTTTGGCCCAGTCGCGATCGAAGCCCGGGGACTTGGCGGGAATGCGAACGTACTCGATTAATTGCGGAACGATATCGGCATCCCACTGCCGCCCGATATCTTCCAGCAGTTGCGTGGTATCGATGGCATCGGCAGATGTGGCCGGAGTGGCCGTCGGAAGCGCGTCGCGAGCTGTCATGGTGATTCCCGATGGAAAGGAGTTATGAAAAGTTGGGCGTAACGACTCAAGAGATGGGAATTCTACGCCTTAACGCCATCGCCGTTTCACGCCGTTTTCATAGGGGAATGCCGCGATGGTCTACAGGGATGCCCGGATTTGTCCTACACGTCAAACGAGACGCTTCCTACAGTTGATCCAAGGCGCCAAACCTAAACTGGCTTCGTGGTAATCAAAACAACGCGAAAGGAAATATCATGCAGACGGCACAAATAAACTCACCGCGATTCAACTACGAACCGACCGTGCAAGCTCCGCGGGCACGCCTGACGCTGAACGATTACCGGCTCTTCCCGGTGAACTACGCAGCCGTCAGCAACTTCAAGCCAAGCTCGTTGCGTCCTGTGCTGCTCTCGGTACTGGTCGCCGCCGTTGTAGCGGGCGCTGCCATCGGTATCCATCGTTATAACGAATCGACGGCTGCGAAAGCGATCGCCGCGCAGGAAGCTGCCACACCGGTTTCGACACCGATCAGCCCGGCAGCCACGGATGCACCGGCAGTCGTACCCGCTCCCACGCCGGCCGCAGAAATTTCGCCGGCACCCGTTGCCGCACCGGCACAAAATGCCATCGCAGAACCGGTACCGAAAGTTCGCGCAGCGGCACCGGCCGTGAAGGCAGCACCTGCCCGAATCGCACCCGCACGCAATTCAGCCGCACCGGTACGTGATGCACAACCGCCCGCGCCGCCGGTGATGGTGGAAGAGCCGACGCCCATGCCGGCACCGGCCCCGATCGTCGAGCCGCAGCCGATCACGCCGCCGTCGCCTGCACCGGACGCACCGGTGGAACCACCCAAGTCATAAAAAGGTTGACGCTGGACTTGCTCCAGCGAAGTAGAAATAAAAAAGGCCGGGACTGCGAATGCAGTTCCGGCCTTTCAACTTTCATCGCATCGTTTGCAGAATTGAAAGCCTAGAGCACCGGCTCTGGTAACGACGCCACGGCCTTTTTGCATACGGCCGCCGCCTCTTCACGATTTTCCACCGTGACATTCAAGTCACGCAGCCGTCCGTCCTTGAGGCCATAAATCCAGCCATGCACCGCCAGTTCCTGGCCGCGCTCCCATGCGTCGCGCACGATGGTGGTCTGGCAGACATTCGCCACCTGCTCGATCACATTGAATTCGCACAGCCGGTCGATGCGTGCGTTGGAAAGTCCAATGGCATCGAGCGCCACAGCATGCTTGTCACGCACGTCGTGCACATGATGCAGCCAGTTATCGGCGAGGCCGATGCGATCTTCAAACAACGCGGCACGCACGCCACCACAACCGTAGTGACCGACCACCATGATGTGCTGCACCTTCAGCATGTCCACGGCGAACTGGATTACCGAGAGACAGTTGAGATCGGTGTGCACGACCACGTTGGCGATATTGCGATGAACGAATACTTCGCCGGGCAGCAGGCCGACAATTTCATTGGCCGGCACGCGGCTGTCGGAGCAGCCGATCCAGAGGTACTCGGGGTTTTGCTGCTTGGCGAGTTTTTCGAAAAAACCGGGATGCTCTGCACGAATACGGTCAGACCATTCGACGTTATTCTGGAACAGGGACTCGAGATTCTTGTCATGTAGAGGCATGGTCAATCCGGTTTACCTTCGGTTTTACGGGCGGCGTACTTCCGTGCTGTTCCTCTGTCACAAAATCCTGCGCAGAAAATTGATCAATACCTTGCGTTCCCCGGCGTCCTCGGAAACGCAATCACATCGCGCACATTCGACAGCCCGGTGATGTACGAAACCGTGCGCTCAAAGCCCAGCCCGAATCCCGCATGCGGAACGGTGCCGTAGCGGCGCAAATCGCGATACCAGTTGTAGTGCGCCGGGTCCAGCCCGCATTCGATCATGCGCCGGTCGAGCACATCCAGGCGTTCTTCGCGCTGCGATCCGCCGATGATTTCACCGATGCCGGGCGCCAGCACATCCATCGCCGCCACGGTGGTCTCATCATCGGAAAGGCGCATGTAAAACGCCTTGATCTCCTTCGGATAATTCATCAGCACCGTCGGGCCATTGACGTGCTTCTCGGCGATGTAGCGCTCGTGCTCCGATTGCAGGTCGATGCCCCACTTCACCGGAAACTCGAATTTTTCCCTGGTGTTCTGCAGGATGGTGATGGCCTCGCGATAATCCATGCGCACGAATTCGGACTTGACGATGCTTTCCAGCTTCGCAATCAGGCCCTTCTCGACCCGCTCCTCGAAGAACGCCATGTCGTCGGCGCGTTCCGCCAGCACCGTCGTGATGATGTATTTCAGCATCGCCTCGGCCAGGGTGGCGTCGTCACTTAAATCAGCAAACGCAATTTCCGGCTCGATCATCCAGAACTCGGCCAGGTGGCGCGAGGTGTTGGAATTTTCTGCACGGAAGGTCGGCCCGAAGGTGTAGACCTTGGAGAGCGCCATGCAATACGTTTCCACATTCAGCTGGCCCGACACGGTGAGGAAAGCTTCGCGTCCAAAAAAATCCTTGGAGAAATCGACCTTGCCGTCCGGCGTCTTGGGCAGGTTCATCATGTCCAGCGTGGAAACACGGAACAACTCACCCGCGCCCTCCGCATCACTCGCAGTGATGATGGGTGTGTGAATCCACAGGAAACCCTGCTCGTGGAAAAAGCGGTGGATTGCGGAGGCAATGGTATGGCGCACACGCGTGGCCGCGCCGATGACGTTGGTGCGCGAACGCAGGTGCGCAACCTCGCGCAGGTATTCCATCGTGTGCACTTTGGGCGTGATGGGATAGGTGTCCGGATCATCCACCCAGCCGACCACCTTGATTCCAGTCGCCTGCATTTCGAACGGCTGGCCCTTGGCCGGTGAAGGGACGATATTGCCGGTGGCTTCCACGGCGCAACCGGCCGTGAGCTTCTGTATTTCATCGGCATAGTTCGGCAGCGTGTTCGGCGCCACCACTTGCACGGGGTGAAAGCACGAGCCATCGGACACGTTGACGAATGAGATGCCGGCCTTGGAATCGCGGCGGGTCTTGACCCAGCCCTTGACGGTGACGGTAACCGGCGTGTGGCCCAGTGAGGCCTTGCCGTCGAGAATATCGAAACAACTGAGCGTAAGCATGGAAGCATTCG
>JBDTWS010000025.1:0-30846 GCA_040006575.1 Betaproteobacteria bacterium
GGCGGCACCAGTGAATCCACCAGCGCCTCATCTTCAGGCGTGATGATGACATCCAGCGCCGCAAAATAATCCTGCCACTGCGCCAGCGTACGCGGTCCGGCGATGACTGCGCTGACGGCTTTGTTCGCGAGCACCCAGGCCGTGGCGAAATGCGTCAGCGAAATTGAACTGGCTTTACCGTCGCAATGCGCTTTCAGTGTCTGCGCGATACGCAAGGACTCTTCGCGGAATTCGGTTTCCAGCATGCGTTTATCGCCGCGCCCCGCGCGTGTGCCTTCGGCCGGTTTGCTGCCGGGTGCGTATTTTCCGGAAAGCACGCCGCGTGCAATTGGGCTGTACGGCACCACGCCGATGCCATGGTGCGCGCAGGCGGCCAGCACTTCCACTTCGGGCTGTCGGTTAAGGAGGTTGTAGTAGGGCTGGCACACCACCGGCGCCGGCATGTTCAGTTCACGCGACAGATGGACCATTTCCGAAATACGCCAACCACGGAAATTCGACACGCCCCAGTAACGGATCTTGCCGGCGCGCAGCAATGCATCGATGGCGCGCAACGGCTCTTCCAGGTCCATGCCGTTGAAATCGCGGTGCATGTAATAGATATCGATGTGGTCGGTCGCGAGGCGCTGCAGGCTGGCTTCGCATTCGCGCATTATCCATGCGCGTGAATACCCGACCTCGTTCGGCAGGGCCGACATCTTGTTGCCGACCTTGGTGGCCAGTATCCAGTCGTGCCGGCCACCCTTCAGCAGTTCGCCGACCATCATCTCCGATTTTCCGGTCGAGTAGACATCGGCGGTATCGATGAAGTTGACGCCGTTATCATGCGCGTGGGCAACGATGCTGCGCGCCTCGTTGATATCAGTCTGGTCGGCAAACATCATTGTGCCGAGGCACAGGGCCGACACCTTGAGCGGCGATTTACCGATCTGGCGATATTGCATGGAAACTCTCCTGGGTTGCGGTTTTTATGGAATGCAGTGACGCCAATGCTATCAATCACTCCTGGACATGTCAGCGCGCAATGACCCGTCTACCCATCGCTTGACCGTGACCTTGTCGTTGACGGGGCGTGGCGGCGCGGGGATTTCACGTACGGTCCAGGTTGTGACCACGCCCTGTTTCAACGCGTCAACATCGGTGAGCTTTTCGCATTCGGCATCGCGTCGTTCACGATTCTCGTCACCTTTGCATAGCAGCGCCAGCGCCTGTCCTGCGCGGAGTCGCTGGTCGGGATGAAAAAAACGCAGCAGGCCCGACTTGTTTTCCAGGCGAATGAATTTTTCGACAAACTCCTCGCTCATCTTGCCGCCCGTCATTTCCAGGAAATAGTCCGCGGACTTGTTGCGGTTGAGCGCCTTGGTAATCTTGTTGTAGCTACCGTGGTAGCCGAGCACATTTGCTGTCTTGCCCGCGCCGGCGTACTGCCGTTCAACACCGCCCAGGAACATGTTGGCGCACGCGGAAGAACAGCGGCCCGACACGACGGTCTTCAGGGAGCGCTTGCGAATGTCGTTGCCGATATTGCGCCCCGCCATGGAATCACCACCACCGGAATCATGAAAGACAATGGTGTCGACATCGTTTCCAAATCGAGTCATCGCTTCCTGCCATGCCGCCCAGTCTGAAGGCACTACGGCGCCGCCAAGATAGAGAATGGGCGGGGCAGCGTCGAACGTCATCGCGCGCGCCGTTACATTCGCGCCGGCACCGGCGACGAAAACGAACGCACATAGTGCGGTCCGCAAGCAACGATAGTGGGCGTGAAGGGCCGGCATATTGATTCGGGGAACGGTGGTAATTGAAGTGTCGCGCATTCCGCTTTGACTAGGGATGATCGCAAAAACTTCTTACATATTATCGTCATCGACTCCTACAACCAAGAAAACGCCTGCACCTTAATCTCTCACTACGTTTTAAAAAACACTGGAGACCACTATGTGGACACGTAAATTAGTTTTGAGCGCAATGGTTGCAGGCACCATCGGCGCAGTTGCACCGGCCGCCCAGGCGCTGGATGTTTTTATCAATACACCGCCCCCGGCAGTGCGTTTTGAAGCCGTCCCCGCCCCTCGTGCCGGTTATGTATGGGCTCCCGGCTATTGGGACTATCGTGGCCACAAACACGTGTGGAACAAGGGCCATTGGGAACGTCAACGTGTGGGCTACTACTACCACACGCCAACTTGGGCTGAGCGCGATGGCCGCTGGGTCATGAATCGTGGTGGGTGGGATAAGAATCGCCCGATGGGTGACCGCGACCGCGATGGCCTGCCAAACGCAGTTGATCGCGACCGCGACGGCGATGGCGTGCGTAACAATGCCGACCGCGCACCGGACAATCCGCGCCGCCACTAGACTGGCGCGCATTGGGTAGAGCGCCGTTGCCAGTGACATTGGTGCAGCAGCGCGTCTGCAGGGCAGGCGTCCGCATTTAACGGTATCGGGCGCCTGCCCATTTATTTTTCTGCAATATGAAACGCGTATGCGATTCGTAAGGGGGTCGTTGCTACTTTCTGGTTTTGACTCTTCAAGACCCGAACATGAGCGCAAACCGCCAGGAACGAAAAAGCAGCAAACCGGAACGAGTTAGTCCGGGCGTCATTCCCGCAAACGATACTGTTAACAGGTCACCTGGCCGGCGCACTAATGCGCGACCAGCTGAAAGCGCGGGAAAGACAATCGTCTCCCGGGCGTCGATCGTTGATATCCCTGCCGTCTTCCTGACCTTGCACGCAGCGGCGCGCGACGGTTTTTTTTCGACATGGCTGTGCGATCCAAAGAGCCAGGGGCGTTTGCTGTTGATGCTGTTCTGGATTGTATTGCTGGGACGCGCCTATCCCTCCCTTCATCGCAAACATCGCGCCACACTACGCATAGCAACGCGCAACGGCATTGTTGTCGGCCACACCGTCCTGCTTTCACAGGACAGTGGTATGGAGATTTTTACCTGTGCGGTGAGTGCCGGTTACAGGCGAATGGGCGTGGGCAGGCGGCTGGTGGCCGATGCGGTGGCGCAGGCCGGGCAAGCCAGGACTCAAGCGGCTTGCATGCCCAAGGCACATGCCATGTGCATGTTGCTGCGCGATGTGGGGTTTGTTGAAACGGGCAGGCATCTTCCCGGCGCCGGCGCCAACGTGGTCTTGCGCCACTGGCAGTTTTCATCACCGCCGGTCAATGCGCCGGCGACGCGTGTTCACCACTTGCAGCCTTTTTCGGACACCGTATCCAGTATCAGCGGCACCACCGCCGCCAGTCCCAGTCCTGAATAGGCATCGCGGCAATCAGGGCGCTTCAGCGCCTTGTCAAACGCCTGCTGCTCCTTGGTGCGGGTGTCTTCCTTCCCTTTGATGTTCAATGGCAACAGCGTGCGCGGACCCGCGCTGCCTTCACGATCGATCTCGCGTGCGCGCTGCCGAACCGAGTCGAGGTTTATCCTGGGTGCAGGCGTGTTGCTTGATGGTGCCGGCGCCAGGAACGGTGTGATCGGGCTGGCGCGCGGCGAGGCAATTTCATTGGTTGTGCCGCTTCCGGCCGCAGGCCCGGGCAGCACCCGCGTTGCCTGCGGGATCGTTGCAGGCGCGACCGGCGTCGCTGAAGAATTGTTCAATGCGGGTGATACAGGCGCCGCGCGCGCGGGTTCGGTGATACGTGCGTCCTGGCTTTGCGCCGGTGCCTGCGGCGCCGCTTGCGCTTGAGGGGGTGTTGCGGGATTACCTGGCTGGGCAACCGGCGGTATAACGGCGGATTCCACTGGCGCGGGGACTGGCGTGGGGGCCACAAACCGCGGCGCAATTTCAGCCGGCTTTGCTGCTTCAATGACGGGCGGTGGCGCCACCGGCGTCAGTCGCGGCAACAATTCAGCGGCGCGCGAGGGCGTGCGCTCGGCAGGCACGGGAAGCGGGGCGATGCGCGGTATCTCGACTGGTGACGCAATTATTTCCGTCTCGTTTTTTTGCGGCGTCGGCACCGGTGGTGTGAATGTCTTGAGCCGTGGCACCGGTTCCAGTGCAACTGCGGCCTCACGTTCCGCACGTACGGGAGCCGGCGCCAGCGGCGGTATCAGTTGTGTGGGAAGCACGACTTCACGTGGCGCTTTCGGTGGGGTGACAGCCTGCGGCGCGGCGAATGTTTCCATGCGCGGCAATGGCGCGGGCACCTTCGCCGCAGTCGGTTCAGGCGGTGGCGCGAGTTCAGGGATGGCCAGTGGCACGACAAACGTCGTAACCGGCGTCACTACCTCGGCGGCGATCACGGGCGGCATCACAGCGGCAGGTGCTGCAGATTCAGGCACCGGCTGTGTTGCTACGGCTTGAGGCACGTCGACCGGCGGTGGTACTTCAGCGGCCTTTGCTTCGGGCGCAGTCGCTGTCTCGGTTGGCGATGCAGGCGCCATGCGGCGTGGCGGCGGGGCGGAACGCCGCGCGGGTTCACGCAGCGTTGTGTCCGTGCGCAACGAAGGCAGGGCATCAGGATTGCCGATGCGCACACCGGCGAGCAATACATTCAAGGGACCATTTGATCGCGCACCATTCTGTGCGCCTTCGCCGGTGGTGTCGCCAAAGAGGACAAAAGCCAGGACGTGCAACAGGATCGAAAACCAAACCCATTGCTGCATGGGCCCCCGACGTGCGCGCGCTCTTGCTGCCGACGTCCTCACGCTTGCGCCACCAGGCGCAGACGCGTGCGGTGCAATGATGTCGTGACCGTCCGGACTGATGCGAACCCGCCACCCCGGCGCCAATGCGAGGAATGGCGTGACTTGCGGACAGCGCGTCAACAGATTGGCAACGTGCAACTGCTGGAAGAATCCGGCGTCGGCCGAGCGGCCTGTTCCTCCCCAGATATACCAGCCACAATTTCCGTTTTCGGGTGTGACTCTCTGCGCATTCAGGGGCCACTGGTCCAGTGAGGCCAGCGCGACGGCGGCACGATCGAGTGGCGCGGGCGGCACAAAGGCCGATCCACAGGCCGCGCATATTTCCTGCGGCGTTTGAATTGGTGGCGGTGAACCCGCCGATGCGGGTCCCGTGTCGGCTTCGCCCGTTGCGATCTCATTGGCCGCAGTCGGCTGCGACACGGGAACCGTCGCATCAGTTGCGCTGCCGGTCTTCATGGCCAGCGTGACTCGCGTAAATAATGCGCGCCCAATGCCTCAGGCATGCCCTGCGCCCCGGTTACGGCGCGTCCTGCTATCGCAAACGAGGGCATGGCATGCCGTCCGGCGGGTGAGGCGCGAAGCCTCAACCGTTCTTCAGGTATTTGTCCAGGAATTCGAGGATCTTGCGATTCGATTCCAGGTTATTTTTCTTCTTGGAAAAACCGTGCCCCTCGTCCGGGAACACCACATACTCGACCGGCACGCCGTTTTTCTTCACCGCCTCGACTATTTCGTCACTCTCCGGCTTGATGACGCGCGGATCATTGGCACCCTGGACCACGAGCAGCGGCTTGCGAATTTCCTTCGCATGGAAAAGCGGCGAGGTTGCCGTGAGGAATTCGCGGTCCTTGACCGGATCGCCGATTTCCGCGTACAGCGCCAGACGGAACGACTCCCAGTACGGCGGGATGCTTTCCAGTGTGCGGATCCAGTTGCTCACGCCGAAGATATCAACGCCGACCTTGAACACTTCCGGCCGGAACGCCAGCGCCGACAACACCATGTAGCCGCCATAGCTGCCGCCCAGGATGCCGATGCGCTCGGGATCGACATAACCCAGGCTGGCGAGGTACGTCTTGGCCTCCACACAATCCCACAGCGGTTCGCGTCCGTGCTTGCGATCGTCTGCAGCGAAGAAGGTCTTGCCGTAGCCGCTGCTGCCGCGGTTGTTGATACCGAGTACCGCATAGCCGTGATTCACCAGGTACTGGATCAGGGCGTTGTAGCCGCGTGAGGTCTGTCCACCGGGCCCGCCATGCACATAGAGCACTGCAGGGACCTTGTTGGTGGCGCTGGCTTCGCGTGGCTTGTAGTAGATGCTGGGAATGACCATGCCGTCGAACGACTTGAAGCGCACTACCTGGGCTTCGACCAGGTCGGCAGGATCGATTTCCCTGGACATGCTCTGCGTGAGTTGCTTTGCCTGGTTGGTCTTGAAGTCATAGACGAACAGGTTGTTGGGTGAGCGGTCGCCATTCACGTAGAACGCCATGCGCGCACTGGTACGCGAGAACTTGATATTGCGAATTTCGCCCCCCGGCAGCTTGGGTAGCTTGACGGCTTTTTCGTCCGGTCCCTCAACAATTCGGATGACGACACTGCCGTCCTGGTTCACGCCGGTGACACGATAGCGGCCATCGCGCGAGAAGAATGTATAGGCAATATCCCAGTCCGCTTTTTCGTGGTCCTTCATCGCGCCGGTCGCGAGGTCGTAGGTGCGAAGCTGGGTGAATTCACTGCCCTCATCGCTGAGGAAGAACAGGCGTTTGCTGGCCGGATCGAAAGTCTGGGAACTGAACTTGACCGCGCCCTTGTGTGGCGTGATGTGCTTCAGCTCACTCTTTGCGACATCGAACAGGTAGATGTCACCGTCCAGCGTGGTGTTCGACTTGTCCAGCGCGATCCATTTTTCATCATCGCTGATGGCGCCGGTGGACAAGCCCTTCTCATTCTTGAACATCATCGTGCGCGCATAAGTCTTCGCGTCGTAGCGGTAAATGTCGAAGAATTTTGGATCGCGTTCGTTGCTTTCCACATAAAACACTGCGCCGTCGGGATGCCAGCCGAGGAAACGGGCCTTCAGCTTGTCGCCGGGTGTCAGATCCTTGTCGGCGCCATCCAGTTCGCGAACGAAGAGATGGTTATTTTCGTCGCCACCCTTGTCGCGCGTGAACAACATCCGGTCGTCTTTCGGAAAATAGCTGACCGCATAGGTCGTGTCCGTGGTCGATTTGGTCAGGGCCTCGGCCTTGCCGCCGGTCGCCGGCATTGAGTAGGCATTGAAAATGCCGGTCTCGTTGCTGTTGAAGAGGATGCGTTTTTCGTCGGCGCTGAACGAGGCCCCGTTGTAGTTCGTTGTCGCCAGGAACTGCTCGATGGTGTAACGCTTGGGGGTTTTGGCCGTCGCGCCGGCTTTTGCGGATGCGGTTGCTACAGGCTTGTCGGCGGCAACGGCCGTCGTACTGAATGCAGCTAGGGCCAGTAAAGCAGCGGTGACGGCGGCGATTTGGATCGTGATTCGGTGCGGGAACATTGTGTCTCCAGGAAATATCTGATTGCAGGCCCAGCTTTGGTACGAGGCACATTCTAGCGCCGTCCGTCGCAACAGAACTACACTCGACGGCGTGCATCGTTGCCCACATCGCAGCCGGGCCAACCCGTTACACTTTGCGGATGAAAACGCAGTTTCCTTTCCTGCACGAACGTATCGCCGTGATCGACCTTGAAACCACCGGCACGGCCGCCACCAGCGACGGCATCACCGAGATCGGTATCGTGCGGATCGAGGGCGGAGAGGTGGTCGAGGAGTGGTCGTCGCTGGTCAATCCGCAGGTGCCGATCCCGCCTGAAATCCAGGCGCTTACCGGTATCACCGACGCAATGGTGCGCAACGCGCCCACGTTCGCGAAGCTTGCCGATGAGGTGCGCGCGAGGCTCGACGGGCACTTGTTTGTCGCGCACAACGCGCGCTTCGACTACGGCTTTGTGAAGAATGCGTTCCGGCGGCTTGGCACGCCCTTCAGCGCCGAAGTGCTGTGTACCGTGCGCCTGTCGCGGAAGCTTTACCCGCAACATGCGCAACACAGTCTCGATGCCCTGATTTCGCGCCACCAGTTGCAAGCCGACGGCCGCCATCGCGCGCTCGGTGATGCGCGCCTGGCGTGGATGTTCATGCAGACCGTCCTGCGCGAACATCCCATCGACACCGTGACCGACGCAACAAAGTCACTATTGAAGATGCCGAGCCTGCCGCCGCAGCTCGATGCGGATGCGCTGAAGGCCTTGCCCGACGGGCCCGGTGTGTATGTGTTTTACGGCATCAACGACCTGCCCATCTACATCGGCAAGAGCGTCAATCTTCGTGATCGTGTGCGTTCGCATTTTTCCAGCGACCACCGCAATTCCAACGATGTGCGGCTGTCGATGGAAATTCGCCGTATCGAGTATGAAGAAACGGCGGGCGAGTTCGGTGCGCTGTTGCGCGAATCGCAGTTGATCAAGACCTCGATGCCGCTGCGCAATTTACGCCTGCGGCGCAACGCGCAGATGGTTTTTATCAAGCTCGCCGATGTCGACCAGCCATTGCAGATCATCAAGTTTGAAGATGCCGATATTGAGAGTGCGCAGGGACTGCACGGACCGTTTCCGGCCAGGGCCAGTGCGAAGGCAATGCTGACGCACCTCGCCTCGGAGCACGGGCTTTGCTGGAAGGCGATTGGCGCGCAGTCCATTGAAGGTCCGTGTTTCGCACGGCAGATCAAACGCTGTCATGGCTATTGCGTGGGCACCGAGTCGCTAGCGGCGCACAACGCGAGGCTGGCCGAAGTGCTGGCGCCGTTCGCGTTTCCGGTGTGGCCGTTTAGCGGGCCGATCGCCATCCGCGAAACACATCCCGATCACGGCTGGGAACGCGCGCATGTGTTTAATCGCTGGCGGTATTTCGGCAGCGCCAAAACCGAGGGCGAGATTTACGAACTGGCCGATTCACGCGCGGACGTGGCGTTCGACGCCGACATCTTCCGGCTGATTGTTAAGCGGCTCGCGAAGAGTCGCGATGGGGTGTTGAAGCTCGGCGCTGTTACAGGTGGTAATGGTGGCGCGGACTACTGAACCTCAGGCGAGCGCTTTTACCTGTTCGCGCATCAATTCGGCAATGCCTTTTTCCGCCAGTCCCACCAGCACATCCATGTCGGACCGCGAAAACGGCACACCTTCGGCCGTACCCTGGATTTCCACAAACTTCCCGGCGCCGGTCATCACCACGTTCATGTCGGTTTCGCAGGATGAATCCTCGATGTAGTCGAGGTCGAGTACCGGCCCGCTGCTGTCGATTCCCACCGACACCGCCGCAATCGAATCTAGCAAAGGCGATTCCTTGATGAGTCCTTTTGACAGCAGTACTTCAATCGCGTCCCTCAGCGCAACATACGCACCGGTGATAGACGCGCAACGCGTACCGCCATCGGCCTGCAGCACATCGCAGTCAATGGTGATCTGGCGTTCGCCCAGTTTTTGCAGGTCCACCACGCAACGCAGTGAACGGCCGATCAGCCGCTGGATTTCCTGCGTGCGGCCCGATTGCTTGCCGCGCGCGGCTTCACGGTCTGAGCGTGTGTGCGTGGAGCGCGGCAGCATGCCGTACTCGGCGGTTACCCAGCCTTCGCCACTGCCTTTTTTATGGGGCGGCACACGCTCTTCGATACTCGCGGTACACAACACCTTGGTGTCGCCCATGGCGATCAGCACCGAACCCTCCGCATGCTTGGTGAAGTTGCGGGTAATGGTGACGGGGCGCAGTTGGTCCGCGGTGCGATTGAAGGAACGTGCCATGGTTTTCGGATTCCAGTTTCGGTGAGATTGGGGCGCCCTGATGCGGGCGCGGGCTGGCCGGAGAAAGCCAGGTTACTTCGATACTTTCTTGATGGCGCTCTGGATCTCGTCGATGGCCTTCTGGATATCGGCATCGGAGATTTCGTCCTTGGAGCCGAACATCTGTTGCGTGCTGTTCAGCGAGGACGTGGTGAAACCCTGCATCGGCTCGGTCACCGTGACGGTCGCGGGCGGTTCATCGTCTTCCTGCAATTCCCAGGTCAGGCCGATCACGGAAAGATTGTCAGATTCCGCGCCGGCCTTGCGTTCGGCTTCTTCCATCAGCTTGGGCACGAGATCCAGCAAGTTTTCACGCGCCAGCTTGGCCGCAATGAAATCGGGGTTCAGTTGTCCCCAGAAACCGTCGGTGGACAGCATGATGGTGTCGCCCACTTTCAGCGACCACTCTTCCGAGTGCGTCACCAGCGGCGGCAAAACACCGCCCAGGCAGTTGTAAATCTTGTTGCGATCCGGGTGCACGGCCGCCTGCGCGGGTGTGATGATGCCCGATTCGATGAGCTGCTGGACGCGTGAGTGATCGACGGTGGTCGCCGCCAGCTTGCCATCACGCACCATGTACAGGCGCGAATCGCCCGAGTGCGCCCAGCACGCCTTGCCGTTTTGAACGATGCAGCCGACTACCGTAGTGCGCGGGCATTCCAGCATGTCGTGCTGGTCGGCGAACGCGACAATGGCGCGATGCGCGGAATGAATGGCGGACTCGAGGAATTCCTTGGGCCGGCGCAATGTCGTGCGCGCCTCCTGCTGGAAGCGATTGGTCATCGTGTTGACCGCGACTTCGGCCGCGATTTCGCCGCGCGCGTGACCGCCCATGCCGTCGGCGATCACCATCATCAGCACTTCCTTGGAATAGGAATAAGCGAGCCGGTCCTGGTTGACCTTGCGGCCGCCGATGTAGCTATCCTGGAAGATCGTGAAGCGCATTATTGGAGCTGGCTTTCAAATTGGTTTGCCGGGATGCTCATGCTAGAAAATCTTCCGGTTGAGTGTTTTTTTCAAGCGACCGGCGAGGCTGTCATCTTCATCATTGCTCACTTCAACTTCGGCCACTTCCTTCACATCTTTCATCAGCGCTTTCTGCAGCTCGAATGCGGTCTGTGGACGCGCCAGGTGATCGAGCTTCAGGCACCAGTCGACGATGTCATACATTTCCTGCGAGTAACCCTGCTTGGCTAATTCGCGTACCGGGATCATGTCGTCGGATTTCTCGCGATCGCTGGCGGGCTGCGGGTGTACGCCGGTAATGCAGGTGTAGATGGTAGCGCCGACCGCGTAAATGTCTGACCACGGGCCCAGCTGGTCCAGGTTGCGATATTGCTCCGGTGCGGCGTAACCCGCGGTATACATGGGCCGCAATTTTGGTGCGTCGGATGTCAGTGCCTGGCGTGCCGCACCGAAATCCAGCAGCACGGGCTTGCCTTCCATCGTGATGTAGATGTTGGCGGGCTTGATGTCCAGGTGCAGCAGTTTTTTGGCGTGCACTTCGCGCAGGCCGTTCAGCAGGTGCGTGAACAGGCGGCGGATAAAACTCTCGGTGAATTCGTGGCGATGGCGCTGCACGTGGAATTGCAGCGTACGTCCGCGCACATACTGCATGACCATGTACACGGTCTCGTTGGCGCGGAAGAAATTTTCCACACCGACGATATTGGGATGCGAAATGGTCGCCAGCGAGCGGCCTTCCTCGAAGAAACATTTCAGCCCATGCCGGAACACGGCCAGGTTTTCTTCGGAGTTGATCTTGACCTCGGCGCCATCGACACGGATTACCAGTGCCGCGGGCAGGTATTCCTTGATCGCCACCGGCACGCCGTTCTCGTCCCTCGCCAGGTACACGATCGAAAACCCGCCCGATGACAGCAGCTTTTCGATGGTGTAATTATTGAGTTGATACCCGTCGGGTAGCGGTTGGTTGGATTGCGACGACATGGTCTGTTGGGGATGCGGTAGTACGTTCCGATGCGGCGTGTGCTGTGGCGCGCCGGGGCGCAGAAACGCTAAGCTATAATTGTCCGGTCTGGCACAAACCTTGTAAAGAAACCGTACCAGACCGCTATTGTGCCGTAAGCCCCACCATCCGGCACCTTTGACCGGGTTTATTTACCGATACCGGTTTTACCCACCTATCACCTGACCGCCCCTATGATCAAGAGCATGACCGGATTTGCCGCCGTCAGCGGCGAAGTGCCCGGTGGACGTTTCGCACTGGAATTGAAATCGGTCAATCACCGGTATCTGGAGTTCCAGACGCGCATGCCCGAAGACCTGCGCTCGCATGAGGCGCAGATGCGTGAAATGGTCGCGGCGGTGCTGACGCGCGGGAAAGTCGATTGCCGCGTCACCTTTGCACCGGTGGCCACACGCGAATCATTTGCCCCCAACCAGGACGCACTGAATGTCCTGGCCGAAACGCAGAAGTTGATCCTGGCGCAATTCGATGCCCGGCCCATGACCGTCTGGGAAATCATGCATGCCCCCGGCGTCATGTCGGCCGAGGCGCTGGGAACCGATGCCGCGAAAGATGCGCTGCTGGCGCTGCTGCGCAAGGCCATTGAGGAACTCACCGCCACCCGCGCACGCGAAGGTGAAAAGTTGGCCGTGTTGATTAACCAGCGTCTTGACCGCATCGAAGTGCTGGTCAAGGAAGTGACCCCGCTGATCCCCGGCCTGGTCGCGGCGTACCAGGAGAAACTGGCGCAAAAACTCACCGATGCTGCCGCTGGTGCTGCAAGTGATGAGCGCCTAAAACAGGAGGTAGTCCTGTTCGCGTCGCGTATCGACGTGGCCGAGGAACTCAATCGCCTCAGCACCCACGTTTCCGAAGTGCGCCGCGTGCTGAAAACCGGCGGCGCGGTCGGCAAGCGGCTCGATTTCCTCATGCAGGAACTGAATCGCGAATCGAATACCCTCGGCTCCAAATCGGTCTCGACCGATGCCACCAATGTTTCGATCGAGCTCAAGGTGCTGATCGAGCAAATGCGCGAGCAGATCCAGAATATCGAGTAATCATGAACGGGTGTCTTTACGTCATCGTTGCCCCGTCCGGCGCGGGCAAATCCACACTGGTCAATGCGTTGCTGGAACGCGAGCCGGATATCGGGCTGTCCATTTCCTTCACCACCCGGGCCCCGCGTCCCGGCGAGGTTCCCGGCCGCGAGTATTTCTTTGTCACCCGCGAAGAATTCCAGGCCATGGCTGAGCGTGGTGAATTCCTGGAGCACGCCGAGGTGTACGGCAACTGGTACGGCACCTCAAAACACTGGATCGAAAGAACGTGCGCCACCGGTTCGGACGTGATCCTCGAAATCGACTGGCAGGGCGCCCGGGCGGTCAAAGCCCTATTCCCGGACATGACCTTTATTTACATTTTGCCGCCGTCCATTGAAGTCCTGCGAAAGCGCCTGGTCAAGCGCGGCAAGGACGCAAAAGAGGTCATCGAACGTCGCCTGGCCGAGGCAAATGAAGACTTAAAGCACGCTCATGAAGCGGATTATGTTATTATTAATGAAGACTTTAGCATCGCTTTGCTGGATTTACAGTCGGTTGTTCGGGCCTTGCGCCTGACCGCTGTCCGGCAGTTGAAGCTTCACGAACATCTGTTTAGCTAGTTACCGCTAGTTCGAACGGGTTCATTTCCCATCCGCTACTAGATTTACGGAAAAACGCCCACCACCTGAACTTCAGGCGGCGCGGTATGTTTTCCCTGAAAACCGGGGTTCAAAATGGCACGCATCACCGTTGACGATTGCATCAAATACATTCCCAACCGTTTCGAATTGACACTGGTTGCTACCGCCCGCGCTCGCCAGCTGGCGCTGGGTTCCGCTCCCTATGTGGACGCCGGCAAGGACAAGCCTTGCGTGACCGCCCTGCGCGAAATCGCCGCCGGCCGCGTCGGAACTGAAATCCTGCTGCCACCCGTACCGCCTGCGCCCGCAGAAATGTGATCCCTGGCCGGGGACGAGTGATACGTCATGGCAACTTTTCCGACGCCTCATTCCCCGCCCGGCCCGTCCAATTCGTCTGCACCCCGTTCACCGCGAGGCAGCCGCAAAACACCGCCCCTGCCGCTGAGCGCCACTGTGCAGCCTGAGCCGTTGCCCGTCGACGGCAGCACCGAGGAGCAGGCCGCCGCGCTCCGTGAACTGATCGCCGCCTATCTGAAGCCGGCCGACGTTGAAAAAGTCGATGCCGCGCTCGAAATGGCCACGGCCGCGCATGAAGGCCAGTTCCGCCAATCCGGCGAACCATATATCACGCACCCACTGGCCGTCGCCAAGATCCTGGCGCGCTGGCATCTCGATCCGCAGGCGCTCATCGCCGCCGTGTTGCACGATGTGGTTGAAGACACGCCCACCACCAAAGCCGACATCGCCAAGAAATTCGGCAAAGCCGTGGCCGAGCTGGTCGATGGTGTGTCCAAACTCGACAAGCTGCAGTTCGCCACGCTGGAAGAGGCGCAGGCCGAGAACTTCCGCAAAATGCTGCTGGCCATGGCGCGCGATGTGCGCGTCATCCTCATCAAGCTCGCGGACCGCCTGCACAACATGCGCACGCTCGATGCCGTGCACCAGTCGAAGCAGGAGCGCGTGGCCCGCGAAACGCTGGAAATCTATTCGCCCATTGCCAACCGGCTGGGACTGAACGGCCTCTATTACGAATTCGAAGACCTGGGCTTCAAGTACCTGCATCCGCATCGTTTTTCGGTGCTGGAAAAAGCGGTCAAGAATGCGCGTGGCAATCGCCGTGAAGTGGTCGGGAAAATCCTCGACGGCATCACCCATCGGTTGAAGGAATTCAAGGTCGAAGCCAGCGTCAGCGGCCGTGAAAAATACCTGTCGTCGATCTACAAGAAGATGCAGGAAAAACACATCTCGTTTTCCGAGGTGCTGGATATCTACGGTTTTCGCATCATCGTGCTGGATGTGGCTTCGTGCTACCTGGCGCTGGGTGCCTTGCACACGCTGTACAAACCCTTTCCCGGCAAATTCAAGGACTACATTGCAATCCCGAAAGCCAACGGTTACCAGTCGCTGCACACGACGCTGTTCGGGCCTTACGGTACGCCGGTGGAGTTGCAGATCCGCACCGTCGATATGCACAAAATTGCCGAAGCCGGCGTGGCGGCGCACTGGATGTACAAGACCATCGACTCAACAGACGGTCATCTTTCCGATATGCAGCAGAAGACGCATCAGTGGTTGCAGTCGCTGCTCGAGATTCAATCGGGATCGGGCGATGCGCTGGAATTCCTCGAGCACATCAAGGTCGACCTGTTTCCCGATGAAGTCTATGTGTTCTCGCCCAAGGGAAAAATCCATTCGTTGCGCAAGGGCTCGACGCCGGTTGATTTTGCTTACGCCATTCACTCCGACGTGGGCAATCGCGCCATCGGCGCGCGCATCAACGATGAAAATGTGCCGCTGTCCACGCGGCTGAAAAACGGCGACCGCGTCGAAATCGTTACCGATCCGGGCGGCCGTCCCAGTCCCTCATGGCTCAACTACGCCACCACCGGCCGCGCGCGTTCGCAGATCCGTCATTACCTGAAGACCATGCAGCAGGCCGAGTCGGTCGAGCTGGGCGAATTGCTGCTTATCCAGGCCGTGAATTCGCTCAATTTCGATCCCAACGACATCGGCAAAACGCACTGGAACCGTCTGCTGAAAGGCGATCACGCCAAGACCAAGGAGGCCGTGCTGTCAGAGATCGGGCTGGGCAAACGCCTCGCCATCGTTGCCGCACGCAAACTGTTCGCCATCGCTGAACTCGCACTCTCCGAACACCAGCCACGCCAGCCCATCACCATCCGTGGCACCGAAGACATGGCAGTGCAATTCGCTTCATGCTGCCGCCCGATCCCGGGCGACCCGATCCTCGCGCAGATAAAAGGCGGGCAGGGTCTCGTTATTCACACCCATGATTGCCCGGCCATCCATCCGTACAAATTCGATCCGGAAAAATGGGTCGATGTGCAATGGGATCCCAACATCGATCGCCTCTTCAAGGTCGATATCCGCATGACGGTGAACGACCGGCGCGGCGTGCTGGCCAAGCTGGCTGCAGAAATCGCCACGGCGGATTCCAACATCGCGCACATCCACATGGAAGATCCCAATGGCCAGCCCGACCAGAAATACGCCAGCATGCAGTTCACGCTGGAAGTGCGTCATCGCATGCACCTGGCGAGCGTGCTGAAGCAATTGCGCCACATGCCCGAAGTGATCCGGATTACGCGTGTAAAATCCGGTGCGTCCAAAGAAGCGAGAGCCCGACACGAATGAAGCAGATCATCAGCACGCCGCATGCCCCCGCCGCCATCGGCACCTATTCGCAAGCCGTCAAAGTCGGCAATACCGTTTACCTGTCGGGCCAGATTCCGCTTGATCCCGCTTCCATGCAGTTGGTCGAAGGATTCGAGGCGCAGGTCATGCGTGTATTCGAAAACCTGAAAGCCGTGTGTGAAGCGGCGGGGGGATCACTCAACGACCTGGTGAAGGTCAATGTGTTCCTGATGGACCTGGGCAATTTCGCCAAGGTCAACGAGATCATGGCGAGCTACATCAGCCAGCCATATCCGGCGCGCGCCGCCATCGGCGTGGCCTCACTGCCGCGCGGTGCGCTGGTGGAAATTGAAGGCGTCATGGTGCTGGACAGTGCCGCAAGCTAGCGTCATCCCCGTCCTCGCGCACGTCCCAGCGCCTGCCTGAACCCGGCCATTGGCCCGCGTTGCCCACCAATATCCTGAAAAAGAAACCAGCCAAAACCGCGCCGAAAAAAGGCGCGGCGGCCAATACGCTTTCCGCGAAGCTCTCGAAGCTGGGCCTGCGTGTCGAATGGGATTTCGCACTGCACCTGCCGATTCGCTACGAGGATGAAACGCGCATCACGCGTGTACGCGATGCGCAACCCGGCGTCGCCTGCCAGCTAGAGGCAGAAATCATTCACAACGAAATCGCCTATCGTCCGCGCCGCCAATTGGTGGTGCAGGCGAAGGACGGCGATGATCTCATCTACCTGCGTTTCCTCAATTTCTACGGCAGCCAGGTCAAGCAGATGGCGGTGGGGCGGCGATTGCGATTGTTTGGCGAAGTGCGCCCCGGCTTTTTCGGTGCGGAAATGGTGCATCCTCGCTACCACATGGTGAATGAGGGCGATAGTGTGCCGGAAGCGCTGACACCGGTGTACTCGACCACGGCGGGACTGTCGCAATTCCAGTTGCGCAAGTTGATTGAGCGCGCGGTCACCGCGCTCGAATCGCAGCAGCAATTCGACGACGCGTTGCCCGAAACCATTCGCAGTAAGTTGGCATTGCATGATTTTTTACCGAGCGTGCTGACCCTGCATCGCCCGCAACCGAATGCGTTACTCACCAGCCTGGCGGAGCGCACGCATCCGGCGTGGCGACGTATCAAGTTCGATGAATTGCTGGCACAGCAACTGGCGATGAAAAAAGCCCGCGCCGCGCGCGATGCCAAATCGGCGCCCAAACTCCTCACCAAAAACAAGCTCACCGACAAACTGAAAAAGTCACTGCCGTTCGGCCTCACCGGCGCGCAGGTGCGCGCATGGGGCGAGATCGCCACGGATCTCGCTGCGCCACACCCCATGCAGCGTTTGCTGCAAGGCGATGTCGGCAGCGGCAAGACCGTTGTGTCCGCGCTGGCCGCGGCACAGGCCATCGACAACGGCTACCAGGCCGTCATCATGGCCCCCACCGAAATTCTCGCCGAGCAGCATTACCGGAAATTGTCGGCCATGCTGGTGCCGCTGGGCGTGACCGTCACGTGGTTGACCGGCAGTCTCAAGGCCGCTGAAAAACGCCTCGCCATCGACGACATCGCCAGCGGGAAAACGCAGTTGGCCATCGGCACCCATGCGCTGTTCCAGGATGGCGTGACCTTCGCGAAACTGGGGCTGACGGTGATCGACGAGCAGCATCGTTTCGGCGTCGGCCAGAGATTGGCCCTTCGCGAAAAAGGCGCGAAAGCGGAAGGCAAAGGCAAGTCAGCACCCATCACGCAGGAGCCGCATCAGCTCATGATGAGCGCGACACCCATCCCACGAACGTTATCGATGAGTTACTTCGCCGACCTCGATGTTTCGGTCATCGATGAATTGCCCCCCGGCCGCACGCCCATTGTCACCAAGTTGTTCAGCGAGGCGCGGCGCGATGATGTGCTGTCGGGTATCCGCCTCGCCTGCCAGGAAGGCGCGCAGGCGTACTGGGTGTGCCCCCTGATCGAGGAATCCGAAACGCTGCAGCTGAAAACGGCGGTCGAGACCTTCGAGATGCTGACCGCAAACCTGCCCGATGTTCGGGTCGGTCTGGTGCATGGAAGAATGAAGCCCGCCGAAAAGCAGGACGTCATGGCGAAATTCGTCGCCAATCAAATCCAGCTGCTGGTGGCGACCACCGTGATCGAAGTCGGCGTCGATGTGCCCAATGCCAACCTGATGGTGATCGAGCACGCCGAACGCATGGGGCTCGCACAGATGCACCAGTTGCGTGGCCGCGTGGGCCGTGGCGAGCGCCAGAGCACGTGTATCCTCCTCTACCAAAATCCCCTGGGACCATTGGCGAGGGCGCGGTTAAAAGTGATTTACGAAAGTACCGACGGGTTTGAGATTGCGCGGCAGGATTTGCAGTTGCGCGGACCGGGCGAACACCTGGGCGCGCGGCAATCGGGCGCACCGCTGTTGCGCTTCGCCGACATCGAAAAAGATATCGACCTGCTCGAAGCGGCGCGCGATGCCGCCGCGTGGATGCTCAACCACGCACCCGACAACGCCGAGAAGCATCTCGCGCGCTGGTTGGGCTCGCGCCAGCATTACCTCAAGGCATGAGAACGCTGCGGCTGTTGCGGCCCGACGCGTGGCGCTCTGCGCCGCCGTCGCATGCCGATGAAAAATTCGGTGCGCTGCATCCCTGGCTCACTTCCCGTGACTCACTCACCGCGCGCATCGTCGCGCATGTGGACCGCTTCAATCTCGTGCGCCTGCTCCAGAGCGCGCAATTGCCCAACGTCGATGAGCGGCGAGAACTGGGTTTGCGTGACCGCGAATTCGCCATCGTGCGTGAAGTGCTGCTGCGCGATGGCGATACGCCGCTGGTATTTGCCCATAGCATCGCGTCACGCCGCGACCTGCGCGGCGCATGGCGCGGGTTGTCGCGGCTGGGTGGAAGACCGCTGGCCGAAATGCTGTTTCATGATTCGTCGGTGGTGCGGTTGCCGATGGAATACCGAAAAATCGATGCGCGCCATCCGCTGTTTCGCCGCGCGCGTGAGGTCACGGGAATGACCGAGAAATCGGTATGGGCGAGGCGCAGCGTGTTCCTGAAACGCGGCAGGCCGTTGCTGGTGACAGAAGTATTCCTGGTGTCGATGAAGTGACATACCGCCACTGCGTTTAGCCGCTGTTTCGATTAAACTCAAGCGCTGGAGCGGCGATCAGAGCAAAAACACCTGAAGAGCCGCCCCAACGCTGGACTTTCACCAATGAAAATGCATTTTCGCCCCCGCATCAAGATCTGCTGCATCAGCTCGATTGGGGAAGCCGCGCTCGCTGTACAGTGCGGCGCCTCCGCACTCGGCCTGGTCTCCGCCATGCCCAGCGGACCGGGCGTCATCGATGAAAACCTGATCGCAGAAATCGTGCGCACCGTGCCGCCCGGGGTCTCCACGTTTTTTCTCACCGCCAGCCAGGACGCGGACCAGGTCATCGACCAGCAGCACCGCTGCCTGCCCAACACCATGCAGCTGGTCGATCTTGTCGCCGAGAGCGAACTCGTCAAGCTGCGGAAGTCCCTTCCCGGCATTGCACTGGTGCAGGTGATCCACGTGACAGGTCGTGAATCCATCGACGAAGCACGCGCCGTCGCACCCTTTGTCGACGCCATCCTGCTCGATTCCGGCAACCAGAAACTCGCCGTAAAGGAACTGGGCGGCACCGGTCGCGTGCACGACTGGAAAATCAGCGCGGCGATTCGTGAACAATGCGGCGTCCCAATGTTTCTGGCCGGCGGTCTGAAGCCGGACAACGTCGGCGACGCCATTGAAAAAGTGCAACCGTTCGGCCTCGATCTCTGCAGCGGCGTGCGCACGGACGGAATACTTGACGAAGCAAAGCTGCGCGCGTTTTTCACCGCTGCCGGATACTAGCGGAATGCTGGAACGCCTCAAACTCTACATCGCACTCACGCGCCTCAATCGCCCCATCGGCATCCTGCTGCTGCTGTGGCCGACATTGTGGGCGCTGTGGATCGCCTCCGAAGGCCGCATCGATAGCGTGATCCTCGCCGTGTTCGTACTCGGCACCATCCTCATGCGCTCGGCAGGCTGCGCCATCAATGACTACGCCGACCGCGATTTCGATGCGCACGTAAAACGCACTGCCGATCGCCCGCTGGCTGCAAAAAAAATATCGACGAAGGAGGCACTGATCGTGGCTGCCGTACTCGCCGGCATCGCCTTCGTGCTGGTGGTGATATTCCTGAATCGCCTCACGCTGTGGCTGTCCTTCATTGCGCTGTTCCTCGCGGCGAGCTATCCGTTCACCAAGCGTTTCCTCAGCATGCCGCAGGCCTATCTTGGCATCGCTTTCGGCTTCGGCATCCCGATGGCATTTGCGGCGCAAACCGAGCATGTGCCCGCGCTGGCGTGGTGGCTATTGTTGGCCAACATGTTCTGGACGCTGGCCTACGACACCGAATACGCGATGGTCGACCGCGATGACGATGTGAAAATCGGCATCAAGACCACTGCACTGTTGTTCGGCCGCTACGACGTCGTGCTGATCATGGCTTGTTATGCCGTGATGCTGGCAATACTCGCGGTGATCGGTGCGGTGGTCGGGCTGGGTTGGCCGTATTTCACGGGACTGCTGATTTCCGCCGCAATCGCGGCACACCATTACACGCTCATCCGCGCCCGTGACCGCGAGGATTGCTTCAAGGCTTTCCTGCACAACAACTGGCTCGGCTTCACCGTGTTCTGCGGCATCATGTTCGACTACGCATTACTGAGCTAGCCGCAAACGAGTACGCGCGGCGAAGACACGGTGTTCGGAACAAATCAAAAAAACAGATTCACGGGGAGC
Source organism: Betaproteobacteria bacterium (assembly GCA_040006575.1). Lineage (GTDB taxonomy): Bacteria > Pseudomonadota > Gammaproteobacteria > Burkholderiales > Usitatibacteraceae > UKL13-2. The sequence continues at coordinate 20,651 of JBDTWS010000025.1, forward strand.
GCCGCATGAGCAACAAGAAACGCAAGATCGACACCGCCAAAAAATCGCGCCATACGCCATCACCATCACCGTCGCCGAAACCACCGACACTCGATAAACTCAATCGTCTTACCAGTTCGCACGGCGAACTCGAATGGGGTAGCGGACTCATCACCGGCATCATCGCGCTGTCACTCGCGATCCTCTGCTTCCTCGGCGTGCTGGCATTTCATTTTCCGGCGCACCTCACCACCCCCGAATTGCGCAAGGCGTACGACGTGGAAACGCTGCGCGCCGTCATGTTCGGTGCACTGGTGATTGCGGGTGGACTCTCACTGGCCAATATCATTTTCAATCGCGCGCGCTGGCTGGCCGTAGCCGGTTTCGCGCTGGTCGTGCTCACCGTCATCCTCGGCGGGCATCGCGTGCCGGTGGGTGAGTTTGCGGACAACACGCCGTATATCGGCCTCGACTGGTTCATCCTCGACCTGCTGGGCTCCACGCTGATCTTCATCTTCATCGAAAAACTGTTCCCGCATAACAAGCAGCCCGTGTTCCGCGCTGAATGGCAGACCGACTTCCACCATTTCATCGTCAATCACCTCATCGTCGGCTTTGTGTTGCTGGTGGTGAACAAGCTGGTCAACACCGGATTCGGCTGGGCCGTGAACGCGGACCTGCAGGCGTGGATTCGCGGCTTGCCGTTTGTACTTGAGCTGCTGCTGATCGTGCTGGTCGCGGACCTGATGCAGTACTGGACGCATCGCGCCTATCACGAGGTGCCGCTGCTGTGGCGGCTGCACGCGGTGCATCACAGCGCAAAAAGCATGGATTGGCTGGCCGGTTCGCGCCAGCATTTCCTCGAGCTCATCATCACCCGCACGCTGGTGCTGGCGCCGATCTTCGTGCTGGGGTTTTCGAAAAACGTGGTCGATGCGTACATCCTCATCGTCGGCTTCCAGGCGGTGTTTAATCACGCCAATGTCAGCGTGCGCCTGGGTCCGCTGTCGTACGTAATCGTCACGCCGAACTTTCATCACTGGCATCATTCGCAGGACAAGGAGGCGCTGGATCGCAATTATTCCGCGCACTTCGCGTTCATCGATTACCTGTTCGGTACCGCCGTGAAGGCAGACAAGAAATGGCCCGAGCGCTATGGTGTGCTGGGCGATTACGTGCCGGACGGATTCCTGAAGCAGGTGGCGTTTCCGTTCACCTGGCGCGATTCGGCACCACCGCCCGCTGACAAACCAGCTGTAAAAAAGCGCTGACACCGGCGCGATTGCTGCGACAGCTCCCGGGCGATAATGTCGGTAGCAATTTCACTGAAAGCACAATCATGAACGCGAACAAAGCCGTCACCTGGCTGGTCTCCGGCGTGCGCACGCCGTTCTGCAAAGTCGATGGGCCGCTGAAAAGCCTCGATGCCATCGCGCTGTCCGTACCGGTGGCGCAAGCGATGGCAAAAATCGCGAAGCCCGACCTGATGGTCTGGGGCACCGTGATCCCCAGCCTGCGCTGGAGCAACATCGCGCGCGAAGTGCAGATGGACGCCAAGCTCGACCCGGCGACCCCCGCGTATTCCACTGTGATGGCGTGCTCGACTTCGATGGTCGGTGTGTTTGAAGCGGCGGGCATGCTGAGCGATCACGCGCCGCTGGCGATGGTCGGTGGCGTGGAAGCCATGAGCCAGGTACAGATCGGATTGAGCCAGGGTCTCTCCAATGGCCTGCGCAATGCGATGCAGGCACGCGGTTTCATGAAGAGCCTCGACGCGCTTGCCGCGATCAAATTCAAGCAGGTGCGCCTGGATATTCCCAGCGTCAAGAATCGCTCCAGCGGCAAGAGCATGGGTGAGCATTGCGAAGAAATGGCCAAGCAATGGAACATCGCACGTGACGCGCAGGACAAGGTCGCCTACGAAAGCCACAGCCGTGCTGTCAAGGCAATAGCAGGCAGATTTTTTGATGACCTCGTCATCAACGTCAACGGCACCGCGAAAGACGGCATCCCGCGCGCCGATTCCACGCCGGAAAAGTTGGCGAAGCTGAAACCCGCCTTTGATCGCACGGAGGCCGGCACCATCACTGCCGGCAACGCGTCGCCGCTGACCGATGGTGCCGCCGCCATCTGGGTGGCCCGGGAACAAGCACTGGCGCGGCTTCCAGCCGGATTGCCCCGTGTAAAGCTGCTCGATTATGAAATCGCCGCGGTCGACATTTTCCACGAAGGCTTGTTGATGGCGCCGGCTTACGCCATTCCCCGGCTGCTGGCGCGCAACGGGCTCACGTACGACAACATCGACCTGTGGGAAATCCACGAGGCGTTTGCCGCACAGGTGTTGTGCAACGTTGCCGCGCTGGAAAGCGAATCGTTCCTGCGCGAAAAAGCCGGCATCAATAACCCAATGGGAAAATTTCCATGGGAGCGCTGGAATCCGAATGGCGGCAGCGTGGCCATCGGCCATCCGTTCGGTGCCACCGGCGCACGCATTCTTTCGCAGGCCACCAAGGAATTGTTCGCCATGGGGCCGGGAAAGAAAGCCATCGTGAGTATTTGCGCGGATGGCGGGCTGGGTACGGTAGCGCTGCTGGAGAGTTAGTCAAAAGAGGCAGGCGGAAAATCCGACCTGCACCATTCACGGGCCACCAATGTGGTCCATTGCTTCATCAATAAAGGGAAACGCAATGCAAAAATCATTCGCGCTGTCTGGCGTGCGGGCACTATTGGCTGCAGCACTGAGCCTGTTCTTTTTCACCGCACCCGCGTCGGCGCAGAACGCCGCTGCCGAAGCCGAGATCACCGCTGCACTTGAAGCAGCCCGTGCCGTCGCACAAAACGGCCCGGCCGAAATCAAGTTGGGCAGCCAGGCAAAACTCAAATTGCCGGAAGGCTATGTATTCATCCCGCCCGCGCAGGCGGGTCGCATCATGACGGCGATGGGCAATCGCGCCGGCACCAATCTGCTCGGCCTTATTTTCCCCGGCGAAACTGCCGGTGACGATGAGCATTGGTTCATGGTGGCGCGCTACGAAGAATCCGGTTTTATCAAGGACGACGACGCACGTGACTGGAAGGCCGATGAGTTGCTGCAAAGCCTGAAGGATGGCACCGAAGCCGCCAATGCCGAGCGCCGCACCCGGGGCATTCCGGAAATGGAAATCGTCGGCTGGGTGGAAAAGCCTTCGTACGACGCTGCGGCGCGGCGGCTGGTCTGGTCGATGTCGTCACGCGACAAGGGTGCCGCCGCCGGCGCGGAGCAGGGCGTGAACTACAACACCTATGCGCTGGGCCGCGAGGGCTACATCACGCTCAATCTCGTCACCAGCCTGCGCACCGTGGAAAAAGAAAAGCCGGTCGCGAAGAAAATGCTGGCGGCACTCGAGTTCGATGAAGGCAAGCGTTACGCCGACTTCAATTCGTCCACCGACAAGGTGGCGGAGTATGGGCTCGCGGCGCTGGTCGCCGGTGTCGCCGCCAAGAAGCTGGGCCTGTTCGCCATCATTGGTGCGTTCTTCCTCAAGTTCGCGAAGGTGCTGCTGCTGGGTGGTGCCGCAGTAGCGGCCGGCGTGGCCAAACTCTGGAAGAAAAAGGATCCCGACGCTTCATGATCAAGGCGCTGTTACTGCTGCTGTCTGCCGGCAAGCTCGGCAAGGTCTTCCTCACCGGCGGCACCATGCTGCTGTCGGTGTTTGTCTACGCGCTCATTTATGGCTGGTGGTATGCGGTGGGGTTTGTGCTGCTGATTTTTGTGCACGAGATGGGGCACTACGTGGCGGCCAGGCAACGCGGGTTGAATGTCGGCGCGCCGACATTCATCCCCTTTGTCGGCGCGTGGATCGAGCTGAAAGACATGCCGCACGATGTTGAGACAGAAGCCTATATTGGGATCGCCGGCCCCTTCGTGGGAACACTGGGCGCGCTGTTCTGCTATTTCATGGCGCGCAGCTACGGCAGCAACCTGCTGTTGGCGCTGTCGTATGCCGGATTTTTTATCAACCTGTTCAATCTCATTCCCATCTCACCCTTCGACGGCGGCCGCATCACGGCCATCATTTCGCCACGCATGTGGTTCGTCGGGGTGCCGGTGCTGGTGGCGATGTTTTTCATCATGCCCAGTCCCATCCTGATCCTGGTCGCCCTGCTGGCCGCACCCCAACTGATGAAGGCCTGGAAATACGATCCGGCCGCACCGGAGAACGTGGCCTACTACAGCGTGCCGGTGCAGACCAAAATTGAATACGCGATTTACTACCTGCTGCTGCTGGTTTTCCTCGCCGTCATGACGCATGACGTGCATGAGATGCTGGAGGCGTTGCACGCCACCGGCGCGGGGAAAACCGGTTGACGCCGCATACGGCCACGGAATAAATTGCCGCATTCGGCAAAAAAATAAGGAAGGCCAGCCATGGGAACCACCGATCCGCGCATTGATGCCTATATCGCCAAAGCTGGCCCCTTCGCGCAGCCGATATTGAAACACTTGCGCGCCCTGATGCACGCGCACTGCGATGACTGCACCGAAACCATCAAGTGGAGCATGCCGTTCTTTGATTACAAGGGTGGCGTGTTCGCCAACATGGCGGCGTTCAAGCAGCACTGCGCATTCGGTTTCTGGCTGGGCGATTTGCTCAAGGTCGATAGCAAGAATGAAAAGGCGATGGGCGATTTCGGCAAGATTGCCTCGCTGGACGACCTGCCGTCCGACAAGGAAATCGCCCGGCTCATCAAGGCCGCGATGAAACTGCACGACAGCGGCGCCAAGCTGCCTTCCCGCGAAAAACCGGTTGAGAAAAAAGAGCTGGAGATCCCTGTGGCATTCATGGCGACGTTGAAGAAAAATAAAAAAGCGCTGGCGACATTCGACGGTTTTACGCCTTCGAAGAAAAAAGAATATGTCGAGTGGTACACCGAAGCCAAGACCGAGGCCACGCGCGACAAGCGCATGGAGCAGGCGGTGGAATGGATGGCGGAAGGAAAATCACGGCACTGGAAATACCAGAACTGCTGAGGTATTGACGTGCTGGCCGCCCTTTGAGGCTGGCCGCCATTCGCTGAATATGCCGAGCGTTGATATGCCCCGATTGCACCGGGGATTTTTTGCGAACTTCTCCCGCCAGCGACGGTTTTTAGATGTTCCGTATTTCGGCAACGATTTGCGCAGCTCCGTGCTTTCATCGTCGTAATTTGTTCGTTTAATCGAGCATTAATTCGTTAATGATCGATTAAACGAACAAATTATATTGACTGTGGCGGGGGCGGTGGGTAATATAGCCGTAATACGAGTCTGGCTTATGCCAGACCGACTTACCCCCATGCGAACAGACAAGACCAACCTCCTTCCCAATGCGGCAACCCAACAGGCGCATGAGCTCGGCGAGCGCATGGCGCGCCTGCGCATGGCACGTTCGGTGAAACAGTCCGAAGCGGCGATACGCGCCGGGCTCTCGCGCAATACCGCGTACCGGCTTGAATCGGGCGACCCCGGGCTGGCGGTGGGACAGATACTGCGCTATCTCGACGCCATCGCGCCCGGCATGACATTGAAAGACCTGCTGAATGAAACCGATCCTTCGCTGCTCGCGCTGGCGGCCAGCGAACGCAAGCAGCGCGTGCGCGGCCTGACGGCCAAAGAACGCAAAGAACTGGATTTCTAGGCGTGCCACTCACCCCACAGAACCTGGTGGTATTCGCGCACCTGGAAAGCGGCTGGGCGCCGGCGGGCAGGCTCACCCTCAACGAGGAAGATACCCAGGTTGTCGCCTCGAGTTTTGCTTACGGAACGCGTTACATCGAACGTCCGGATGCGCTCGAAGTCGATCCCGTCAGCCTGTCGCTGAACGAACCCGACCAGGCGCGCAATCACGTGCTGGTGCCGGCCAACGGGCTGCCGCTGTTCGGCGGCATTCGCGATGCGGCGCCGGATTCATGGGGACGCCGCGTCATCGAGGCCAAGTTGAAGGCGCCCGCCAATACGCTGCCGGAATCGGAATACCTGCTGCATGCGGGCAGCGACCGGGTCGGCGCGCTGGACGTCCGGCGTGAACTGACGGATGAGCCGCGCCCCGGTCTTTATAAATGGGAAAGCCTGCAATACCTGCAGGACGCGGCAGCGCGGATCGAAGAGGGTGGCACCATTCCAGCGGAGCTGGAAGTCATATTCGACGGCGGCACCGCGCTGGGGGGAGCGCGGCCGAAAGCCTCGGTGCGCGACGAGGATCATGGCCTGTGGCTGGCCAAATTCACCGCGCGACGCGACGCATTCTCGATACCCGCGGTCGAAAAAGCGACACTGGACCTGGCGCGCCGATGCGAACTGATGGTCCCCGAAGTCCGCACGGTGGACGTCGCCGGACAGGAGGTGATGCTGATACGCCGCTTTGATCGCTATTGGGCATTGCCGGGTGATTCACACCAGTCGCTGCCCACGCTGATCGACACGCGTCCCGGCAGGAGTGGCAGCGCCGATGGTGCAGGCGGCGAAGCGCGCATTGAAAAACGGTTGCATTTCATCAGCGGGCTCACCCTGCTGGGCTGCGATGAATCGGAATCGCCCACCAAGTCATACGCCGATCTGGCCCAGGCGGCACGAACCTATTGCCACGCCAGCGTGATCCGCAGCGACAACCGCGAACTGTTCACGCGCATGGTGTTCAACATTTTCGTCAGCAACAACGATGACCATTTGCGCAATCACGGCTACGTGTTTGATCCGGCGTTGCGCGGTTGGCGGCTGAGTCCGCTCTACGATGTATTACCCACGCCGAGCCTTGCCTCCGAGCGCCTGCTGCACCTGGGGGTCGGCCACGAAGGGCGGCTTGCCACACTGGACAACGCAATGAGCGGGCGCGACATGTTCACGCTGTCCCGCGCCACAGCCGGGGAAATCATCGGCCGTGTCTGGTCGGTGGTGCGCGGGTGGAAAACCGGGTTCGAGGCCGACGGCGTCAGTGCCCAGGATATTGACAAGGCCGGTACTGCGTTCCGTCACATCGACGACATCTCCACCGCCGAACTGCGCAAAGCGCTGCCTTGAGCGCGAGGCCGGACGCTGCGTCGACCCCGGCGCCGGTCAAACAGGCGCCGCCTGAAACAGCCATTTCGCCGTTCGCCTTCGTTGCGCTATCGATGGCAGCGTTCGGCAGTGGCATCTCGCAACGCGTAACCGATCCGCTGCTGCCGCGCTTTTCACTTGAGTTCGGCGCATCGCTGGGTGCGGCCTCGTGGGTCGTAACCATCTTCACCCTGGCCTACGGCTTCAATCAACTGTTCTTCGGCCCGCTGGGGGACCGCTTCGGTAAATACCGCGTCATCGCCTGGGCATGCGTTGCGTGTTCGTTCGCCACGCTGCTCTGCGCACTCGCGCCGGATTTCAGGATGTTGCTTGCCGCGCGTTTTGTCGCGGGCGCGATGCTCGCGGCAATCATTCCCTTGTCGATGGCGTGGATCGGCGATGTGGTGCCGTATGAACAGCGGCAGCCCGTGCTGGCGCGATTCCTCATCGGCCAAATCCTGGGCGTCTCGGCGGGACAGATGCTGGGTGGACTGGCGGCGGATTTCCTGGGATGGCGTGTGCCGTTCTTCCTGCTCACCGCCGGTTTTGCCGGCGTGAGCATGCTGTTGTTTGCCATGCAACGCCGCCTGCCGGAGCGGGCAATTGCCGTCGCGGTCGCGGAGGGCCACGCCATGCAGCGCATGTTCCGCGAATTCGGCATGGTAATGAAGCAGCCGTGGGCGCGCGTGGTCACGCTGACAGTGTTTCTCGAGGGCGCATTCCTGTACGGCGCGTTCGCCTTCATCGCGACGCACCTGCATCTCGCGCACAGCATGTCGCTGTCGGCTGCGGGCACGGTGGTAATGCTGTTTGGCTTCGGCGGTTTCCTGTTCGCAGGGATGTCACGGCATTTCGTGCGACGGCTGGGTGAAACGGGGCTCGCCTTCTGGGGCGGCATCGCGATGTTTGTCTCGCTGTTCGTCATTGCGTTCGCACCGGCGTGGGGCTGGTCGGTGCCGGCGTGTTTCATCGCGGGACTCGGTTTCTACATGCTGCACAACACGCTGCAGACCAATGCCACGCAGATGGCGCCGGAACGGCGTGGCGCGGCGGTGGCAGCATTTGCGTTTTGCTTTTTCACAGGCCAGTCCGCGGGACTGGCGCTGGCAGGCGCGACGACCGCGACTATCGGCACACAAGGCGTCATCATCGGTGGTGCGGTGGGCGTGCTGATCGTGGCGATGATGTTTGCGCGATTGAAGGCGAATCAGCGCAGTGCAGCGGCGATATAAAGGGCGAAACTTCGCCTGCGGGCCTTCAAAGTCAAGCATTGGCGGGCGTTTCCAGTCATAAATGACCTGTCATCAGCTCCCGTGCTGGAGTTTGATTTGAAAATTTCGCGCTCGTTTAGATCGCTGAGCTCGCTTCTGCTTCGCCCCATCCATCACCAGAAAACCGCGCCCCGTCACACGTTCCTCGCGCCCGCGTGCCCGCGCGAATAAAGTTCGGCGCATTCTCACCTTGAGGGAGCGTTCCACATGGCTGCAATCGCACTGACCGTCAATGGACAACCCCGCCGCTTCGACGGCGATCCCGACCAGCCGCTGTTGTGGTTCCTGCGTGATGGACTGCGCCTGACCGGAACAAAATTTGGCTGTGGTGTGGCGCAGTGTGGTGCGTGCACGGTGCATGTGAATGGCAAAGCCGCGCGCGCCTGCACGGTGACGATGGCGGCGGCGGCAGACAAATCCGTCACCACCATCGAAGGACTGGAGAAGAGCGGTGTACTGCATCCGGTGCAGCAGGCGTGGATCAACGCCGACGTGCCGCAATGCGGGTACTGCCAGGCCGGGCAGATCATGGCGGCGGTCGACCTGCTCAATCGCAAACCGCAACCGGTGGAAGCCGACATCGCCACCATCACCAATCTTTGCCGCTGCGGTACACATGTGCGCATCAAGGCGGCGATTGCAGACGCGGCGCGGCGCATGAAAGCCGCGGAGAAAAAATCATGAGCGCGATATTCCGCGATGAAGGCGCGCTTTCGAACGATTTACCTGCGGCAAGTGCTCAGTTCAGCCGCCGCGATTTTCTTCGCGTCTCGTCGACGGCAGCAGGTGGGGTGCTGTTCGGCCTGCCGATTTTCGCAGGCGTCGCGCAGGCCGCGAATGAGGCGGGCGAAAAGACATCACCCGGCCAGATCGGTTTCTTCATTCGCATCGAACCCGACAATCGCGTTTTCATCGGCTGCCGCAACCCCGAAATCGGCCAGGGGGTGCGCACCTCGATGCCGATGATGATTGCCGAAGAACTCGATGTGCGCTGGGCGGACGTGACCGTCGAACAATTGCCGCTCGCGCTGGTGCCGGGGCCACAGGGCCTGACCTTTAAATACGGCGACCAGGGTGCGGGTGGCAGCACCAGCATTTCCGATGCGTGGGTGGATCACCGGCAATTTGGCGCAAGTGCGCGTGCGATGCTGCTGTCTGCTGCTGCGCAGAAATGGCGGGTCGACGCGAGCTCATTGCGAACGCGAGATGGCGTGGTGCATCACGTCGACGGACGCGTACTTCGCTTCGGTGAATTGGCGCCGATCGCGGCGAAACTTCCCGCGCCCGTCACGCCACCTACGCTCAAAATCGCAGCGGATTACCGCATCATCGGCACACCACAACGGGTGACCGATTGCCATGACATCGTCACCGGCCGCGCGAAATACGGACTGGATACCTACGCCGACGATGCTGTGATGGCAGTGGTCGCACGCTGTCCTTATTTCGATGGCGGAATTGAATCGTTCGACGATTCCGCGACGCGGAAAGTCGCAGGCGTGATTGACGTGATCGTGCTGCCCGGCCCCAAGCCGGGCGAACCGTTGCGCACCAATCTCGCCACTGGTGTCGCGGTGCTGGCACGCAACACGTGGACCGCATTGAAGGGACGCAATGCGCTCAAAATAAACTGGACGCGCGGGCCGTTTGCCGATGAATCGACGGCGAACTTTGATGCGCAGTGCGCAGAACTTTTGCAGAAGCCCGGTCGGGTGGTACACAACACCGGCGACGTCGACGCAGCCGCACGCAATGCAAAAATGATTGAAGCTGTCTACTCGGTACCGTTCGCCAGCCATGCGCCACTGGAACCGCAGAATTGTTACGTGCGTCTCGAAGCCGGCAGGGCCTTGGTGATCGCGCCGCTGCAACAACCCGGCGGCGTGCCGCGC
>JBDTWS010000026.1:0-30483 GCA_040006575.1 Betaproteobacteria bacterium
GGAACACCAGCGGATTGTCAGTGACGCCGTTGGCCTCGATCTCCAGCGTGCGCGCCGCATTGCGCATCACGTCGAGGCAGGCGCCCATTACCTGCGGCTGGCAGCGCAGTGAGTACGGATCCTGCACTTTATCGTCGCCGACCAGGTGCGACTGGCGAATGCCGCTGCCGTCCAATAAGCGACGGTATATCGCGGCAGTGTCGATCTGTCCCGGCTGGCCGCGCAGTTCGTGAATGCGTGCATCGAACGGTGCATCGCTGCCCATGGCGGCATCCACACTCATGGCGCCGGCTACCATCGCGGCAGCGAATACGTTTTCGATCTGGAACAAACCGTGCACCGCAAGTGCGGTGGAAACTTGCGTACCGTTGAGCAACGCGAGGCCTTCCTTGGGCGCCAGCGTAAGCGGCGAGAGACCGGCTGCCATCAGGGCATCGTGCGCAGCGAGGCGCTTGCCTCCTACGCGCGCTTCGCCCAGTCCCAGCAGCAGCGCGGACATGTGCGCCAGCGGCGCCAGGTCGCCCGATGCGCCCACCGACCCCTTGGCGGGGATGACGGGATACACATCGGCGTTCAGCAGGCGCAGCAGCGATTCAATGATGATGGGACGCACGCCGGATCGGCCACGCGCGAGGCTGGCGATTTTGAGAATGAGGATCAAACGGACCACGGCGTCCTGCAATGGCTCGCCGACACCGGCGCTGTGCGAAAGCACCAGGTTGCGCTGCAACGCTTCCAGCTGCGCCGCAGGGATGTGCGTGCTGGCCAGTTTGCCGAAACCGGTGTTGATGCCGTAGGCGGGTTCGCCCTTGGCGACAATCTTTTCCACAGTGGCCGCACCGGCGCGAATTTCTGGCCAGGCGGAAGTGTCGAGCTCAAAGTTGTGGTGGCCGTCACGCGCCGATCGCAGCAGCGGAAGTGTGAGCTTTCCGGGCACGATGATGAATGTTTTTTTCATGGGCGAATTATAGTCGCCTGTGCGACTTCCATTACCATGTGGCCATGCGACGCAACCCCACGCGATTCCTGTTTTCCCTGTTTTGCGCGCTGGTGCTGGCCGGCTGTGCGGGTGTGCAGCTGCCGTCGACCACGCCGGCGGGTACATGCGAGGCCTGGCTCGGCCAGCTTGATGCGCTGGTCGATAGTGCCGGCGTGCGCGATGCGGAAGCACACCGGCCGGCCGGCTTTGCCTATCTGCGCAGCAACCGGCTGCTGGCATCGTTCGCCGGCGAGGCTTCCGGCAACGAAAAATTCCGCGACTGGATTGACGCCTTGCGCGCGCTCGACCAGCAGGCGCGCGAAGTGGAGATCGCCAACCTGCCCGCGGCGTCGATGGGTGTGCTGGAAGTGGCAGGCAAGGCAGCAGCATTCGCCAGGGCACTGCAATGCGGCAACAACCTGGCTGCGCTGATCTCAGCGGAAAGCGATGTGGCCAAGCAGCTGCGCCGTGATGTGCAGGTGCCTGACAGTTATTCAACAGCAGCGCGCGCGGTGGGCCTCTATGCGATTTCTTCCATCCCGTTTTTCGCCGGTGTGTCGCGCTGGCAGCAGGAAACGGAAATTGAATTCTGGCGTATCGCTGCGCTGGGTGTGCAACCAAACTCCGTCACCTACCAGCCGTCGCAACGTGTGGCAAACATCACGGAAGCCACCTCACTGGTACAGCGAGCAAAACGTAATTCCCTGGGGATTCCGCAATTTGACAAGCGGCAACAGCAAGACATTCTCGCTGCGTTTGCACCGGTGTTTGAAATCGAGACGCTGGGCGACGATGACAGGCCTGGCACACTGGTGTGGAAAAATAATCGTGATATTGCCGTCGAAACGCAACATGCGCGCGTTTACCAGCGGCTTGCCTACACTCGTTTCAACGGCGAGGTTTTACCGCAGCTGGTTTACACGATCTGGTTTTCACGCCGCCCGAAAAACAGTGCGATTGATTTGCTCGGCGGCGAACTGGATGGCGTGACCGTACGCATCACCCTGGACCGCGCGGGCCGGCCGTTGCTGGCTGACAGTATTCACGCTTGTGGCTGCTATCAGATGTTTTTTCCGGATGCACGGCTGCGTGTGCGGCCCACGCCGGAGGCACGCAGCGAGTGGGCGTTCGTACCCGCACTGTTGCCGGCAGGCGTGGCTACATCACCGCTGCTGGTTCGCCTCGCGGCGCGAACGCATTACGTTACGGGAATCGATGTCGCAACAAAACCTGACGGCACGAAATACGAATTGATTGACGAGCAGGTATTGCGAAAACTGCCGGCTGCCGATGGAACCACCCGAAGCATTTTCGGCGGCGACGGCTTGATCGCGGGCAGCGAACGCGCCGAACGTTTCCTGTTCTGGCCGATGGGCATCGCCAGCGCAGGCGCCATGCGGCAGTGGGGAAATCACGCCACCGCGTTTGTCGGCCGGCGGCATTTCGACGATGCGGATTTGCTGGAGAAAAGATTCGAAATCGTGGCCGGTAATTAGCGCGCGTCGGCAAATTGTTTTAAAGTTTTTTGACAGAACTCCAGCACCGGAGCGGCTCCCAGGTCATTTATGCCCGGAAACACGCTTGTATGCTGGAGTTTTATCCTCGAAATCGGTGCGCGCGGGAAATTCTAGCGCGGAGCACTCAGATAGCGCGCCTCGAATTCCGACGCAGGCACGGGCTCGCCAAACAGGAATCCCTGGCACTGGTCGCACTTCAGCTCCAGCAATTGCTGCTTCTGCTCCGTCGTTTCCACGCCCTCCGCTACAACCTTCAATCCCAGGCTGTGACCCAGCGCGATGATAGCCTCAATGATGGCGGCGTCGTCGAGGTTAGTTACGACATCGCGCACAAAACTCTGGTCGATTTTTAACGTATCTACCTGGAAGCGGCGCAGGTAAGCCAGCGATGAATACCCCGTGCCGAAATCATCGATGGCGATGGTGACGCCGAGATCCGACAGGCGCCGCAGCACGTCGATATTTTCATCGACATTTTTCATCAGCATGCTTTCGGTGATCTCCAGTTCGAGCGAGGCAGGCGGCAAATCGGCTGCGGCCAGTGCATCGCGCACCGTGCGCGTGAGCCCCTTGTTGAACTGGCCGACGGAAAGATTCACCGCCATCGGGACATTCAGCGCAAACGCCTGCGCCCAGTCACGGCTCTGCCGGCATGCGCGCCGCAGCACCCATTCACCCAGTGGCACGATGAGCCCGGTCTCTTCGGTGACGGGAATAAAACGGCCCGGCCCGACCACACCAAGCTCGGGATGATTCCAGCGCACCAGTGCTTCCACACCGGCCAGTTTGCCGTCGGCCAGGTGAAACTTGGGATGGTAGTAAAGCTCGAATTCCTCACGCTCCAGTGCTTGCCGCAGCGTACTTTCCATCGTCAGTTTCTCGACTGCGCGCGCGTTCATTTCCTCGGAATAATATTGATAGTTGCGGCGGCCGTGCTCCTTGGCGAAATACATGGCCATGTCGGCGTTGCGCACCAGCGTGGCGCCATCGGGCGCGTCACCCGGGAATACGCTGATGCCGACACTGGCGGAGGTGGACAGCACGTTGCCGGCAATCGCGTACGGCTCCGATAGCGTGGCGATTATTTTCTGCGCAACCGCGCCGGCATCCTCGGGCACGCGCAACGCTTCGAGTACGGCAACGAATTCGTCGCCACCGATGCGCGCCAGCGTATCGCCCTTGCGCATCAGCTGCTGCAGGCGCTCGGCCACGCCTCGCAACAGCTCATCGCCTGCCGCATGTCCCAGCGAATCATTGATGGTCTTGAAGCGGTCAAGATCGATAAACAGCACGGCAATCAAGCCACCATTGCGCTGCGCGGCAAGTATGCCTTGTGACAGGCGGTCGCTGAGCAGGCGCCTGTTCGGCAATTGCGTCAGCGCATCGCGCGTGGCGAGTTCCTCGATGCGCTGTTCGGCAAGTTTGCGTTCGGTGATGTCGAAACCCGTGCCGCGAAAGCCGATGCGCTCACCCGCCGCGTCGAAGATCGGCACGCCGGAAACCTGCTGCCAGATCTGCCGTCCGTCCTTGGTGATCGAAATATGCTCGAGGTTGCGGATGGCCGTGCCGGGGTTGGCGCGCGTATTGAACCAGTGCTCAAGCCGGTCTATCTCTTCCTTCGCCATGAAGTCGTAGGCGCCCTTGCCGATCACCTCGGCGGCCGCGTATCCCAGCACGCGCTCAATGCGCTCGGATACAAAAATGTATTTTCCGGTGGTATCCGTCTCCCACACATATTCGCCGGCGGCGTCGACCACGTCAGCAAAGCGGCGTTCACTTTCGCGCAATTGCTCAACAGCGCGCCGCCGCTCGGTGACGTCGGACAACAATGACAGCAGGCATTTCTCTCCGCGCAGTTCGATTACTTCGGCGGACATGATGGCCTGCGCAATGTCGCCGTTCTGTCGCCGGAACTGGAAATCAAATTGGCGCACGGTACTGCCCAGCGCCAGGCGCTCGACCAGTCGCGCGCGGTCCGCGGGCTCGACCCAGATGCCGAGATCCAGCGAACTCTTGCCCACCGAGTGTTCCTTTGCATAGCCGGACAGCCGCACCCACGCCTCATTCACCTCAAGGTAAACGCCATCGGCCAATCGCGAAATGACGATGGCGTCCGGACTGGAATGGAAGACCTTGGCGAACCGCTGCTCGTATTCGCGCTGCAATTCTTCCGCGCGTTTGCGCTCGGTGACGTCGATGATGGTGGCGACGATGCTGGGTTCCTCCGTCAGCTTCACCACCTGCGCCGAATACATCACGTCGATCAACTCGCCGTCGGCGCGCCGCAGTTGCGCATCATAATTCACCACGCGCGCATCGTTGCGAATGTGGTCGAGTAATTTCGTCCGTGCCTCTTCACTGGGCCAGACGCCCATTTCTGTCGTGGTCTTGCCGATGACCTGCTCGCGGTTTAAGCCCAGCATGTCCAGGCACGCCTGGTTGACCTGGAAATAACGTCCATCTGAAATACGGCTGATGGCGATGGGAATCGGGCTGCTTTCGAAAATAGTGGCGAACAGGGCCTGCGAGCGATGCAGCGCCTGTTCGGCAATGAGCTTTTCGGAAATGTTTCGGCCAACACCACGATAACCGGTGAACGCACCGGACTCGTCGAAGACGGGTTCGCCGCTAACACTGATGAATACCTGCTTGCCGTCCTGGTCCGGACGGCGCATGACGAAGTCGTGGAACGCCTGGTGCGATTCCAGCTGCCGCCGGTGTTCCCGCCAGCCTTCCTCGCTCACTTCCAGTTCGGGCAATTCCCAGCGCGCGCGGCCGTAATGTTCTTCGGGCTGCAAGCCGGTCTGGCGCCGCACTTCGGTCGAGATGTCGACAAAGCGGAAATTTGTATCCTGTTCCCAATACCAGTCACTGGACAACTTCAGCAGGTTGCGGAAGCGCGCCTCGCCGCGACGCAGGTCTCGCTGCGATTGCCGCTGCTGCGCCTGGGTGGCGGACAACACCAGCATCATCAGCGCCAGTGCATAGATGTAGCCCTGCTGGACGATGCTGCTGTGAATCGGATCGAGTTCGGTGAAGGGTCCGAGATTGCACGACGTTCCGGCAATGACGATGATCGCGATCACAAAACTGACACGCGCAACAGCGCGGCGGCCCGCGCCCAGCGCGCACCATACGCCGATCACGAAGATGGCGAACTCGGCGAGGTAATGAACCCAGAGCAAGCCGGGCGGCGTCATGAACGTCAGCAACACGCACAGGCACAGGAACATCAGGAATGTGTTCGACGTTGACCTGCGAGTTTCCGCTTTTGCGCGGCCGGCGCGGAAGGTAAGGATTAGCGGCGCAACGACGGCGATGCCGAGTGCGTCACCCAGCCACCAGACAATGGCGCGCGGCAGGAAGTTGTCGGCGTTGACCGCATTGTCGATGAAGAGCGCGAACATCCCCGCCGTGGCGGAGATGGTGCTGGCCAGCAATGCGATGGGAATGAACAGCACCATGACATCGCGCGGCCGGTCGAGCTGGCGGCGGAAATCGAGGACATTCAGCGCGAGCCACGCGCCTGCCGTACATTCAATGGTGGCGCCTGCGGCCATGATGAAAGCGGCCATGAGGCTGTTGGCATCGATGACCAGCGCTACGAACGCGCCCAGGAAAATTCCCGGCCACAGGCGCGTTCCATGAATGACCATGGCAGCGAATGCGATTCCCGACGCGGGCCACAGCGAACCGGCGTTGGCATCCACGTCAATCAGCCAGAGGGCGAAACGGGTCGCGGCAAAGTAGATCACTGCCATCAGCAGGATCGGGCCCCATGATCGCAACGGGGGCCACATCGCGTTTTCGGGCTGCCGCATGTGAAGTGGTCAGTCTCTAGGGTGCGCTGGATGGGTGCCGGCTGGTGGCGCGCTGCCCCTTGGAGCGGCGCACCGACCGTTCTGCAATCAATTTACGCCGTCCCCGCAAAAACGCAAAGGTCAATCTATCCCGAGCCGATCAAGCCGATAGCGCAGGCTGCGGAAGGTAATGCCCAGCACCTTGGCTGCCGCGGTTTTGTTAAAACGCGTCAGTTCCAGCGCCTTCAAGATTTGTTCACGTTCTATCTGGTCCAGGTATTCGTGCAACGGCAGCGTACGCTCGCCCGCCATGACGGAGTTGGCCGACCCGGAAATGGCGCTGCCCTCCGTCAAGTAAAGATCGGCTTCGCGAATCAGTTTGCCATCGCACAGCGCCATGGCACGTTCAAGGATGTTTTCCAGTTCGCGCACATTGCCGGGATAGTCGTAACCCTTGAGCGCGCGCAGCGCGTCTTCACCGAGCGGCACCTGCGGCACGCCGGATTGTTTGGCGATGCGCTCAAGCATCAGCGTGACCATGAGGGGAATGTCCTCGGGGATTTCGCGCAGGCCGGGCATTTTAAGTTCGATCACGTTGAGGCGATAAAACAGATCCTGGCGAAATTCTCCCGCGGTGACTTTCTCCGCGAGGTTCTTGTGTGTCGCCGAGATGATCCGGAAATCGACGGGCAGCTCTGCTGTGTCGCCAAGCTTGCGGACCTTTTTTTCCTGGATGACACGCAGCAATTTCACCTGCATGGCCAGCGGCAGGTCACCGACTTCATCCAGGAAAATCGTGCCACCGACGGCAGCATGCAGGAAGCCTTCCTTGTCGCTATCGGCGCCGGTGAATGCGCCTTTTCGATAGCCGAAAAATTCGCTCTCCATCAGGTTTTCAGGAATGGCGCCGCAGTTAACGGCGATGAACGGCGCATCGCGACGCGCTGAGCCTGAATGGATGAGACGCGCGGCCACCTCCTTGCCCGTTCCCGATTCGCCCGCGATGTACACAGGCGCCTGGCTGCGCGCCAGTTTTTCAATCATGTCGCGCGCGCGCTGGATTGGCGCAGATTCGCCAAGCAGGCGCGGGCCCGCGCCGTTGGCGAGCGTGTTTTCAGGCGACGCGTGGGCGGTGCTGTTGTTGCCGCGTTCGCTGGCGGGAGAACGGCGGACGCGATCATTGCGCTCGCCCGACGGCATCGGCAGGTTGAGCGCAGAGGTGATCACCTCGCGCAGTTGTTTCAGCTGGATTGGTTTTGAGATGTAATCGAACGCACCGGCTTTCAGCGCGGAAACAGCGTTGTCGGTGCTGCCGTAAGCGGTGATCACCGCAACCGGCGTGTTGCCATGATGCGCGGCGATGTGCGCCAGCACGCTGAGGCCATCGCCATCCGGCAGGCGCATGTCGGTCAGGCAAAGGTCGAAGGAACGCTCGTTGAGCCGCGCAAACGCCTCTTCGCAATTGCGCGCGGCTTCGGCCTCGATGCCCATGCGCATGAGGGTAAGCACCAGCAGTTCGCGGATATCCGCTTCGTCGTCGACGATGAGGACGTGTTTCGTGGTCATTTTATGGTGGGCTCCCGGACAGCGTCAGTCTAAAGCAGGCGCCCGACGCCGGCGGCCTTCCGTCCACGATGCACTCAAGGCGCGCACCGTTTACTTCGGCCAGTTCCTTCGCAATATACAGGCCGAGGCCGGTGCCGCCGGCGTCGGTGGTGAAAAACGGCTCAAACAGGTGCGGCAACGCATCGGCGGAAACGCCGGGTCCGTCGTCGATTACCTCAAGCACCAGCGCGCCGGGCGTGGCGCCGGACTGCAACTGGATCAACGTGGCGCCGGGTTTTCCCGAGCCGTGGTGATGGGCATTGCGAACAAGATTCCACAACACCTGGTCGAGGTGGCTGCGATCAAACATCGGGCGCTGCAGAGTGCTGATGGTGAGCGTGATGGCGCCCGCCACGAGCTTTTCGTTGGCGCAAAAATCCTGCACAAACCGTTCAAGGTATGCGCGTGCGTCGATGGGCTCGGGATGCGCGCGATCGCGGCGGTTCAGGTACAGGACTTCCTCAACCATGCGATCGAGGCGGTGCGCATTGTCACCGATGATGGTGAGCAGTCGCAGGTCTTCGACGCGGCGGTCGCTGCGTTCGCTGTCTTCCTGCAGCAGTTCAGCCGCATGGCTGATGCTGGACAGGGGATTGCGAATTTCATGCGCGATACTTGCTGTGAGGCGGCCGAGGGCCACCAGTTTCATCTGCTGCGCCTGGGTGCGGATGCGGCTCGCGTCCTCGATGAACACCACGGTGGGCGCAGGGCTGGTTTCGCCGATGGCGACAAAACGAACCTGGTAGTCCTTCTGCGATTTTTCATCGCGCACCATCGGGAAAATCCGCCCTCGATCGGCGCGCCATTCCTCCAGCAGCAGCGCCAATTGCGGCGAGGCCTCCGACAACGCCCTGACACCCTCAAAGCGCAACCCGGGAACCAGCGCCTCGCTTTGCGGATTGTGCTGGCGGATGACACCGTTTTCGTCGACCACCACGAAGCCGTCCTGCATATCGCGGATGACGAGTTCATTGATCTGCGCGAGATTTGCCAGGTCCACGCCGCGCGCCTCGGCAATTTGCTCTGCACCGGTGGCATATTGGGCAAGCGTATATCCCAGCCCGGAGATGACGAAATAACTGCCGGCCAGCAGACCGCTCTGGAGGAAATCAGTAGGCGGTGCATCGAGTGCCAGGAACTGCCATGACTGCTCAAGGAGAAGCGCGAGCGCGCCGATAGAGGCGTAGAAATATGCGATGCGGCCACGCGCCACGAGCCCGGATGCCGCGAGCGTGACCAGCAGCAGCAGGCCGATGCCGCTCTTCACGCCGCCAGCCGCGTGCATCAGCAACGTCATTCCTGCCACATCGACCACTACTTGCGCGGTAAGGTGCAGCATCGGCCGTGGCCAGCGCACGTAGACCGTGCAGAGCAAGGCGACTGCGGACACGAAGTAGAAACCAAGGGCCCATGCGGCCAGCAACGGCGAGGCGCTGCTCAGCACCTGGTAGCGCTGGAAGCCCCAGGCCGAAACCGTGAGGATCACCGCGATGACGACGCGATAAGCGCAAAAGGTGGTCAGCGAACGCCACACCGTGTCGATGCGCAAGGCCTCAGCGCCGGTAGCGGCCCGCGCCGTTACCGGAACGAGCGAAGGCATGGCGTGTGACGTGGGGGCGGTGGAAAGCATGTCACTCAGCCTGCGTTGCGGTGAGCGCAATTATCCGGTACGCGGCAGGTGCATTTGCCGTCTACCAGCTTGCTTTCGGATTCCGGCATATGCACGCCGCAGAGGTCGCAACGGACCATTTTCTCGGGCACGTCGCGTGCCGAATCCGGCTTGCGCGGCGCTGGCGGCTTCTGGAATATTCCCTTGAACAGAAACCAACCGATGACGGCCGCAATCAGGAAGACCAGCATCTTGCCCATATTTTTTGTTGAAGCCCCGCGGATGTCGAATGATCAATCGTAACGCAGAAGGGGAGTCATGTGCCGGTGCGAAAAACGCCGGCAAAGGCGACCAGTTCGAGGACCGCAGCGTCGAACCTAGCCAACGGCGGATTTATTTTTCTACAAACGCACGTTCAATGACAAAGTGGCCCGGCGTGTCCATGTGCCCTTCCACAAATCCGCGCCTGATTAAAAGCTCACGCGTGTCTTTCAGCATCTCGGGGCTTCCACAGATCATCACCCGGTCGCGCTCGAGATCAAGTGGCGGCAAGCCGATGTCTGCTGGCAATTTTCCGGAATCGAGCAAAGTGGTGACACGGCCCTGGTTACGGAATGCTTCGCGGGTAACTGTTGGGTAATAGATCAACTGGTTGCTAACCTGCTCGCCGAAAAATTCGTTCTGCGGAAGTTCGCTCGTGATCACCGGATCGTAAGCAAGTTCTGAAATTTCGCGGCAGCCGTGGACCAGCACGACCTTTTCAAAATGGTCGTATGTTTCAGGATCCTTGATGACGCTCATGAAGGGCGCGAGGCCGGTGCCGGTGGAAAGCATGTACAGCGTTTTTCCGGGCAGCAGGTTTTGCAGGAT
This sequence comes from Betaproteobacteria bacterium, assembly GCA_040006575.1. Taxonomy (GTDB): domain Bacteria; phylum Pseudomonadota; class Gammaproteobacteria; order Burkholderiales; family Usitatibacteraceae; genus UKL13-2. The sequence goes on from JBDTWS010000026.1 coordinate 10,381, forward strand.
CAGCGTACCGACGGCCTTGCTGTTGACCAGCAGCGTATCGCCGACCTTGATATGTTGCAGCCGTGATGTCAGCGGGCCATCGGGCACCTTGATGCTGAGGAATTCGAGCTGCTCTTCGTAATTCGCACTGACCATGCTGTACGCGCGCATCAGCGGTTTACCTTCGACCTCGATGCCGATCATGGTGAACTGGCCGTTGAGGAAACGGAACGCGGGATCGCGCGTCGTGGTGAAACTGAATTGACGATCAGTCCAGTGATGGACTGTGAGAACGCGCTCGCGAAAAATCGTGGCCATAGGATGTTTGTTTCAGGAACCGGAACATTTTTTGCAGCAAATAAAAAGCCGGCTCGCACCGGCTTTTTATTTACCAATCTGGTCGGGGTGAGAGGATTCGAACCTCCGGCCTCTACGTCCCGAACGTAGCGCTCTACCAGGCTAAGCTACACCCCGTTCGTTGCTGAATTCAGTATCTTCGTTCAACCGCGAAAACGCATAATTGTAGCAGAGCATCCCTGTAAACGGAATCCTGGAGGTGCGCAATTGCCCTCTCAGCGGCCTGCGATTCGCGGTGTGCCTGCTCGCGTGCATACGCCAGCGCGCCGGTGGAGCGGATGGCCTCAATCACGACTGTTAATTCATCGCGGCCGCCATGTTCGATGGCACGGCGGATGGCGGCCTGTTCGTCGGCGCTGCCGTTTTTCAACGCATAAATCAGCGGCAATGTCGGCTTGCCTTCGGCGAGGTCGTCACCGACATTCTTGCCGGTCTCGTCCATTTCGCCGGAGTAATCCAGCACGTCGTCGATCAGCTGGAATGCCGTACCCAGGTGCATGCCGTATTCGGCTAATGCGGCCTCGTCCGCCTGCGACGCGTTTCCCAGTATCGCGCCGGCGCGGCAGGCGGCTTCGAACAGCTTGGCGGTTTTGTAGCGCACCACACGCAGGTATTTTTCTTCGTCGGTATCGGCGTCGTGGATGTTGAGCAACTGCAGCACTTCACCCTCGGCGATGACGTTGGTGGCTTCGGCCAGCACTTCCATCACGCGTGCGGAACCGATCTCCACCATCATCTGGAATGCACGTGAGTACAGGAAGTCGCCCACCAGTACGGCGGCGGCGTTGCCGAATTGGGCATTGGCGGTTTTACGGCCACGGCGAAGGTCCGACTCATCGACGACATCGTCATGCAAAAGGGTTGCCGTGTGGATGAACTCGATGACTGCCGCGAGGTCATGGCAATGGCCCTGCGCCGCGCCGAAATGTTTCCCGGCGACCAGCACCAGGGCGGGCCGCAGGCGTTTGCCGCCGGATTCGATGATGTAGTGCGAAATCTGGTTGATCAGCACCACATCCGAGGCCAGGCGGCGGCGGATTACCGTGTCCACCGCAGCCATGTCATCGGCGATGACACTGCGGATATGGTCGAGGCTGAGGGGATGGGCGGGCAAATTCATAGATGGCTTGGAAAAACAGGCATTTTCAGGCAGTAAACCCCTGTTTCGACTGGCAAAAACAGTTCAATAGGTTTGACGGCAGGCCGGAAAGCCCGTATCATAGCGGGTTCCGTCGATACACGACGCGGAAGTTCGACATTTTCATTCGATAATTTTTGGAGTTCAACCATGTATGCGGTCATAAAAACCGGCGGGAAGCAGTACCGAGTCCAGGCTGGCGAAAAAATTAAAGTAGAACAGATACCGGCAGACGTGGGCTCGCAGATCGTTCTCGATCAGGTCTTGATGGTGGGTACCGGCGATGCCGTGACCATCGGTCAACCTCTCGTGGCCGGCGCGCTTGTCAACGCTACCGTTCTCTCCCAGGGCCGTCACGATAAAGTGACCATTTTCAAAATGCGCCGTCGCAAGCATTACCAGAAGCGTCAAGGCCATCGCCAGAATTTCACCGAGATTCAAATCGGTGAGATTGTCGGCATCTGAGTGCATAGGAGATAACTCATGGCACATAAAAAAGCAGGCGGCAGTTCACGCAACGGTCGCGATTCAGAATCGAAACGCTTGGGCGTGAAAGCGTTCGGCGGCGAATTGATTCCGGCAGGTTCCATCATCGTTCGTCAACGTGGTACGCAATTCCACCCCGGTGACAACGTCGGCATGGGCAAGGATCACACCCTGTTCGCATTGAAGGACGGCAAAGTCCTGTTTGCGGTCAAGGGCGCCAAGAAGGTTCGCCTGGTCAGCATCCAGGCTGTCTAACGCTTCAAGGGCTCGATCCAAATGGCCCCGGAGAGCAATCTTCGGGGCCTTTTTGTTTGTGCTGTAAACGGCTTTTCACGGCAGTCCCAAAGTTAGAATAAAAAATGAAATTCATCGACGAAGCACGCATCGAAATCCACGCAGGCAAAGGCGGCAACGGTTCGGCCTCGATGCGTCGCGAAAAACATATTCCCAATGGCGGCCCCGACGGCGGTGACGGTGGGCGCGGTGGCGATATTTATGTCGTAGCCGACAAGGACATCAACACGCTGGTTGACTATCGTTTTGCGCGCATTTTTCGCGCGAAAAATGGCGACAGCGGCCGGGGCGCCGGCTGCAACGGACGCGGTGCGGATGACATCATCCTGCGTGTGCCGGTTGGCACCATCATCAAGGACCTGACGGCTGATCGGCAGATTGCCGATCTCACCCATGACGGCGAACAGGTAAAGGTCGGCCAGGGCGGTCGTGGTGGCATGGGTAACCTGCATTTCAAAAGCTCAACCAATCGCGCACCACGGCAGACCACGCCAGGCGAAGCCGGTGAATCCAAGGACCTGCACTTCGAATTGAAAGTGCTAGCCGACGTAGGCCTGCTGGGCATGCCGAATGCGGGAAAATCGACTTTTATCCGCGCGGTTTCCGCGGCGCGTCCCAAGGTCGCCGATTATCCATTTACCACCTTGCATCCCAATCTTGGCGTTGTGCGCGTCAGCGACAACCGCAGCTTTGTGATCGCGGACGTACCTGGCCTGATTGAAGGTGCTGCTGAAGGCGCCGGGCTGGGCCATCAATTCCTCAAGCATTTGCAGCGTACCAACCTGTTGCTGCACCTGGTCGATATTGCGCCGTTTGATCCTGATACCGACCCGGTCAAGGAGGTCAAGGCTCTCGCAGGTGAGCTGAAAAAATACGACCAGACGCTGTTCGACAAACCACGCTGGCTGGTTCTCAACAAGGTTGATTTGCTGGAACCGGACGAAGCCGAAAAACGCGTGAAAGCGATCGTCAAGGGCCTCAAGTGGAAAGGTCCGCACTTCACCATTTCCGCCATGAAAGCCGATGGCTGCCGTGAGCTGACCTTCGCGATCATGGATCACCTCATCGCCACGCGCGCGGCCAGCGAAGCCGAATCAGCTGATCCTGCTGCGGCGTGACCCGCATGCGTGACGCGAAGCGCATCGTCGTCAAGATCGGCTCGGCGCTGATCACCAACAACGGTATCGGCGTCGATCACGTTCTCATCCGTGAATGGGTCGCGCAGATCACCACACTGCGCGCAGCCGGCGTGGAAGTGCTGCTGGTGTCGTCCGGTGCCATCGCGGAAGGCATGCAGCGGCTGGGCTGGAAAACGCGTCCGCATGAAGTCAATCAACTGCAGGCGGCCGCCGCCGTGGGGCAAATGGGATTGGTGCAGGTATACGAGTCGGCGTTTCGCGAACATGGTGTGGCCACCGCACAAATCCTGCTCACGCACGATGATCTCGCCGACCGCAAACGCTACCTGAACGCACGCTCCACCCTGACGACATTGTTGTCGCTGGGCGTGATGCCGGTCATCAACGAGAACGACACCGTTGTCACCGACGAGATCAAGTTCGGCGACAACGACACACTCGGCGCGCTGGTGGCCAACCTCATCGACGCCGACCACCTCGTTATCCTCACCGACCAACAGGGCCTGTTCACCGCCGACCCGCGCCGCGATCCGGCGGCAACGTTGGTAACTGAAGCCAGGGCAGCTGACACGTCACTTGACGCCATGGCCGGCGGCAGCGGCTCCGCGCAGGGACGCGGTGGCATGCTCACCAAGGTGCTGGCCGCCAAGAAAGCCGCCTTGTCGGGAAGCCACACCATCATTGCTTACGGCCGCGAACCTGAAGTGCTGGTACGCCTGCGCCAGGGTGAAGCGATCGGCACGAGGCTGCTTGCCGACACCAGCGGCCTGCAGGCGCGCAAAACCTGGCTGGCCGGGCATGTGAAAACCAGTGGCAAGGTGCATCTGGACGCGGGCGCGGAGCGCGCACTTACACAGGGTGGAAAAAGCCTGCTGCCCGTCGGCATTGTGGCCGTGGACGGCGCGTTCGACCGGGGTGAAGTGGTGAGCTGCGTAAACGCGGCGGGCCGCGAGATTGCGCGGGGGCTGGTCAATTATTCATCGGCCGAAGCGCAGAAAATCATGCGCAAACCCACTTCTGAAATTGAAATCCAGCTCGGCTATATCGCCGAGCCGGAACTCATTCATCGCGATAACCTGGTGCTGCTGTAGCCGGTTTTTTGACTTGAACCGGTCTATCCGACTCGGACAGGTCAGTCCGACTCGGCGACCTGTACGCCGTCGAGTTCCAAGCCCGTCACCAGTTCCAGGCCCGTCATAACCGGCATGGCCTCCGCCTGCAGCGGATGTTCATGCTGGCGATGCCGGATGGCACGCAATCCATGCGCATGAACGCCCTGCGGACCATGGCCGTTGTGCCGTGGTATCGGCTCCAGGAATCGCACCAGTTGATGCAGTGCCTGCTTGTAAACATCCCGCTTGAACTCGATCACGGTGTCCAGCGGCACCCAGTAATCGTGCCAGCGCCAGGCATCAAATTCAGGATGCGTGCTGGCGCGCAAGCGGATGTCGTGATCGCGCCCGGTGAGCTTGAGCAGATACCAGATCTGCTTCTGGCCTTTATAGGTGCCGCGCCATTCGCGCTTGACCCAGTGGTTCGGCACGCTGTAATGCAGCCAGCTTTTGGTCCTGCCCAGTATCCTGACGTGTTCCCGACGTAAACCCGTTTCTTCTTCCAGTTCCCGGAACATGGCATCCTCGGGACTTTCACCCATCTTGATGCCACCTTGCGGGAACTGCCACGCGTGTTCCTTGATGCGCTTTCCCCAAAACACCTCGTTCTTTGCATTGCAAAGGACGATTGCGACGTTCGGGCGATAACCATCTCGGTCGATCATGGCCGGCCCCTCAAAACAATAGTTAAAGTAATTCTTTCACAATTTGAGATAGGTGACTAGGGTCAAGAGTTCCGGGCGGTGTAAAATCAGCGGGTTCCCGCGGGTCAATCAATCTTAAAAATCAGAATAAAATCATGCGTTTATCAAAATTTTTCCTGTCCACCCTGCGCGAGGCCCCGGCCGATGCCGACGTCGTCTCGCAGAAGCTAATGTTGCGTGCCGGCATGATCAAAAAGCTGGCTGCCGGCATCTACAACTACATGCCGATGGGCCTGAAATCGATCCGCAAGATCGAAAACATCATCCGTGAGGAAATGAACGCGGCAGGTGCTGTGGAACTGCTGATGCCCGTGGTCCAGCCGGCCGAATTGTGGATGGAGACCAATCGCTGGCAGAAATATGGCCCGGAACTGATGCGGATCAAGGACCGGCATGGCCGCGATTTCATCGTGCAGCCGACCTCGGAAGAAGCCGTCACTGACATCGCGCGCAACGAAATACGCAGCTACCGGCAGTTGCCCGTCAATTTTTATCATATCCAGACCAAATTCCGCGACGAGCGCCGCCCGCGGTTTGGCGTGATGCGTGGCCGCGAATTCACCATGAAGGACGCCTACTCGTTCGACCGGGATGAAGCGGGTGCCGCAAAAAGCTACGACGCCATGTACGCGGCGTACCAGCGCATTTTCACGCGCATGGGCCTCACGTTCCGTGCGGTCAAGGCCGACACCGGCGCCATCGGCGGTTCGCGTTCGCATGAATTCCAGGTGATTGCGGACACAGGCGAGGATGCCATCGCGTTCTGCCCCGACTCGGATTACGCGGCAAACGTGGAACTAGCCGAAGCGCTGCCGCTGCTGGCGTCACGCGCAGCCGCCGGCCAGCCCATGGTGAAGACACCCACCCCCGGCAAGGCACGCTGTGAGGATGTCGCCATGCTTCTCTCCCTGCCCCTTACGCAGACCGTCAAATCCATCGTGCTGGCCGCCGAGAAAACGGATGAAAACGGTAACCCGCTTCCTGCTGAAATCTGGCTGCTGTTGCTGCGCGGTGATCACGAACTGAACGAGATCAAGGCGAGCAAAGTTACCGGACTCAACAAGGGCTTCCGCTTCGCGACCGAAGGCGAAATCGTTGAGCATTTCGGCTGCAAGCCGGGTTACCTGGGGCCGATCGGGCTGAAGAAACCCGTACGCATCGTTGCTGATCGCACGGTCGCCAACATGAGCGATTTTGTCTCGGGCGCCAACGAGGAAGATTTCCATTTCACCGGGATCAACTGGGGACGCGACCTGCCGGAACCCGAAGCCGTTGCCGACATTCGCAACGTCGTTGCAGGCGATCCTTCACCTGACGGCAAGGGTGTGCTGGCGCTCCAGCGCGGCATCGAAGTCGGCCATGTGTTTTACCTGGGCACGGTGTATTCCGCGCCGATGAAAGCGACCTTCCTCGACGAAAACGGCAAGCCGCAATTGCTGGAAATGGGCTGCTATGGCATAGGCGTCACGCGACTGCTGGGAGCCGCCATCGAGCAGAACCACGACGACAAGGGCATCATCTGGCCCGACGCGATTGCGCCATTCGAAGTGGTGATCTGCCCGCTGGGGTATGACCGCAATGAAGGCGTGAAAGTGGCAACGGAAAAACTATACGGCGACTTGATCGCATCCGGCGTCGATGCCGTGCTGGATGATCGTGGCGAACGGCCGGGTGTCATGTTTGCCGACTGGGAACTGGTTGGGGTGCCGCACCGCATTACCGTCGGCGACCGCGGCCTGAAAGAAGGCAACGTCGAATATCAGCATCGCCGCGATGAGAAAGCCACCGCCGTGCCAGTGGGCGACATCGCCGGACTCATCAAGCAAAAACTGGCGCGCTGAAACAACAAACTCCAGAATTGGCGCGGCGTTTAGGGCATTTCCACCCTGAAAACCGCACCAATGCTGGAGTTTCCATTTCTGCTACGAGATTTTTTCGCCTTGCACGATGCGCAAAAGCAATTCGCGGGTCACCGTGCCGGTCTTTTGATACGCGATCTTTCCTGACGGATCGTAAACGATCGTGGTCGGCAGGCCCTTCATTTTGCCGAACGCTTTTTCGCTGGCGTCCGTTCCAAGCACCAGCGGATAAGTCAGGCCAATTTTTTTCGCAAACGCCTGCACCTGTTTTTCATTGTCCCAGTCCAGCGCCACGCCGATCACGCGCGTGCGGTCGCCCTGTTCCTTTGCGAACTGCGCGATTTCCGGAATTTCCTTCACGCAGGGCGCGCACCAGGTTGCCCAGAAATTGACCACGACCCACTTGCCTTTCAGGTCAGCCAAACGTTGCGGCGCACCCTTGGTGTCCTTGAGATCAAAGGCGTGTGCGGACCATGCGCCAAAACAGAGCGCAACTAGAGCAATCTTCAGTACAACGCGGTAAAGTGCTGCAATATGCACGGTTAAATCTTTGCAAAATATAAAAAAACATAATATCACTCTCGTTCCGGCAGGCGACACTAGGCAATCCGGAAAGAAGCGGCTCCAGGCGTCGAAACTGATCAGGGGAATACATGGCGTTAAGTCTTTCCGTACCCACCACCATCCGCAGTTTGCCCAAGGAGATTGAAACCAATCCCAAGAAGGCAAAGGCCTGGGTCGAATCGTTGCCTTTGACGAAGACGGTGGAATCCACCCGCACCATCACCCAGGCGATCGAGGCGCTCAATCACGCCAAGATGCCGGCGGAAGAACGGGTGGCATTACTCGAAATCTATCGCCCGGTCACGACCGTCCTGCTCGACGAACTCGAGGCTGTCTACGCTTACAGCAGCCTGCCCTTGCCGCCAAAGCAACGCGAAGCATTCGACCTCGCGAGCCAGTTGCTGGTGCAGTGTGGCTACGCATACAAGATGCTGGTGCTGGAGAAATCCGGCAAGTCACTGTTCTTCAATGCGAAGAAAAACCTGCCTGTCCCGCTCTATCGCGCCATGTTTTACCTGCGCGAATTGATGCTGCAGAGCTACAAGACTTACCATCCTGTTCCGCCCGGCGTCTGGCAGGAAATGCATTCGATGTACCTGTACGCGACGGAAAATGATCTGCTGAAGGAAGTCGCGGATCCTGAATCGTCATCGACCATGATGGATGTCTATGTCGATGTCACCATGGCATCGCTGGCAGACCCGTACCGCTTGATGTACCAGGAAGTCGACCGCGTGCTCGACATCCTCAAGCAGAATCGCGGGCTGGTCGACATGCGCACCAACGCCGACGGACTCAATCCGCAACGCCTGTTTGTCATCGCGCTGGACAGCGACCAGGCGCCCAAGGTGTTGATTCAGGGTGGCCGTCCTCCTGCGGGGCAGGTGCTGCAGCTGGTCGATCCGGGCCGGTTGGTCGACAAGATTCAGCAGCGCCTGCGTGCGCAGTCCGGCAACCAGCCTGGTGCCGTGGCTGCCAAGAGCCGCGCCACGCATGATCTCGCCGACCTGATCGCGCGCCTGATCCGGCTGTGGGGTGATCCGCCGAAGCGCCAGTACCGCCGCAATCCCGCCGATTCCTCGGTGGCACTTTGCAGCGGCATCAAGGCCATCAGCTATTTCACCGAACTGGCCTCACGTGAAGACCCTGAGGCCGATGCGCAGGCGATCCGTGATGGCGACACCATCCCCTTGCTGAAAATTCCGCAGGACCCCATGTCGCAGATGATCGGCGTCGAGGAGTGGCATGTGCTGAACCAGAGTGCCAACGGCATGCGGATGCATCGCGAATCCGGCGGCAACGTCAGCATCACAGTGGGCGAGACGGTGGGCGTGCGTTTTGTCGGCGGCAGGACGTGGAATGTCGGCGTGATCCGCTGGCTCACATTGCTGGAAGGCAATGCACTTGAGTTCGGCGTGGAGCTGGTCGCGCCGGCCGCGATAAGCATCACCATCGAACCCACCATCGGATCGAATGGAAAACCGCTGCCGGCCTTGATGCTGTTCCCGCTGGTGCCCGATGCGGAAAGCGATACCGTGCTCACCAACACTGATACGTTTTCAGACCTGCGCGAATTTGAAATCAATGCACAGGGCGATTTGCTGCGGGTTCGCGCCACAACGCTGGTCGAGCGCACCAGCCGCTTCGACATGTTCCAGTTTCAAACTTCGTAGCTGGCTCATCTCCGCAGCCACCTTACTGGGCAGCCAACAGCGCATGTTGAATGTCGGCTTCGCTGATCTCGCTTCGTGCCTTCGCCAACTGATAACGTCCACGCCGGTCCATGCTGACCAGGCGCGCATCGGCAAGTGCATAGAGTAAATCTTCGGCCACATCGATTGGCAAGGGTGCTTGCGCCAACAATGCCGGCAGGCCCTGGCTTGAAGCGCCCCTGTCCAGCGCATTGAGGATACGCACGGCATTGCGTTGCGCTTGTGCGGCTTTGTCGTGCTGCAGCACTTTCAGCCCGGCATGCCTGAAATACGAAAGCGTTGCTGCGATTTCCGCGCCCACCAGCACCACCATCCAGCAGCAGAACATCCACACCAGGAAAATGGGCACGCTGGCGAACGCGCCGTATACCAGGCTGTAGGTCGGGACACGGACGATGTACACCACGAAAAGTTGTTTGACGATTTCAAACAGCAGGCCCGAGAAAATCGCGCCGATCAGCGCATGCCGCACCGGCACGTGGCGAGCGGGCATCACGCGATAGGCGATGGCCAGCGCCAGTGTAGTCAACACGAACGGCGCAAGGTGGAGCAGCAGGTCATCCAGGAATGGCAGAAACTTGTCGAATTGCCGCGTGAGATGCAATAAGTAAGAGGTAATCGTCAGGCTGATGCCGATCAGCAGCGGACCCAGCGCCAGCACGGCCAGGTAGGCGCTGAGGCGTTTCCACCAGGTCCGCTTGCGACGGGTGCGCCAGATGACGTTGAAGGCATTGTCGATGGTGAATATCAGCGCCACCGACGTACCCAGGATGATGAGCAGGCCGATGATCGTCAGCCTTGCGGCGTTCTGCGTGAATTGCTCGACATACATAGTCACCAGCCGTCCACCCACGTCGGGCACCAATGCTTTCAGCGCGAATACTTTCACCTGCGCTATGAGGTCGCGGATCAACGGAATGTGCGAAGTCAGCACCAGCGTGACGGTAAACAGCGGCACCAGCGCCAGCAATGATGTGTAAGTGAGGCTGCCCGCGATCATGAGGCAGCGGTCTTCGACAAAGCGCTTGCTCACAAACGCGACGTAATGCCAGGTTTGCTTCAGGTATTTCATGCGGCTGCTTCTTCCCGTTGGCCCGGCTGTGGTGGATGGTGATGGTTGATGGCGGATAGTGGTTCGTATAATACCGGCACACTCCTGGTTTCCAACATCTCCCGCATTCCCTCAATACGGTAAATACGCATGGCCGATATCCTGATTCTGTATTACTCGCACACCGGCTCGGTGCGCGAACTCGCGCGCCACATCGCGCGTGGTGTCGAGAGCGTGCCGGGTTTATCCGCCCGGGTGCGAACTGTACCGAAAGTTGCCCCGGTGACGCGCGTGGCCGAGCCTGATGTTCCCGCCGAGGGCGCGCCCTATGCCACCGCCGCCGACCTGGCCGAATGCATCGGGCTCGCGCTGGGTTCGCCCACCCGGTTCGGCAATATGGCCGCGCCGCTGAAATATTTTCTCGACGGCACCGCCGGCGAATGGATGAGTGGCGCGCTTGCCGGCAAACCCGCCTGCGTCTTCACGTCCACCGCGACACAGCACGGCGGTAATGAATCCACGTTGCTGTCGATGATGTTGCCGCTGCTGCATCACGGCATGGTGATCGTCGGCGTACCGTTCACCGAGCCGCTGATCAGCAGTACGCAGGAAGGCGGCACACCGTACGGTGCGAGCCACGTGGCCGGTAGCGCCAATGACAAGCCGGTTTCGGAAGCGGAAAAAGGGGTCGCGTTCGCGATGGGAAAACGCCTTGCGCTAGTCGCGGCGAAACTCGCGGCATGACCGTTAAAGACCGCGCCAAGGCGGCAAGGGTTTGCCATCTGGTCGCTGCTGCATCACTCATCGCCCTCATTGCACTGTGCCTCACCTGGGAAATAACACTGGCGCCCCTGCGACCCGGCGGCTCATGGCTGATGCTGAAAGTGCTCCCGTTGCTGGTGCCGTTGCGCGGCATCCTCCACAGCAAGCGCTACACCTACCAGTGGTCGTGCATGATGATCCTGCTTTACTTCACGGAAGGCGTGGTGCGTGCGTGGTCCGAGCCTGCGCCATCGGCAACGCTGGCGCTGATCGAAATTGCGCTCGCGACGATATTTTTCTTCTCGGCGGTGTACTACACGCGCTTTACGGTTTCGGCACCGGCGCGGAAGACAGGCGCGACTTGATGAGTCCGATGATGACCGGCAGGACACTCAGCAAAATGATGCCCACCGCCAAGAATCCCTGGTTGGATTTCACCCACGGGATATTGCCGAAAAAATAACCCAGGTACGTGAGCGCACCTACCCAGGCTGCCGCGCCGAACCACGTGTACCCCTGGTAGGTAATGCGCGACATCGCGCCCATGCCGGCCACGAACGGCACGTACGTTCGCAGGAACGGGACAAAACGCGCCAGCACCACCGCCAGCCCGCCCCAGCGTTCGAAGAACGCGTGCGTGCGCTCGATATGCTGCGGGTTCAACCAGCGCGATTGTTCATTGATGAAAAATCTCGCACCGAAAATGCGGCCGATTTCGTAGTTGACGGTATTGCCCAGGACCGCCGCTGCAAACATCACGAGGACCAACAGATGCACATCCATGCTACCGAGCGCCGCTATCGATCCTGCGATAAACAGCAGCGAATCCCCGGGCAGGAATGGTGTGACCACCAGCCCGGTCTCGGCGAAAACGATCAGGAACAGGATGCCGTAAATCCAGGGACCGTAGAGTGCGGTCCATTCGGCGAGATAGCGGTTGAGATGCAGCACGACGTCGAACGCGGATAACAGCCAATCCATGCTGTCGGCCCCGCGTCAGGTCGTGGCGCGAAGGGAAATCAAGGCTGCGCCGGGATGACTTCGGGATCGCCTTCTTTTTTCACCGGCTTCACAAAATCTTCGCGCGATACGCCCAGGTATTTTGCAATCGGGCAGGCCACCAGCACCGAAGAATAGATACCGAAGCAAATACCGATCGTCAGCGCCAGCGCAAAATAGTGCAGGCTCTGGCCGCCCGCGAACAGCATGGCCAGCACCATCAACTGGGTCAGGCCGTGGGTGATGATGGTGCGGGAGATCGTGCCGGTAATGGCGGCATCGAAGATTTCCGATGTCGTCGCCTTGCGCATCTTGCGGAAATTTTCGCGCGCGCGGTCAAACACCACCACCGATTCGTTCACCGAATAACCGAGGATCGCCAGCACCGCCGCCAGCACCGGCAACGAGAATTCCCACTGGAAGAAAGCGAAGAAGCCGAGGATGATCACCACGTCATGCAGGTTGGCGATGATGGTCGCGATAGCGAATCGCCATTCAAACCGGATCGCCAGGTACGCCAGTATTCCGATACACACCGCCAGCAACGCAATACTGCCGTCGTATGCCAGTTCCTTGCCCACCTGCCCGCCGACGAATTCGACGCGCAACTTGTTGGCCTTGGGATCGGTCTTGGCGAGGTTCGCATCATAGTCGAGGCCCAGCGGAACAAGCGTATCAATGATGACGTTTTTCTGCTTCTCCATCGCCTCGTTCTGGTTGCCATCAGCGGTACGCAGCGGCAGACGAATCAGCACATCCTTGGCCGAACCGAAATTCTGCACGGTCACATCGACGAAGCCTTTTTGCGTGAGCTCGGTGCGGATTTTCTCGAGGTCGGCAGGCTGCTTGAACGGCGCTTCGATCACCGTGCCGCCGGTAAATTCGATTGAGTAGTGCAGCCCGCGTGTGGCGAGGAAAAATACCGCCAGCAGGAAGGTGACGAACGAGATCACGTTGAACACCAGCGCATGGCGCATGAACGGGATCGACTTCTTGATTCTGAAAAATTCCATGATGTTTCCTGTCTGTATCAGTTAGCAGCGCAGTTTCAATTGTTGCGGGACATGAAGGCCTGCGATCAAGCCTTGGCCGGGACCGGATCACCCTTGTGCCATGCCACGTTGCCGATCGACAGGCTGCCGACCTTTTTCTTGCCGCCGTAAATCAGGTTCACCAGCCCGCGCGACACCATCACCGCGCTGAACACCGAAGTAAGAATGCCCAGGCAGTGAACCACGGCGAAACCGCGCACCGGCCCTGAACCCCAGATCAGCAGGGCGAAACCGACGATGAGGGTGGTGATGTTTGAATCAATAATGGTATCCAGTGCACGGTCATATCCAGCCTGGATCGCCATTTGCGGCGACATGCCGTTTCGAAGCTCTTCGCGGATGCGTTCGTTGATCAGCACGTTGGCGTCGATGGCCATGCCTAGTGCGAGAGCGATAGCCGCGATGCCGGGCAGGGTCAACGTCGCTTGCAACATGGACAACAGCGCAACCAGGAAGAAAAGATTGCATGCTAGTGCAGTCACCGAAATCACGCCGAACAGCATGTAGTAGACGATCATGAATACCGTGATCAGCGCGAAACCCAGCAGCAGTGAATTCTTGCCTTTCTCGATATTGTCGGCACCCAGGCTGGGGCCGATGGTGCGCTCTTCAATAATTTCCATCGGCGCCGCGAGTGCGCCTGCGCGCAACAGCAACGCCAGGTTCTTTGCCTCGGACGTCGTGAAGCCGCCGGTAATCTGGAACTGCGGGCCGAACTCGCCGTTGATCGAGGGCCAGGTCAGCACTTCGGGCTTGCCTTTTTCAATCAGGATCATCGCCATGCGCTTGCCGACGTTTTCACGCGTGGTTTGCAGCATGGAGCGGCCACCGGCGGCATCCAGTCGCACATTGACCACCGGCTTGCTGGTCTGCTGGTCAAAACCGGGCTGGGCGTCAGTCACTTTGTCGCCGGTGATGATGACCTGCTTCTTGACCAGCACCACTTCACCCTGCGCGCCGATCATCTTGTCGGTATTGAACGGGGCCGGTGAATTGCGGAATTGTTCAAAGCTGCCGCCGCTCATCTGGTCTTCCGCCACGAGGCGCAATTCCAGCGTGGCGGTGCGTCCGATCACATCCTTCGCACGACCGGGATCCTGTACGCCGGCCAGTTGCACCAGGATGCGATCAGGCCCCTGTTGCTGCACGATAGGTTCCGAAACACCCAACTCGTTCACGCGCTTGCGCAGTGCGGTGATGTTTTGCTGTAGCGCCGTATCCTGCAATGCCTTCAACGTCTCCGGCTTCATCACGGCGGTCAGCACCGACTCGCCGTTGGCGGCGGTTTCGCGCAACAGCAGTTCGGGGTAGGTCGTGGAAATTTCCTTCTGCGCGCGCAGCAATTCAGTCTGTTCCTTGAAGCGAACCACCACCTGCTGGCCGTCGCGGGCCAAACCGGAATAGAAAACTTTTTTGTCGCGAAGTAGCGTGCGCACGTCACCGGTGTAGCGGTCCACCGCCTTGTCGACGGCCGCCTTCATGTCGACCTGCATCAGGAAATGCACACCACCCTGCAAGTCCAGCCCGAGATACATCGGCAATGAATTGATCGAGGCCAGCCATGCCGGTGAGTTCGACAAAAGGTTCAGCGCGACCACATAGGTCTCGCCGACTTTTTTCTGGATGACGTCGCGTGCGTGAAGCTGGGTGCCCGTGTCCTTGAACTTGACCTTGACCACTTCACCGTCCAGCTGGACGCTGGTCGTTTCGATCTTTTCTTCTTTCAGCACGTCCTCGACCGTTTTCTGCGTGTTGGCATCGGCCTTCACCGAGCGCAGTCCCGCCACCTGCAATGCAGGTACGGTGCCGTAGAAATTCGGCAGCGTGTAGAGGAAAGCCACGACCAATGCGATCGAGATGACGACGTACTTCCATGCAGGATATTTATTCATGTAAACCTCAAAAACTTCTACGGCCGGTGCGGTAGTGCTGCGGATTCCACGGGACGTGACGCATGCCCGGAAAAAAATATGGGCGGCAATGCCGCCCTTTGTTATTGGTTACTTCGCGATGTCGTTGTACGTGCCTTTGGGCAACAGCGTGGTAACGGCGTTTTTCTGGATGTGCAGCACATTGCCCGACGAGACTTCGAGGCCGATGTAGTTGTCGCTGATCTTGGTAATCTTGCCAATGATGCCCATCACGATGACTTCGTCGCCCTTCTGCAGGCCGTCGACCATCAACTTGTGTTCCTTGGCCTTCTTCTGCTGCGGACGGATCATCAGGAAATACATCAGCACGAACATGCCGACGATGATGAAGAGACTGGGCAGCGGATCGCCTTGCGGGGCGGCGGCGGTTTGGGCGTAGGCGTTACTGATCATTAAGGATCTCCGGGAGAAAAACGCGAGCTAAATCAAGCTGGTGACGGTCTGCGGGGCTTTCAAGCGCCGCAGGGACTTTTTTGTGCCGCCAGCCCAGAAAGACAACTCGAAATTATACCAGTTCAGGCAGGGCCGCTCTGCCGGTCCGCATGGAAACGGGCCGCGAAAGCGGCGAAGGAATCGGTCTCAATGGAGGCGCGAATTTCCCTCATGAGTTCCTGGTAGTAAAACAGGTTGTGGATGGTGTTGAGCCTGGCACCCAGCATCTCGTTGATGCGCTGCAGGTGGTGCAGGTAGCCCCGGCTGAAGTTGCGGCATGTGTGGCAGCCGCAGCCCGCATCCAGCGGGCGGATGTCGTCCTTGTAACGTGCATTGCGAATCTTGATATCACCGAACCGCGTGAACAGCCAGCCGTTGCGCGCATTGCGCGTCGGCATCACGCAATCAAACATATCCACGCCCTCGCCGACCGATTCCACCAGGTCTTCGGGTGTGCCCACGCCCATTAAGTAGCGCGGTTTGTCGACCGGCAGCAGGGGTGCGGTGTGCGCGAGCACCCGTCGCATGTCTTCCTTGGGCTCGCCCACGGAAAGTCCGCCGATGGCGTAGCCGTGGAAGCCAATGTCCGTCAGGCCCGCGACCGATTCGTCGCGCAACGCTTCGTGCATGCCGCCCTGCACGATGCCGAACAGCGCGTTGGGATTTTCCAGGCGCGCGAATTCGGTTTTGGAGCGTTCCGCCCAGCGCAGCGACAGCCGCATCGAAGTGCCGGCCTCGTCAACGGTGGCGGGATAGGCGGTGCACTCATCAAAGATCATCACGACGTCGGAATTCAGCACGCGCTGTATGCGCATCGACTCCTCCGGCGAGAGAAAGCATTTATCGCCGTTGACGGGCGACTGGAACGCCACGCCCTCCTCCGAAATCTTGCGCAGGTCGCCCAGGCTCCATACCTGGAAGCCGCCGGAATCGGTCAGGATGGGGCGGTCCCACGCCATGAACTTGTGCAGCCCCTGGTACTTGCTGATGATGTCCACGCCGGGACGCAGCCACAGGTGAAAGGTATTGCCCAGCACGATCTGCGCGCCGATTTCCTTCAGCTCATCCGGGCTCATGCCCTTCACCGAGCCATAGGTGCCCACCGGCATGAACACGGGCGTTTCCACCACGCCGTGTGCAAGGGTGAGTGTGCCGCGGCGCGCCTTGCCACTCTGTGCGAGTAATTTGAATTCCACTGCTGACGGTACTTTCGTTCGGTTGGTGCGGGATGGATGGTGCAGGTTGCGACAGAATGCGACGGGAAATAAAAAGATGCGCGAGGATAATCGGATTCCTTGCGAATGCCAAACCCGCTAGAATGAACGGGGTTTCCAATTGTTGACATTTACGGGGATAACGCAGTGTCAGCATTGCCAGGCGTGCCGGATTTGAATACTAATAATTAAAGCGGCACGTCGCTCAGGGTTTGTGTTGGGTCTCAGTTTCTTCAAGTCCGGAATATTTTTTTCGCCATGACACAAAAGGTCAACGCACCAGACATCAGGATCGGCATGTTCATCGCCGACCTGGATCGGCCATGGATCGATACACCGTTCCTGTTGCAAGGGTTCCTCGTCGAGGACGATGACCAGCTGGGCCAATTGCGCCAGTATTGCCAGTGGGTGATCATCGATCCGCAACGTTCGGTTGGCGCCGAATTCGAGAAGCCGGTCAAGAAAGCGGTGGTTGCGCCGCGAGACCTGGGCAAGGAACCACTGGTTACCATTTCACGCACCACGACAGCCGCGCCGGCGGCGCCACCGGCTATGGCCAAGGCCCCGGCTGCAAATTCCGCCCGAGAGCGTGATCGCGCCAGCGGCAAAGCGCCGCCGCCACCGCCTTCGCGTGCGGCTTCACGAGAATTCGCCATTCCGACCAAGGACAGCCGCACCGATGGCGGCAATCCCGCCTTCCGCCGGCTTGAAGGCGCAGCGCCATCGCGAAACGACAACGGCGCGCGCGCCAATGGCGAATCCAGTGGCCGTGGCCTGTGGGGCAAATTGCGTGAAGGCGTTACGGGACTGTTCGCACGCCAGGCCGAAGACACCTACAACGATGAAGCCGTCGGCGAATTCACGCCGGAGAAATCTCTGGTACGCGCCACTTTCATTCCCGAAACCGTCCTGCTGACGATTTATGAGGATGCCAAGCCGGTCGAAGACGAAATCGGCCTGGCCACCGCTGCGTTCCAGCGTACCAACGATTTACTCCATCGCGTAGTCGCGGACATTCGCGCGGGCAATTCACTGCAATTGCAGAGCGTCGAGGAAGTCATCAACGACATGGTCGACAGCATGGTGCGCAATCCGGACGCGCTCATGTGGGTCGCGCGCATGCGCGAACAGCACCTGACCGTTTACGATCACGGCCTGTCCGTGGCCATCAGCCTGGTCGCTTTCGGGCGTCACCTGGGCTATCCCAAGGAACAGCTCTCACAGTTGGGCATGATGGGATTGCTGCTGGACATCGGCAAGATCAAGCTACCCGCCGAATTGCTGGAAAAAAATGCGCGGCTGAGTTCGGATGAATTCGAGCAGATCAAGGAGCACGTCGAACTGGGTCTCGATGTATTGCGGCAGACACCCAACATCCATCCCGCCGTTGTCGAAGGCATTGCACAGCATCACGAACGCATGAACGGTACCGGCTATCCCAACAACATCATGGGTGAAAAGATCAGCATATTCGGCCGCATGGCCGCCATTGCCGATACGTATGCTGCCGTCACCAAGCGCCGCCCCTACGCCGACGCCATTTCACCGCATGAAGCGCTGCAGATGCTTTCCAACTGGAGCGGTACGCAGTTCCATGCCGACATGGTCGAACAATTCATCCAGTCGATCGGCGTGTTTCCGGTCGGCAGCCTCGTCGAGCTATCCACGGGCGAAGTCGCCGTCGTCGTCACGCATAGCAAGCTGAAACGGCTGCGTCCGAAAGTATTGATCATCGCCGAGGCCGACAAGTCCCATTGCAAGCATCCTGCCATGCGGGACCTGCTGTATGACGTGTCGGACAATCCGGCCTATATCCGGCGCGGCCTGCCCAGCAACGCCTTTGGCCTGGATCCCAGCGAGTTCTACCTTTCCTGATCACGATGAGTGATACCGGAACGACGCCGCAGCCCAAGTCTGCCAACATTCACGATGCCGTGAATCACGAGCTGCCGCGCAGTGCGCTCAAGTCTACGCTGGCCAACGCCATGGATCACGCACGCATGGCGCAACGCACGGTTGGTGTGCTGGTAGTGGTGCTGGCGCGCGGCGACCGCCGCGACGCGATCTTCGGCGTGCAGACCGGCGACATCATGCGCCGCGCCCTGAAGCGCTTGCCGGCGGCATTGCGGCCGATGGATCGCTTCGTGCAGCTGTCCGATGAAAAATTGTGCGTGGTGCTGCCCAACCTGAAAACCGCGGCGCAGGCGTGGCTGGCCGCAGCCAAATTGCAGCAGGCACTGGAAGCACCCTTCAGCTTCGACGACACACTGACCAACGTGCGCCCCGTCGTCGGCATCGCCTGCTATCCCGATCATGCGGAGGACGCTGAAGAGCTGGTCGTTCACGCCGATATTGCCGAGCGCATCGCCCGCAGCCGCGATGTGGCGCAACACGTTTTCCAGAATGACGACCGCCGTGATGCCGACGCCTACCTGGGTCTCGATATCGCGTTGCGCGAAGCCATCCGCACCAACCAGCTTGAAGTGCACTACCAGCCGCAAGTCAACTTGAAGACCGGCGCTTGCCACGCGGTGGAAGCGCTGCTGCGTTGGACGCTACCCGAGCGCGGACCGATCTCGCCACCCGCCATCATTCGCATCGCCGAAGCAAACCGCCTCATCGGCGGACTGACGACCTGGGTGCTGGGCACGGTGCTGCGCCATCAATCGGAATGGAAACAGCTGGGTGTGGACCTCGAGGTCAGCCTGAATCTTTCCACCGTCACGCTGGGCGACTCAGACCTTCCCGACATCATCTCGCAGGCGATGGGCACGTGGGGATCGCAACCCGAAAAAATCACGCTGGAAATTACCGAAAGCGCCACCATCGGCGACGCAGATCAATCGATGGCGGTAATGAAAAGACTGAAGCAGATGGGCCTGCGATTGTCGGTCGATGATTTCGGCACCGGTTATTCCTCGCTGTCTTATGTGAAAAATTTCCCGCTCGACGAATTGAAAATCGACAAATTATTCGTGCAGCACATGCGCCAATCCAAGGCCGACCAGCAGATCGTGCGCTCGGTAATCGACCTCGCCCACAATTTCGAATTGTCGGTGGTGGCCGAAGGCGTGGAAGATGAAGCAACCTACAAGGACCTGAAGAAAATGGGCTGCGACATGGCGCAGGGATTCCTGATGAGCCCCGCGCTGACGTCGCCGAAATTGCTGGAATGGCTGAAGCAACGCCGTTAGAATTTTCTCGCGTTTTCCCCTGAGCCCGCATTCCAGCCTAAAACTCCATCACTGGTGCGCCTTCCAGTCCATAAATACCCTGGAATCCGCACGAGCGCTTGAGTTTTAAAGTTGAAATCCATAT
>JBDTWS010000027.1:0-30083 GCA_040006575.1 Betaproteobacteria bacterium
TCACGCACGCACAGGAAATTGACAAACTCTCATGGATGGCCGGCACCTGGAGCCAGGTAAAAAACGGCGAGACGGTGGAGGAAAGCTGGCTGGGACCGCGCGCGAAAATGATGACGGCCGTCAATCTCACGTCGTCGCCCAAGCGCGCCTCGTTCGAATTCCTGCGCATTGTCGAAGGTCCCTCGGGCCTGTCGTATATTGCCAGCCCCGGCGGCAAGGCACCGACGGAATTCAAGATGAAGGAAATGGCCGGGAAGCGCGTTGTGTTTGAAAACATGGCGCACGATTTTCCGCAGCGGATCATTTACGCATTGGAAGCTGACGGTGTAATGATCGCGCGGATTGAGGGCAGCATCCAGGGGAAGGCACGCGAAATGGAATGGCGTTTCGAGCTGAAGAAATAGGCGAGTTCCAGTCCACCGTTCGTGCTGACCCGTCGACAGGCTGCGGATTTAAGGCATGTCGAAGCACCAACGCAATAATCTATTTTTATATCGCAGCCCATCCATGGTTCGACAGGCTCACCACAATCGGGAATGAGGTTGTTCAAGGTGAGGTGGCGATTAAACACAAGCACCGGCACGGCTTTCCGGCCGAAAACGCGCCATCAGCCGCGCCCGTGCTGGAGTTTTATGTTACGGAACCAGTTCCACGTTGATATCGCGGCTATCGGACTGGCCGGATTCATTCACCGCGCGCAATACGAATTTCCCCGCGCGCGGCGGCTGCCAGGCGAGTCCCTCACCGGCATTTGCTTCACCCAAAAACGCTTCATTGGCGAACCAGTAAAGCCTGCCGCGATTGCCTTCTGCGCGCAGCGAAATGGCGACGGGTTTTGAAATGCGCGTGGTGTAGGTCACGGCGCGCAAGGGCGACACGATTTGCGGCTCGCCGGTCTGCGCGTTGCGCACCAGCTTGTCACTGCCGCAATCGGGCAGCCTTGGCGGATCGCGACGCGGCATGCCGGCGTCACGGAACAGGCGCTGCATGTCGGAGGGCCAGTACTCCATCACCTGCCATTGCGTGGTCGGCCCTTCGTTGCAGACGGCCTCACCGGTGCGCGTGTCGACCAGCACGCGGCGATGGAGATTGGAAATGCGGATCGGCGATTTTCCCGGCATGTACCAGGTCGACACACGCTGGCTGCATTCCGCATTGGGCAGATCGCCGGAGGCGGCACAGACCTCGACACGGGTTATTCGCGGCGGTGGAAGGCGAAGCGCATCAGCAGGCACCAGGCCTTCATTTCGCAGCGCATCGACGATGTTGAAAAATAATGGCGCCGCAGCCGTGACCCCGACCAGCGCAGGATTGCCGGTACCGTCGAAATTACCGGCCCACACCACCAGCACGTGATGGCCGAAAACGCCGGCGGTCCACGCGTCGCGAAATCCCCACGATGTTCCCGTCTTCCATGAAACAACCGGCTGCGCGGGCAGGCCGGTGTCGGGGCGGGGATTTGTTTTCAACATGTCGAGGACGACGAACGAAGCTTCTTCCGAAAGCAGTCGGGTCGCTTCGCTGGATTGCTTGTCCCGTCGGGGTGGCGCTTTAACTTCCGGCTGTGACACCCGGTATTTGATCGGCTTCAGCTCACCGCCATTGGCCAACATCGCGTACAGGCGTACGAGCTCTTCCATCGTGACCTCGCCCCCGCCCAGCGTCAACGCGAGGCCGTAATGTTTCTCGCTGGCAAGGTTGGCAACACCCGATGTCTTCATCAGGTCATACAGACTCGGGCGCGTCAGCTTCGATGCGACCAGCACGGCCGGCACATTGCGGCTGCGTGTGAGCGCGTCCTGTGCGTTGATCGGACCGACAAAGCGGCCATCGAAATTTTCCGGGCTGAACGGGCCGAATGCGGTGGGTGCGTCCTTCAACACGCTCATCGGATGCAGCACGCCCTGGTCGAATGCGAGTGCGTAGATAAACGGTTTCAACGTCGAACCCGGCGAGCGCTTGGCCAGCACACCGTTCACCTGGCCGTCGATGTCTTCGTCGTGGAAATCGGCAGACCCGACCAGCGCCTTGACCTGCATGGTATCGGTGTCGATCAGGATGGCGCTGGCATTGCGAATGCCGTTGTTGCGCTGTTGCTCGATGCGCTGGGTGATGCTGCGCTCAAGTGTCGATTGCATTTTCACGTCGATGCTGGAAAAAACTTCGCCCTTGCTTTCCTTCAGTAACTGGTCGGCCAGATGCGGTGCGGCGAACGGCAATGTCGCCGCCGCACGCGGGACAATGGCGTGCGTGGCCCCAAGCCGCTCATCTTCGGGATGCGCAGCCAGCCAGAGATTGGCCATGCGCAAGCGCGCGTCTGCCAGCGCCGCCGAACCCGATTTATTGCCACCACGCGCTGCGGGATTTTGCGGAATCACCGCCAGTGAAAGCGCTTCCGGCAATGTGAGATCGATCGCACGTTTGTGAAAATAAACCAGGCTCGCTGCACCCGCGCCTTCGATATTGCCGCCATAGGGTGCAAAGTTGAGATAGGCCTCGAGGATGTCGCGCTTGCTGTAGCACGCCTCGATCCACAACGCCGCCGCGATCTGCTGCAGTTTGCCGCTGATGCTGCGGCTGTCGATGTCGTAGTACTTGCGCGCGAGCTGCATGGACAGTGTCGAACCGCCCTGCCTGCGTTCGCCGGAAAACGTCGCGCGCGCGCTCCGGGCCAGCGCCAGCGGGTTGACGCCAGGATGCCAGTAGAACCAGCGGTCCTCATAGCGCATCACCGCTTCGGTGAGCTTGGGCGAGATGGATTCCAGCGGCGTCCACAGGCGGTATTGCTCGTCGCGCGCGGTGGTCAGGCGCAGCAGGCTGCCGTCGGCGGCGTAGACGGCGGAAGAGTATTGGGCGAAATCGCGCAACGGTGGATGGGGCATGAGCCGCACGGCACAAAGCACGAGTGCAAAGAGAACAAAGGCAGTCAGCGCACGCTTTAGCGCCCCGCCCTTGCGACGAAGCGGCAAATGTTTACCGATCGATGCGCCGCCGCCTCCCGTTGCCGGGAGGCTGCGGCGGTTCACGCCTGCCACTAATTTTGCGAATTTATCCACGATGTTTCGCGTTATTTCCCGACCCGTTCCACCACGATCTTGCCGGGCATTGACCGCGCCTGCACATCACGCTCATACATCGACTCACCATAGGCAGGTGGAACGATGAACGTGCCCACATTCGTAGCGCGAATGCGATAGCGGTATTCCGACACGTTCGCACCGACGGTGCCGTACAGGACCACGCGCTCCTCACGCACATCGGCATATTCCACATTCCAGCCACCGATATTGCCGAGGCGATTCACGAATGCGCCCTTTTTGGCCGGCTGCACATTGGGCGCGTCGATCGGGTTCAGCACCGGCTCGAATCCACCCGGCAGCAAATCGACCAGCGCGATGTTGGGAATGAAATCGCGGCCGATGCTGCGGAACTTGAGCCGCACCGTCAGCTCCTGCCCAACTTTCACTGACGTGATGGGTTTCCCTTCCGCATCGATGTATTCGCGGATGATTTCCATGCCGGATTTCAATTCGGTCATCGGCGGCGCCTTGTCGAAACCGGATTCGGCGACGGCGTAGTACGAGGTCATGTTCATCTCGTTGCCGAACTTGAGCTTCGCGGTGCCCATGGAGAACGGCACACGCGGAATCAGGTTTTGCGGCAATGCCAGCGCCTGCGATTTACCGTCCTTGCCAATTTCGGCAATGCTGATCTTGCCCGCGATCTTGCCTTCGATCTGCGTGGCATAGGCGTCCAGCGCCAGGATCACATAGGCCGCAGAATGCGTATTGAAGCGGCTGTCCTGGATGGTCTTCATCATCGATCCCATCGTGGCGAAATCGAGTTTCTTCGCGCGATCGGGAAAGTGGCGCGAGGCGATGTAGAGCGTTTGCGCATCACGGATGGTCGGATCGTAATAGTGCTCATAACGATACGGCTCGCCGCGCTTTTCAAGCTGTGCGAGAGGCTCATCCATCAATTTGCCGGCCTGCTTCTCGTCCTTCATGAGCTTGTAACTGCCGGCCAGGAATACGGCGATGGAATCCTTCTGCCATGCCGCCGGATACTTCTTGTCCAGTGTTTCGCGCAACGCAGCCAGGTAGGTTGAGGTGACGGTTCCCTGGCGCGTCAGCAGGTAGGTTGCATAGGCGCGCGTGCGAACGTCGTTCAGGTCTTTCGCAGGACTCGCGGCAACTTGCTGCAACCATGAATTAGCTTTCGCAATCATGTCAGGCGGAACGGCATAGCCGCGTTCGCGCGCTTCGATCATCATGTGGATGGCGTAGACGGACACATATTCGTCAGCCTCGACGGAAGCGGTCCACAGGCCGAACCCACCCTCAGCGTTCTGTCGCGAACGCAATACCGCCAGTGCGGAATTGAACGCCTGTTGCGCCTTGGCCACGCCATCCTTCTGCGACGCATTGCCGAATTCCGGCCGCTGTCCCAACACCACCGACGGGAACGCGCGGCTGGTGATCTGCTCCGAACACAGGTGCGGGAAACTGTCGAGATAGGCCATCAAACCGTTGGCGATGACCAGCGGCAGCGGCGATACGGCCGCCTCGCCTTTGCGATATTCGGCGAACACGTCGCGTTTCACGGCCACTTCCTGCGAACCGGTAAAGCTGCCGACTGTGACCTGCGTGTAATACGGACCGGCCGGGCGCACGCTGACATCGGTGCTCAGCTTGGCGGACTTCTCCGGCTGTCCATTGAGCGTGGCGCCAAAGGTCATCGTGGCGGAACCCAACTTTACAACCGCGCCGGATTTCGCCTTTAGGCGATAGATGGCGACGCCCTCTTTTTTCTCGGCGATCTTGAGCGACTGCGTTTCGCCGCCGATCACCTCGAGATGCGGCGAGACTTTCAGCGACACCGCGATCTGCGCATCCTTGCCGGAGCCGGCGACATTGTTGGCAACGCCAACCGACACCTCAAACTCATCGCCCGGTGCCACCGCCAGCGGTGCATTGGGCGAGAGCACGAAGTCGCCCTGCACAATGGTCTTGCCGCTGAGCGTGCCGATGGCCTGCTCACTGACACTGACGGCCATCAGCCGCATGGTGCCGTTGAATGTCTCTGGCACGGTGTAGCTGAATTCCTGTTCGCCGTTGACGTCGACAATACCGGACCAGTACACCGCCGGCTTGTCGCGCTTGCGCTTGAACGGGTTGAGGTTTTTGCCCAACGCACCTTCGGCATCACCACCGGGTGCTGCTGCCTGCATCAGCTTCCTGAATTCCGGAAGAATCAGATCGAGGATTTGCGAGGTGCGCACATCCAGCGAACGCTTCTGGAAAAAATGCGCCAGCGGATTGGCTTCCTGGTAGCGCGCGACCTGCAGTATGCCTTCATCGACCGCGAACACGACCGCGCGTGTGGGCTGCTCTGCGCTCAGTTTTATTTTCAGCACTTCACCCGGTTTGACTTTCGCCGGTGCGTTGAAGCTCAGTTTGTTGGTGCGCTTTGACAGGTTGACCGAGAACGGCACCGTGCCGTACGAAAGCGGGCTCATGAAGATTTCATCCGATCCCGGATCACGAATGAATTGCACCGTCACGTAGCCATTGCCTTCGAAATCGGCGGGCAATTTTATTTTCTGCACGGATGCCTGCGTGGTCGACTTGAACCATTGCTGCGCATACACCTTGTCGCGCTCGATCGTGATCAGTCCCGCGCCGGCATAAGGCGCACGAATGCTGACCTCGATATCGTCGCCTGCCGACACGTCCTTGTTCTTCAGGGTGAGCTGGAGTTCAGCATTCCGGTCCAGCGAACGCGTGACATTGCCCGCGCCGACCACGGTGAACTCGATGCGATTCTGTTCCACGCCGTCGGCATTGCGGATCCGGTAGAAGAAGGTACCGGGTGTCGCTGTATCCAGCGGCAGGTTGAAGCCGCCCGCCGGAATGGACAGTACGCTTTCCTTGACGGGAATTTCCTTGGGGCGCGATTCGTACTTGTAGGTGCCATTGGCCTGCTTCAGCAGAACCGATACGAAGCGGCGCTCGATGAGTTCAAGTTTCAAATCGCCGACCGCGATTTTCTTCGCTTTCGGATCGATCGCGATGACGTTGACAATGCGCTTTGAGCCGCGCGATACATACGCCATGTCGCCATCCGGCTTGAAGCCGACCAGCCACGGCAGTTCCGACACCAGCATCGCTGTATCGGCCGCCACACTGCGACCGCCCTCGGGCTCAAATGCGCGCGCGAGGAAATGCAGGCGGTAGGTGGCGCGCGCATAGCGCTCCAGCCCAAGCGCGAATTCGGCATTGCCTTCGTCATCGGTCGTGCCGTCGTTCAGCTTGTCCGAATAGCCTTCCTTGGCCCGCAGCGGATCATAGAACCGGTAGTCCGGAAAACTGCGGAACGCGGGATAAGCGGGCTGCAACGTCAGCGTGGCTTCCACGCGCCGGTTGGTGGCCGGCGTGCCGAACAGGTTCTGCACGTTGACCTTGCCCTTCAATTCAGCCGGTGACACCCAGCCTTCGGTGACTTCGGCTGACAGCTTGGCCACCACCTTCATCCGGTCCGGCAAAAACTCCTGCACGCGCACCGTCACCGAACCCAGCTGCGTATTGGCCTGGCCATCCTTCACGGTGTACAGGTTCACGGTGTAGTTGCCGGTGGGCGAGGTTTCCTGCGTGGTGTGATTGAGCTCGTTGAATCCACCCGCGCCTAGCTTGATCTTCTCGCGCTTGACCGAAAGGCCACGGGGATCAGTGACTTCTACTTCCAGCGGCAGGCCTGCAACGGCTTTTGCCCAGTTCGCGGCCTTGACGATCATGCCGATATTGATGGTGTCGCCGGGACGATAGATGCCGCGATCGGAAAACAGATACGCGGACAACGTGCCGGGCTGCAGTGTGTTGCGAATGCCACCCACGTCGAAGCGCGAGAAATCCAGGCCGCGATCACGGCGGTTCAGCGGCAGGAAACTCATGTCGCCGGCCTTCTTCACCAGATACATTAACGGCGTGCGTTCGCGTGACAGGTTTTCCAGTTTGGCGAATTGCGCGCGGCCATTCGCGTCGGTGGTCTGCGAGAAGAGTGTAAGGCCGTTCTTGCCGATCACCTCGACTTCGGCGCCGGACACTGGCAGGCCGCTGGCGATGGACTGGATGTACACATCCTGCGATCCATCCAGCGAACGCTTGACGAGGATGCCCAGGTCGGTGACCAGTAACAGGCGGAAGTCTTCGCGTTCCGAGGGCTCTGCCTGGTCCTGCTGGCCCTGGTTACCTTCGCCTTCGCCCTCATCGGGCTCAGCCGGTTCTTCATCGTCTTTCCTGGCGCGTTTGCGGTCGAGCCTCGGATCGTAACCCTGCACACGCAACAGGAAAATTCCGCGCTTGTCGGCACCGTCTTTTTTCAAGTACTCGCCCAGGTTCAGCGCTTCATAGTGCGCCTTGCCCTGCTTCAGTCTCGGCAACGGAATCTTTTTCTCGAAGCGTTCGGCCAGGTTATCCATGCCGAACGAACCAACGAATTGCGGCTTGTCGAAATTGCCTTCGGATTGCGTGACCAAATGCTGCAGCTGGGCAGGCAATACGCGGCCCACATCCATTTTCACGCCGGGAAGATCGCGCACCATGATGGCGATTTTCTTCTCACCGCTCATGGCCAGCAATGCGCCCTGTCCCAGGATGTTCAGCTGCGCGGGGAATGGCGGCACCTGCACGAGCTGCTGTACGCGCTTGGCCAGCGTATAGCCGCCAAACGATTTCATCCCACGCTCGACCTGCACATACAGGTAGCGACCGATCGGCGCGTTGTACTTGAATACGTGATTTTCGCTATGCTCGCGTTCCCCGGCCACCAATTCAAGTTCGACTTTAGTCGACACCGCCAGCAACTCTTCGGAAATTTCCTTCGGATCGCCCCAAGCGTAGGGTTCGATACGATCCTCTTTTTTCGTTTTTGGGTTGTACACCGGCAACAGCCATGCCGTTGTGGCGGACTTGATGTCTTTCTCAAGCGTGCTGGCCGACAACGTCACCGTGACAACCTGCTCTGGTTCGCTCTTCGCCGTCATGGCGACCGTTACACCGACCTGCTTTACGGCGAGGCTCGCGAGGCCCGGCACGCGCACAACGCGCGTGATCGCACTGTCGAATGGCTTGCCACCGCGCACGGCCGCCACGCCGCTGTCCACTTTCAATTCGATACTGCTGTCTTCCTGCGGTGTGGAAAGATTTTCCGAATGCACAAACGCGTTGAGTTTCAGTTTGTCGTAACTGACGGTGAATTTTGTGCGCTCGCGTCCTACACCCCAGACGCCTTCAGTCTGCCCTGCCAGTTTCAGCTCGATCCGCTTTTCCAGTTCAGCCGCATTCACCGGCTGCGAAAAATTAATATCGAATACCGCTTTCTTTAGCGTGGGGTTGGTGGGGTCCTGGTAAAACTGCGAGCGGCTGACCTTGGCGATGAACGCGGGCGTTTTGAATTTGGGGGTGTAGTTTTGCAGCACGATCTGCGGCGCGACTGCGTTGCGGTCAAATTCGATTTGATGCTCCGACCCGACGGGCCAGTCTTCCTTGGGCTGGAATTCGAGCTCCTTGTCATCGGTCCATTTCCATTTGCCTTCGATGGGTGGCGTGATGCGAATTCCGGAAGGAATCTCTTTCCCCACCAGCGCCAGCGGCGCAACCGATTGAGCGAAATGCACCAGCAGCGGCCGCGGATCGCGGTCTTTCTCGTCTTCGTTTTCAATCGGCGTGCGCGGTGGATTTTCCACCGTGAGCTTTACCTCCACCGGCTTGGGCCTCGCCTGCCACCATTTGTAGCCATAAATGCCGCCTGCGGTGATCGCCACCAGCAGCAGCGCTAAAATGCCCGCGCGCGCAGGATTCGCCGCCGTCCATTTACTGCCCGCCCCGATTCGTGCGCCGGACCAGCGCGCCCATGGCGGTGCAGCCCAAGCGACATTGCCGAAAATAGGTGTGAGCGCACGTCCCGACAGACGTGCAAAAGCGCGCCCTGCCCTGATGGCAAGGTCGCGAATGGAGGTGACGAGCTTCATGACTTCCCCTTTTGCCGCCACAGAAATGTGGCGGAGACATAACTTGTTATAGGGATAATATTAGGCGATTGAGGTGGAAAGATGTCATTGCCACAGGGATTAAGGCGAAATTGTGCGGCCCTGGCCGTATTACTTTCGAGCCGTCTTCCCGATTGGCTTTTTATTGCCGGAACATTTGCGCCACGTTTCGCCTGCGGCGCAAACCCGTTGCAAATGGCACATCCCACAGTACAAGCACCGCGAGCGCGCCGTAAAACAGGGCAGCGACCAGAAGCGTAGCGCATGCCTGCCGCCAATCCCGCAGCAGGTCGCTCGCGATGTTTTTGTCCAGCATCAGGGCGGCAGCTATGCCTGCCAGCGCGCCGGCACAAGAGCGCCAAACCACCCTGGCGAGAAACGTGTTCACGACCGGTTTTTCATTGTGGGAGGCTGCGCGGCGCACACCATGAAGCGCTTTGCGAAATCCTGTGGCTGGATTCGCGTGGCACCGATGTTGCCCGTGTTGCCGACGTTACCTATGGCCAGTTGAATCGCGCCGATCATGATCGCCAGCACCATCGCCGAGAACACGAGAATCAGGGTGAAGGGCAACGTGCGCGTTTTCGGAATTTTCATCATGGGCGGCACGCCCACGCACAAGACATAGAGTCCGTATACGCCGGCCAGTACAGAGACGGCGCTCCCCACGACGGGTATCATTCCGAAGGCGCCTCCAATCCAGCTTGGCGTCGACGCATAGGCCACCAACTGCAGGGAACATCGGAAACTGCCCTCGCCACCGAACATCCTGGCCAGCAAAT
Source organism: Betaproteobacteria bacterium (assembly GCA_040006575.1). Lineage (GTDB taxonomy): Bacteria > Pseudomonadota > Gammaproteobacteria > Burkholderiales > Usitatibacteraceae > UKL13-2. Next base: position 9,829 of record JBDTWS010000027.1, read on the forward strand.
TGGCAAGCAGCGCGAACATGAACGTGAACAACAGCGCGAGCGTAAAGCCGGAAATTCCCACTGCTACGATCACGCCCAACCCGATGCTGCTGCCGAAATCCCCGGCAATGAGCAGGCACAGCATCAGAGATAAACTCTGTAGCCCGACGAAGACAAGGATGTAACTGGCGACGCGCAATGCGGAATCGGTTTTCTCCCGGCTCACAACTGGCCATTCTGTTTGCGGTTGGAGAATAATATTCCTGGCGCGGACTGAGAAATCCATCGGCCTTTCCTGTACTGGGACGTTGCCGCCCATCGCGGCGGAAACGAATATAGCTCGCACCTGCTTTCGCGTGGCGACCAAAAAATCCATCAGTACGGAATCCGTAAGTCTCTGTCGACCCGCCGTACTTAAAGTACTGGCATCGCGCCTGTGGAAATGTGCTGATCACTGCACCCGCGAAAGTTCGTGCCAGCCTGCGATAATTCCAGGCGTGACGAAAACGGGAGCTGCCATGAACGAAAGGAATGCCGGAGCGAAAGGCGATGCCGCTGAGCCAGGCTGCGCGCCCTATCACGCGCACATTTATTTTCCGCTATCGAAACGCACCGAGGCTGAATCGCTCCAGGCGGCGCTGCGGGCAAAGATTTCCAGCGGTGAGATCCCGACATTGCTTTACGTAGGTGAACTCCGCGATCGCAGCGTTGGTCCGCACCCGATGCCGCAATTTGAAATACATTTCAGTGAAGACGCGGTGCAGGCCGTGACTTCACTCCTGGTAGCTGCCGGTTTTACAGCGCTCATTCATCCGCTCACCGACGATGACGTAGCTGATCACACCAACCTTGCCCACTGGATAGGCGAGCCGCTCGAGCTCGACCTTTCTGTGCTGGATCCGCCCGGGATCAACCAGGGCATCGCGCGATTCGCGAAGACAGACGTCTGATTCTGGCAGGATTTGTGCGCTGATCGTTGTCGCAATTGCAGTCGCCACAGGTGGTAGCGCCGCAAAGTGACTAAAAAGTCATCGGCCCAACGTCTCCATTCAGACTGGATAACACGGCGGGTGCAGAAATAACAGCAGGGGCCGACAATGAAGTTTAGTATTCGAATCACGACTGCCGCAGATTCGACGGCAGCCCGCACAGGGAAAATAGGCAGTGGTTTGTAGCTATGTCCGCGTCCTCAAAAGAAACGCATCCCGCTTCCATCGGAGGAATTCATGCAACGAATTTTTGTCTTTTTGTTGGCAACCGTCTCGTTCGCGGTCGCCGCCCAGGGGGTAACGCCGACGGAAATAGTCATAGGTCAGACTGCCGGCTTTACGGGACCCGTTTCAGTGCAAGTCAAAGAGATGACGGCAGGTGCCCTTCTCTACCTGGACCACATCAACGCTAACGGCGGCATCAACAAGCGCAAGATACGGCTTGAATCCATGGATGACGCCTTCTTGCCGCCAAAGGCGGGCGAAAATGCCAAGGTGCTCATCGAGCAAAAAAAGGTTTTCGCGCTTTTCCTGGTTCGCGGCACGCCTCATACCGAAGCGGCTTTGCCTCACGCCCGAAAGGCAGGCGTTCCTGTCATCGCGCCCTCCACGGGCGCCGGCATCCTGCATGATCCCGTTGATCCGCTTATTTTCAATGTGCGTTCGAAGTATCAGGACGAAGCTGAAAAAGCGATCATGCAACTTGCGACACAAGGCATCAAGAGGATCGTCGTCATCCATGTCGATGATTCGTTCGGCAAAGACGGCCTCATCGGCTACCAGAAGGGTTTCAAAGCGACCGGTCTGCCCGCCGCAGGCGTGTTCAGTTTCGACAGGACGACCGGCGATAGCACGGACGCCGTGGCAAAAACACTGGCACTGTCGCCTGAAGCAGTGGTAACGGCGGGTTCGGGCAAGCACGTGGTGGCAATCCTGCGTGCATTACGCGCCGGAAAATCAACAGCGGTGTTCATGACGCTTTCCAATAACAGCTCGCAAGGTTTCATCAAGGACCTCGGCGAAGATGGCAACGGCACCATCGTCATGCAGGTATTCCCCGATCCCCGGCGCACCAGCCTTGCGATCAATACAGAAATGCAACGCCTCGCTGCCGACAAAAAGGAGTTTGTGGTTTCACATCTCGCGATGGAAGGTTTCGCGGCCGCAAAGGTATTGGTGGAGGGGCTGCGACGCGCGGGAAAAAATCCGACGCGAGCGTCGTTCATTACCGCGCTTGAGACAATCAAGGATTTCGACCTTGGCGGCCTGTCGCTCTCCTACAGCCGAAGTGACCATACGGGGATGAGTTTTGTAGAGGCGTCGGTAATCAATAAAAGGGGGACATTCACGCAATGATCCCTGATCGAAAGTGGGTGAAGCAATTTCTCGATCTCATGAACGCAGAAAGATGCTGACGCTGGCGTTGCCAACTCGCCACTGTGCCAATTTCAGCTCAAGACAAAAACAATGATTGACGGCGCTGAAAATCAGGTTCTTTCCACTTAGCACTGCAAACACTAAACAGCCCGGGGCTATTTTCAAAAAGCTTGCACTCTTGGTCTGGATGCAGAAAACCCTTCATTGACGAAAAAATAGGTCCCAGACAAGGTTTTACGGCGTCACACTATCGTCCGCGCGACACGGCTGGGACACGACCATCTTTGTAGGCGAAAAAAAACGACCTACCTTTCGGTAAGTCGTTTTTTTTCATACTCTAAAGCTGGCGTCCCCAACCGGATTCGAACCGGTGTTACCGCCGTGAAAGGGCGATGTCCTAGGCCTCTAGACGATGGGGACTCACACGTCTTGTTGTTACGGTGCTGCGTCGTTACTTTTACTGCGTCGTACTAAAGCGACTGCGATTATTGCCGGACTACAACAATAAAAAAGCGGCCAGTGAATCAACCGCCCTGCAACTGTTCTGTGGTGGAGGTAAACGGGATCGAACCGATGACCTCTTGCATGCCATGCAAGCGCTCTCCCAGCTGAGCTATACCCCCACAGGGAAAGACGCGCATTATAGCCGGAAAACAGCCCTTTTGCAAAGCCCCGGCAAGGAAAAATCAGCCGGACAGCGTCGCGCCAAGCCGGGCAAGGGTCTCCGGCTGGCCCAGCACATCCATGATGGCGTCGATGGCCGGGGTTTGCGTTTGCCCGGTCAGCGCCACGCGCAACGGCATCATGATTTGCGGCATTTTCAGCGTATGTTTGGCCACCACGGCCTTGATTGCGGCACTGATGTCGGCCCTGGACCACGCGATACCGTTCAATGTGGCTTGCAGTTCTGCCAGCGCGGGTTTCGCGGCGTCGGTCAGGTGTGTTGCCAGCAGGGCCGCAGCTGGTGCGGGGCGGATGTAGAAGTAGCGTGAAGCCTCGGCCGTCTCAACCAGGTTCGGCGCGCGGTCACGCAGCAATTCAGCCACGCGTGCCAGCGCAGGCCCGCCTTCAGTCGCGATGCCGATGCGGTGGAGATAAGGCTTCAACAAAGTGGCAAGCGCGGCCGGCTCGATTTTCTTGATGTACTCGTGATTGAGCCAGTTCAGCTTTTCCGTGTTGAATTGCGCCGCCGATGCGGTGATGTGATCCAGGTCGAACCACTGGCAAAACTGTTCGACGGAAAATACCTCGTCATCGCCGTGTGACCAACCGAGGCGCGCAAGATAATTCACCACCGCTTCGCGCAGGTAACCTTTGGCGGGATAGTCCATGACCGACACTGCGCCATGTCGCTTGGAAAGTTTTTGGCCATCGTCGCCGAGGATCATGGACAGGTGCGCATACACCGGCACTTCCGCGCCCAGCGCCTCGAGGATATTGATCTGGCGCGGCGTGTTGTTGACGTGATCGTCGCCGCGGATGACGTGGGTGATTTTCATGTCCCAGTCATCGACGCAGACGCAGAAATTGTAGGTCGGCGTGCCGTCGCCACGGGCGATGATGAGATCGTCCATTTCCTCATTGGCGATTTCGATTTTTCCCTTGACGGCATCGATCCACGACACCACACCGCCCAGCGGATTGCGGAATCGCACCACCGGTTTTACATCGGCAGGAACTGCCGGCAATGACTTGCCCGGCTCAGGTCGCCAGCGTCCGTCGTACCGCGGCTTTTCGCCGCGCGCACGCTGCGCTTCGCGCATTGCGTCGAGTTCAGCCGATGAGGTATAGCAAAGATAGGCGGTACCGGCCGCCAGCATCTGCGCAATTACTTCCTTGTAGCGCGGCATGCGCTGCATCTGGAAAAAAGGTCCCTCGTCGTGGTCAAGCCCCAGCCAGGTCATGCCATCGACAATGGCCTGGACGGCCGCCGGCGTGGAGCGTTCAAGGTCGGTGTCTTCGATGCGCAGGATAAAGGTGCCGCCATGGCGGCGCGCAAATGCCCACGCATACAGCGCAGTGCGGGCGCCGCCGATGTGCAGGTATCCGGTCGGGCTGGGTGCGAAACGCGAACGAACCGTCATGACTACATCTTCGGAAGGGTGACGCCCTTCTGTCCCTGGTATTTGCCGCCACGATCTTTATACGAGGTCTCGCAGACTTCATCGCTTTCGAAAAACAGCACCTGCGCAATGCCTTCGTTGGCGTAAATCTTGGCGGGCAGCGGCGTGGTGTTGGAAAATTCCAGCGTCACATAGCCTTCCCATTCCGGCTCGAACGGCGTCACATTCACGATGATTCCGCAGCGCGCATAGGTCGATTTACCCAGGCACACCGTCAGCACATTGCGCGGAATGCGGAAATATTCGACGGTGCGCGCCAGCGCGAAAGAGTTGGGCGGGATGATGCAGAAATCGGCCTTGATATCGACGAACGATTTGTCGTCGAAATTCTTGGGATCAACGATGGTCGAATTCAGGTTGGTGAATAACTTGAATTCATTCGAGCAGCGAATATCGTACCCATAGCTCGAGGTGCCATAACTCACGATGCGCTGGCCGTTGGCCTCGCGCACCTGGCCGGACTCGAACGGTTCGATCATCCCGTGCTCTTTTGCCATGCGGCGAATCCACTTGTCGGATTTGATGCTCACGCTGTGCACTCCCTCAATTTTTAATCCTGATACAAAACCAGCGACACCTCGGCGCCCGCATCACGCACCGCAATCAACGCCTGGTATTCCGGCGAATCATGCCACCGCCGGGCCGCTTCGATATTTTCAAACCGCAGCGCGACAATATTGTCATGGTCGTTGCCACCGCTGAATGCCTCTTCCAGTGTGCCGCGAAACAGGACTTCGCCTCCGTACTGCGCAATCGTCGCGCCGACCCGGCTGCGATATGACTCCCACGCTGCCGCGTCCTTTACGCGAATCCGCCCCACGCAATATGCAGCCATGTTATGCAGCCATGTCAGGTGGCCCTGTTGCTACTTGTCGTACGGCGGATCGAGATGCTCCGCGTAATGGCCGATGGCACGCCGGTATTTCTGCGTCTCTGCATCGGCCGAATTTTCGGCAATGTGATTAAGCAGCAATCGCATCGCATCGGCATGTTCACCCATGTTGTACCGCGTCAGCGCCAGGAACACATCGAACTCCTTGGCATCCGGAAATGCAGCAGCGCCTTTTTGCAGCACCCTCGCCGCATCACCGAATCGTTCCACACAGCGATAGCCGCTACCCAATCCCAGCAAGGCACCACGCAAATCTTCGCCTGCCAGGCCGCAGTGGATGGCGTGCTCGTAAAACGCAATCGCCTCGTCCTCCACGCCCTGGTGATCATAAGTGGAGCCCAGTTCGTAGTTCACCTTTGCATCGTCCGGATGCTGGTTGACGAGGTCCAGCAGGATCGCCAGCGCTTCGGTGTGCTGTGATTCGCCCCGCAGTTCGATGGCGCGCTGGATTGCCTCGGATAAGACTTGCGGCATCAAGTGTTCTGGATAACGATTTTCGGAAAAATGGCGGAGCTGTCTTTTGACTGCTTGGCGATCTTGGCCGCGCATTTACGCGCGATGTCCTTGTAAATCGCGGCGATGGGACCGTCGGGATCCGATACCAGCGTCGGTTTACCGCTATCGGCCATTTCGCGAATCCGGATATCGAGCGGCAACGATCCCAGCAGGTCAATGTTGTAGTCCTTCGCCATCTTTTCGCCGCCGCCGCTGCCGAAAATATGTTCCATGTGGCCGCAATTGGTGCAGACATGCATGGCCATGTTTTCGACGATACCGATAATGGGCACGCCGACCTTTTCAAACATCTTCAAACCCTTGCGCGCATCCAGCAGCGCGATGTCCTGCGGCGTCGTCACGATGACCGCACCCGTCACGGGCACTTTCTGCGCCAATGTGAGCTGTATGTCGCCGGTGCCAGGCGGCAGGTCAACAATCAGGTAGTCCAGGTCTTTCCACGCGGTCTCGTTGAGCAACTGTTCCAATGCCTGCGTCACCATCGGGCCGCGCCACACCATCGGCGTTTCCGGATCGATCAGGAAGCCCACGCTCATCGCCTGGATGCCATGGCCTTCCATCGGCTCCATCGTCTTGCCGTCGCGCGACGCCGGCTTGCCGGTGATACCCAGCATCATCGGCTGCGACGGTCCGTAAATATCTGCGTCCAGCATGCCGACCGAGGCGCCTTCTGCCGCCAGCGCCAGCGCCAGGTTCACGGCTGTCGTGCTCTTGCCCACGCCACCTTTGCCCGAGGCGATGGCGATGATGTTCTTGATGCCGGGCACCAGCTTCACACCGCGCTGCGCACTGTGCGAAACGATTTTGGAAAATACGTTGGCCGAAACATTGGACACGCCTTCCATCTTCTTGATGCGGTCGATCACCTGCCGGCGAATGCCCTCGGTCACGCTCTTGCCGGGGTAGCCCAGCACGATTTCCAATGAGACATCACCCCCATCGATCTTGATATTCTTCGCTGATTTACCGTCGACAAAATTGTCGCCTGTGACCGGATCGATCAATTCGCGGAGTGCATTCTGGATGGTTTCGACATTGAGGCTCATGGGGCAAACTTTCAAACTTGCGGATTTTTGGCGACGGGAATCAAGTTGCGTATTTTATCGGATTCGGCCTTGCAACCCGGGCACATCGGTATCAAATATACGTGCACCTTGGTACAATCCTGTTCAATAAATAATTATTCAAATCAACCGGTTCTGTATTGCCGTCATGCGCTTGTACAGTGCATTTGCACATCAGGGTGCAGGCATGCCGCCTTCGCGTATTACGTCGAATGCGCAATCCAGGACACGAAAAAGCTTTAGATGCCCCGCAAATTATTCGTAACGACCGCGTTGCCCTACGCCAATGGCCCGTTTCACATCGGCCACATGATGGAGTACATCCAGGCCGATATCTGGGTGCGATTCCAGCGCATGCAAGGGCACGAGGTGCATTTCGTCTGTGCCGATGACACGCATGGCGCGCCGATCATGCTCAATGCGGAAAAGCTGGGTATCACGCCCGAGCAGCTGATCGAGCAGGTCAGCAACGAGCACAAGGCCGACTGGCCCAAATTCCACATCAGTTTCGATCACTGGCATTCCACGCATTCGCCGGAAAACGTCGAGCTCGCCCAGGGCATTTACAAGAAACTGAAGGCCGCCAAGCTGATCGCGACGAAAGAGATCGAGCAGTTCTTCGATCCGGTCAAGGGCATGTTCCTCGCCGACCGCTACATCAAGGGCGAGTGTCCCAAGTGTGGCACCAAGGACCAGTACGGCGATTCGTGCGAGAACTGCGGCGCGGTCTATGCACCGACTGACCTGAAGAATCCCTACTCGACGCTCACCGGCGCGAAACCGGTATTGAAAACGTCGGAGCATTTCTTCTTCAAGCTGTCGGACAAGAAATGCGTGCAGTTCCTGCAGGAATGGACACAGGCGACACCCCTGCAAAGCGAAGTAGTTAACAAGCTCGCAGAGTGGCTCGGTGACGGTGGCAAGAACTTCAACGACTGGGACATTTCGCGCGATTCACCTTACTTCGGCATCGAGATCCCTGATGCGCCGGGCAAATATTTTTACGTCTGGCTCGATGCGCCGGTGGGCTATCTCGCCAGCCTGAAAGCGTACTTTGACCTCGGCAAGGCGAAAGCCAACGGCGAGAAGCGAACCTTCGATGAATTCATGGCTGACGACAGCGTCGAGCAATACCATTTCATCGGCAAGGACATCACCTATTTCCACACCCTGTTCTGGCCGGCGATGCTGCACTTCGCCGGGCGCAAGGTGCCGAACAATGTGTTCGTGCACGGTTTCATCCAGATCACCGGCGAGAAGATGTCCAAGTCGCGCGGCGTCGGTTTCGGCCCGACCAAATATATTGATGTAGGCCTGAATCCTGAATGGCTGCGCTACTACATTGCCGCCAAGCTGAACGACAAGGTCGAGGACATCGATTTCAATCCTGATGATTTCCTCACCCGCGTCAACAGCGACCTGATCGGCAAATACGTCAACATCGCCAGCCGCGCGGCCGGATTCATAGCCAAGAAATTCGACGGCAAGCTGGGCAAGCCGCAGTTGCCGAAGGAGATCGCTGCGGAATTTGCCGGCGCCGGTGAAGAAATCGCGGGTTATTTCGACGGCCGGGAATTCGGCAAGGCCATCCGCAAGATCATGGCGCTGGCTGACCTGGCCAACCAGTTTGTCGATGCCAACAAGCCCTGGGAACTGGCGAAACAGGAAGGGAAAGATGCCGAACTGCTGACGGTGTGCTCCACGGCGGTCGCCATGTTCCGCGATCTCACCGTGTATTTGGCGCCCGTACTGCCCGAACTTGCGGCGAAGGCCGGCGAGATGTTCAACTTCGACGCCTTCGACTGGAAATCCACGTCAAAGCCATTGAAGGAAGGCCACGAGATCAAGCCGTACAAACATCTCATGGGCCGGGTCGATCCGAAGCAGATCGACGCCCTGATGGAGCCGCCGAAAGAAGTTGTTGAAGCCAAGCCTGCAAAGGCGGACAACAAGCCCGCCAATGGCTCTGGTGCGGATAGCCCTGCGACCGTTGCCGAATTCACACTGCAGCCGGTCGAGCCGCCCAAGCCCATCGTCATCGCGCCGATAGCCGAAACCATTTCCATCGATGATTTCGGCCGCCTCGATTTGCGCGTCGCGAAAATCCTCGACGCTGAACTGGTCGTCGAGGCCGACAAATTGCTCAAGCTCACGCTGGACCTGGGCATCGAGACACGCACCGTGTTCGCTGGTATCCGCTCGGCGTACAACCCGAAGGATCTGGTCGGACGCCTGACCGTCATGGTCGCCAACCTCGCGCCGCGCAAAATGCGTTTCGGCGAATCGCAGGGCATGGTGCTGGCAGCCGGTGATGGCACCGGCATTTACCTGCTCTCACCTGACTCCGGGTCAGTGCCGGGAATGCGCATCAAATGAAAGCAAAGTTGCGACGCGTTTTACTTCCGTTCCGGAGGCGATGCCGCTAGGCACCGCCAACCGATCGGGGCGCCGCCACCTGCCCCGACCAAGCGACCGTCACGCACTGCCCCGCACCACACTGCTACTCGCAGTACTGCTAATGTTGACCGCATCAGGCTGCGCCACACCAAGCGTCACCAAAGAGACCGGGCGAAAGATGGATCCGCCGCTCGATGTCATCCTGTATTGCCTGTTGTCGCCCACCGATCGCATGTGCCGGGCACTCGCCAAATAGCAGTTGCAAAAGCGGTGCGCAGTCCATACCGCCGTACAATTCGCGGATGCCACGCCTGATGCCACTCACCCTGCCGCCCTACTCGATCGAACGCGAAATACTCGAGCGTGAAATCGAGATCGACACGTATCGCGCTTCCGGTCCCGGTGGCCAGCACGTGAACAAAACCAATTCCGCCATCCGCTTCACGCACCTCCCTTCAGGTGTCGTCGTGATCGCGCAGGATTCGCCGTCGCAATTCCGCAATCGTGAAATTGCCTTCGAGCGGCTGGTGGAGCGTTTGAAGAAACTGAATCACGTGCCGAAAAAACGCCTGGCGACCAAGCCCACACGTGCCTCGCAGGAACGCCGCATCGAAGCCAAGAAAACGCGCGCCACCGTGAAGTCGGTGCGCAGCAAGAAAATCCGGCACGACGAATGAGCAGCAAGGGACGCAAGTGACGATTACCGTGCGCATCGAGATCACCGGCCGCGTGCAGGATGTCGGCTTTCGCGAGTCGATGCGCGCGGTGGCGCAGGCGCTGGAAGTCACGGGCTGGGTGCGCAATCGCGCCGACGGCAGTGTCGAGGCGGTATTGCAGGGCGCGGAAAACGATGTTGAGCGCCTGATTGCCTGGGCGCATAATGGCCCGCCCGGCGCCAACGTGAAATATGTGAACGCGATATTGATGGACAGCAGCGAGGAATTCATCGCCTTCACGCGTTGGCCTTCGGTTTAGCAAAATCCGAATACAAACTCCAGTACTGGCGCGGCTCTCCGGCCATTTTTGACCTGTGAACCGCACCCACGCTTGAGTTTTTAGGCCGGCACTCCCCAAAATTGCGACTTCCTCAATGAGTTTGCAATCGCGCATGCAAGAATGACAGTCATGAACTCATTGAAGCTTCTTGCGCTGTTCGTAGCACTCACCGTTTCCCTTTCCGCACGCGCCGCGGCCACGCCCGCACCTGACACGATGAGCGAGCGCGCCAAGCCTTGCCTCGCCTGTCACGCATCCGAGGGCCGCAAGGCTCGCGACGAATACTATCCGCGCCTGGCCGGCAAACCCGCCGGCTACCTGTTCAACCAGATGACGCATTTCCGCGACGGCCGGCGCCAGCACCGCGCGATGAGCCTGCTGATGGAAAAACTTTCCGACGATTACCTGCGCCAGCTCGCCGGCTATTTCTCGGGACTGCCGGCGCATTACGTTGCGCCGCAGGCACAGGGCACGATGGCACCGCCTCCGCTACTCACGCAAGGCGATACCGCCCGAAAAATTCCCGCCTGCATTGCCTGCCACGGCAAGGAATTTCTCGGCTCAGCGTTTACCGGACCGGATAAGCCCGCCATCCCCGGCCTGCTCGGGCTGCCGGCCGACTACATCAGCGCGCAGCTGGGTGCATGGAAAGTCGGCACACGCCTGGCTGCCGCACCTGATTGCATGGCCGACATCGCGAAAGCATTGAGCGCCGCCGAAGTCAGCACGATCGCGACATGGCTGGCATCGCAGCCACTGCCGGCGGGCAGCCATCCCGCGAGCAGCATCGCCACAGACTTGCCGGTTCGTTGCGGCAGTGTCGATAGCGTTCAGGAAATTCCCGCACCCGCACCGGCGGCAAAACCATGAAGCGCCTGCTGACCATCGTGCTCACGGTCCTCGTGCTGATCGCCTGCGCGCTGGCGCTGGCAATCCTGATGGGCGAACGCGAGGACGATTCCCCCGCTGTCGCCGCGATTGAAAAACCATCGCCCGAGCTTATCGCGCGCGGCGCCTATCTCGCGCAGGCCGGCAACTGCCTGGGCTGCCACACTACGCGCGGCGGCCAGCCTTATGCGGGCGGTCGCGAGCTGCCTACGCCGTTCGGCACATTCGTCACGCCCAACATCACGTCCGACAAGGAGAGTGGCATCGGCAGCTGGACCTCACAGGATTTCTGGCGCGCGCTGCACTACGGAAAAAGCCGCGATGGCCGCGTGCTCTATCCCGCATTCCCCTATACCGAATACACGCGGATAAAACGCGAGGATGCGGATGCGATGTTCGCATTCCTGCAAACCATCGCGCCGGCAACACAGAAATCCGCCGCCGATCGGCTGGACTTTCCGTATAGCGTTCGTCCGCTGCTTTACGTCTGGCGCGCGCTTTATTTCAAGCCCGGCATTTATGCGCCCATCCCCGCGCAGAGCGAAGAATGGAATCGCGGTGCGTACCTGGTGCAGGGTCTTGGCCATTGCAACGCGTGTCACTCCACACGTAACGCGCTGGGTGCGGCAGGTGGTGCTGCGCTGGGAGGCGGCCAGGTCGCAGGACGCAGCTGGTACGCGCCTTCGCTCACATCGGACAGCGAGGCCGGCAGCGGCGCACGCACCAACGAAGAAACGATGCGACTGCTTTCGACAGGGCTTGCCGACAAGGGTGCTGCCGCAGGCCCCATGAGCGAGGTGATTTCGCAGAGCCTGCAGCATTTGAATCCCGCCGACCTGAGAGCGATGGCGGTTTACCTGAAATCACTTTCATCACCTTCCCCCGCGAAGACGACAACCGCGCCAACGTTCACCGCAGAAGTGCAGGCGCGCATCGACAAGGGCGCAAGGATTTACGAGAAGGAATGCAAGGATTGCCACGGCGGATCTGGCAAGGGCAACGCCGGCGCGTATCCGGCACTGGCGGGAAATCCTGGCGTCACGCTGGCCTCACCCGTCAACACCATTCGCAGCGTGCTTGATGGCGGCTTCGTGCCCGTGACTAAAGCCAACCCGCGGCCCTACGGCATGCCGCCGTTCGCGCAGTCATTGAGCAACGAGGAAATCGCGCAGGTGGTTTCGTTTATCCGCAACGCCTGGGGCAACCAGGCGAGCGTGGTATCTGCCGTCCAGGTGGACAAAAGCGGAAGCGACTGAACGTCGCTTCCCGCTAGGCGGCCGCCGCTGTTTTCGTCACCGGCGGATAGACACACAGGAATGCATCCACCGCGCGCTGCACATGCTCCGCACGCCATTTGCGCGAGAGGCGTTCACCATCGCCGAATGCGGCAATGGTGCGCAACTGTCCCTGCACCAGCGTGAGGAATAATTCTGCGGCGATGGCCGGTTCTGCAACTTGAATCCGACCCGACGATGACAGTTCGGCGAAATAATCGGACAGGCGTTGCAGGAAAGCCTTCAAGCCATTGGCCAGCACTGTCCTGCGCACCGAGGGAAACTTCGGTCCCTCATGCACCGCCAGGCGGTAAACCGCCAGCGCATCCTCGGACAGCATATGAGCCTGCATGCGCTTGGCCAGCGCCAGCAATTCGCCGGAAATATCCGGGATACGCGTCTTGCTGTGGATGATGTTGGTGAACATGGCGGCCGCGCGGCGATTCATGACGGCTTCGAACAACTCGTCCTTGGTGCCGTACTCCGCGTACAACGTCGCCAATGAGCCCCCCGCCCGGCGCACGATTTCATTCACGCTGGTACCGGCGAAACCGCGCTCGAGAAACAATTCCTGCGCGACTTCGACAAAGCGCTGGCAGCGATTTTCGAATTGTTGCTCGCGTACATTCGGCCGCACAGCACGGCGTCCTCCACTGCGACCAGCACTGGCGATGGTCGCAGCCGGAATCTTCCTGAAGCTCATGGCGTTGCCTTGCCGTCCAGGCTCGCCGAATTCCAGCCGCCACCCAGCGACTTCATGAAATCCACCGAGTACGCCAGTCGCGACTGGCGATTGCGTACCAGCGCAAGTTCGGCGTCGTTGGCGGTGCGTTGCGCATCGAGCACATCGAGATAAGGCGAGTAGCCCGACTGATAGCGGATCTGCGCGAGTTCCAGCGAATTGCGCGCGGCGTTCACCCGCGCCTGCAAATCACCCTCGGTCAATTCCGACTGGCGCACATTGGTGATGGCATCGGCCACTTCGCGGAAGGCGATGGCGACCGTGCGCTGGTAGGCGAACAGCGACCGCTGCTGCCGCGATTCCACCTGTGCCACCTTGGCAAGGCCGCGGCCCGCGTCGAAGATCGGCAGCGTAAGGCCGAAACCTGCAGACCAGATACGGCCGCCGCCGCTGAGGAGATCCTGCAGCGCCGCGCTCTGGCCGCCGTAGAACCCGGTCAACGACAGCGTCGGAAACAGCGCCGCTTTTGCGACACCAATCTGTGCATTGGCGGCAACGAGGTTCTGCTCGGCGACACGCACATCCGGACGGCGGTCGAGCAAGGCCGAGGGCAATCCCGTCGGCGGCACGGGCGGAATGGGCAATGACTGGATATCGCCACGCGGAATGCGCAGGTCCGCATTCACGGTGATCAATGCGAGCTGGTGTTCAGCGACGATGCGTTGCCGCTCCAGCTCTTTCACCTGTGCGGCGAGATCGGCGCGCGCACCTTCGGCCTGGTTGACGTCGAGGTCAGAGGACAGCCCGGCGGCCGAACGATCACGCGCCACGCCGAGCGATTCTTCACGGGCCTTCAGGCTGCTCAGTGACGCGGTGATTTGTGCGTCCAGCGAGCGCAAGGTGAAATAGGTTTGCACCGTCGTGCTCACCATCGATAGCGACACCACCTCACGGCCATACGCGCTGGCCAGCATCTGTGCGCGCGCCGCTTCGGTGGCGCGACGCAACTTTCCCCAGAAGTCGAGTTCGAACGCGGTCGAGGCAACAACGCGGCGTTCATTTCGCACCAGTGGCGAGATACTGGGCGTGGCCAATTCGCTGCTCACACGGCTGCGCGTATCGGTCGCACCCAGGTCGATCTCGGGGAACAGGCTGGCATTGGCCTGGCGCAGCACGGCTTCGGCTTCTTCCAGTTGCGCGGCAGCGGTCTTGATATCGGTATTGCGGATGAACGCATCGGCGACCAGCTGGTTCAGTGTGGCGTCGTTGTACAGCGTCCACCAGTCGGCCGGGATGGCACGGGTTGCATTGATGACGGGATTCACATTGTCCGGATAACTGGCCGGCATCGGCAGCACCGGCCGCTGGTAATCTGGACCGACCGCGCAACCACCCAGCGCCGTCATCGCGGCGGCCACGGCGACGACAAAAAATTGTTTGTTCATGCCAAAGGATTTCATCGTTCCTGCTCCCCTGCCGGCGCTGCGGCTGCCGCTTTTTCTGCCGGCGAACCCGGCTTCTTGCGCGAGCGGCTGGTGACCACAAAAAACAGCGGGATGAATATCGTCGCCACAAAGGTCGCGATGATCATGCCGCCGAATACACCCGTGCCCATCGATTTACGCGCGCTGGCGCCTGCTCCGCTGGAGAACACCAGCGGCACCACGCCGAGCACGAATGCCAGTGAGGTCATGATGATGGGACGGAAACGCAATCGCGCCGCCTGCATCGCGGCCTCGACCGGTGTCATTCCGTCGAGATAGCCCTGCTGCGCGAATTCCACAATCAGGATCGCGTTCTTGGCCGCCAGGCCGATCAGCACCACCAACCCGATCTGGAAATAGATATCGTTTTCCATTCCGCGCAAGGTCACGAAGCCCAGCGCACCGACAACGGCGAACGGCACCGACAGCAATACCGAGGTCGGCAACAGCCAACGCTCGTAAAGTGCCGCGAGGATCAGGAACACCATGACGATGGCGAATCCGAAGGCGTATATCGAAGAGCTGCCCGCGCGTTTTTCCTGGAACGCCTGCCCGGTCCACGCAATCTGGTAGCCCTCGGGCAGGCTGGCAGCCGCGACCTCTTCCACCGCGCGAATGGCGTCACCCGAACTCACGCCGGGTTTACCGGCGCCAAGCACCTTGGCGGCGAGGAAACCGTTGTAGCGGTCCAGCTGCTCCGGCCCCGTCAGGTTGCCGGTAACAATGACCGCTTTCAACGGAATCATTTCGCCGGTCGTATTGGAGCGCACAAACACATTGCCCAGGTCTTCCGGCTTGGCGCGATACTTCGAATCGGCCTGCAGGTTCACACGATAAGTGCGACCGAATTTATTGAAGTCGTTGACATACAGCGTGCCCATGGTGGCCTGCAATGCATCGAACACATCCGACACGGGGATACCGAGCGCAATCGCTTTCTGCCGATCCACTTCCACCTTCAACTGTGGGGTGGTGGGCCGGTAAAAAGAATTGATGCCGACAAGCGAAGGATGCTTGGCGAGGTCCGCCATGAAGGCTTGCGTCACATCCGAAAGCCGTTTCGGATCGGCACTGCCGCGGCTCTGCACATACACCTCAAAGCCGCCCGCCTGGCCGATGCCGCGAATCGTCGGCGGATTGAATGCGAACGCCACGCCATCGCGCAACGTACTACCCTTGCGGCTGATTTCCGCGGCGATCTGCGGCGCGGTCTGCTTGCGATCTTCCCAGCTCTTCAAGGGGATGAACATGGTGGCCGCATTGGTCTTGTTGCCACCGCCGATCAGGTCGAAGCCGTTGATGACCAGCACATTATCAATGGCCGGCATTTCCGCCAACATCGCCTGCATCTGCCGCGTGGTTTTCGAAGTCCGTTCGAGTGTCGCGCCATCGGGCAATTGCACCGAGCCGTACAGGAATCCCTGGTCCTCGGGCGGCACAAAGCTGCCCGGGATTCGCAGGAACATCAGCGCACCCAGCGCCAGCAGCGCGAGGAAGGCCAGCAAGGCGAACAACCGTTTGCGCAACGTCAGGTCGACGGTGCCCAGGAATTTTTCGGTGAGCCAGCTGAAGCCGCGATTGAACGGGCGGAAAACCTTTGAATTGTGATCGGCATTCTTGAGGAGAATCGCGCACAGCGCCGGCGTGAGCGTCAGCGCCATGAAACCCGAGATCACCACGGCGATCGCGACCGTCAGCGCGAACTGGCGATACATCGAGCCGGCGATGCCGCCCAGGAACGCCACCGGCACGAACACGGCGCACAGCACCAGCACGATAGCCACCACCGCGCCGGACACTTCGCGCATCGCTTCCACCGCCGCTTCAAACGCCGGCATCTTGCGGTCGTGCATCAGGCGCTCAACGTTTTCCAGCACCACGATGGCATCGTCAACCACGATACCGATGGCGAGCACCATGGCGAACATGGTCAGCGTGTTGATCGAGAAACCAACTATCCACAAACCGGCGAATGTACCGATGAGGGAAATCGGCACGACGATCACCGGGATCAGCGTGGCGCGTGCCGTCTGCAAAAACAGGAACACCACCAGGATCACCAGCACGGCGGCTTCAAAAATGGTGATGATCACTTCCTTGATCGACGACTCGACGAACTTGGTGGTGTCGAAAGGAATCGAGTACTGCACGCCTTCCGGAAAACCCGCCTTCAGCACGTCCATGCGTTTGCGCACCGCATTGGCGGTATCCAGCGCATTCGATCCCGATTGCAGGAAGATGGCCGCGCCAATATTCGGTTTGCCGTTGAGCGTATTGGAAGTGTCGTAATTGAGCGCGCCCAGTTCGATGCGCGCGATGTCTTTCAATTTCAGCACGCCATTGGGACCACTGGCGCGCACCACGATCTCGCCGAATTCCTCAGGCTCGATCAGGCGCCCGCTGGCAGTCACGGTGTAGACCAGCGACTGCCCCGGCAGCGCGGGTTCCGCGCCGATCTTGCCTGCGGCGTATTGATTGTTCTGCGCGCGCACGGCGACAGCCACATCACTGGGGGTCACGCCCAGTTGCGCCATCTTGTCCGGCTTCAGCCAGACCCGCATGGAGTAGTCACGCGCACCGAACACCGTCACATCACCCACACCGGGAATGCGTTTCAGTTCGTCGACGATATTGATCGAGGTGTAGTTGGACAGGAACAGCGTATCGAAGCGGTTGTCGGGTGACAGCAGTGCCACCACCACCAGGATGTCGTTCGATTTTTTCTGCACCGTCACGCCGCTGCGGCGCACATCTTCCGGCAGGCGCGGCAAGGCGAGCTGCACCTTGTTGTTCAGGTTGAACACGGCCTGGTCAACGTTGGTGCCGACTTCAAAAGTGGCGGTAATCGTGACCGTGCCGTTGGATGAAGAACTGGAACTGAAGAACGCCAGTTTTTCCACGCCGGACATTTGCTCTTCGATCGGCGCGGCGACAGTCTTGGCCAGTGTCTCGGCGCTGGCGCCGGGATAGGAGGTGGTAATGGTCACCGTTGGTGGCGCGATTTCCGGATAGACGGCGATCGGCAGCAGGACCGCCGAGATCAACCCGGCAATGACGATGATGATGGCGATCACGCCCGCGAAAACGGGACGTTCGATAAAGAACCTTGAATTCATGTTGCTGCTCAGTTCTTCTTGTCGGCAGGCGTTGCTGCGGTGGCGGCGGGGGGCGTGGTGGAAGCCGCAGGCGCAGTGGAAGCTGCAGGCGCAGCAGCAGGCGCTTCAACTTTTACCACCGAGCCGGGCCGCAGCTTGATCAGGTTGTCCACGATGACCATGTCACCCGCATTCAACCCGCTGTTGATCACCCAGTCGCGTCCCACCCACGGACCTGTTTCCACCTTGCGGCGCACCGCCTTGGATTCGGGGCCGACGACCCAGACGAATCGTCCCTGGTCGTTTTGCGTGACCGCGTTTTGCGGCACGACGATCGCTTCACGCAGGCCAATGATCAATTGCGTACGAACAAATTGCCCCGGCAACAGGACCAAATCGGGATTGGCCAGTTCCGCGCGCAATTGCACGGTGCCCAGCTTGGCATCGACGGTTGACCCCGCAAAATTCAGCCGGCCCTTGGCGGGATATTCCTTGTCGTCGGCCATCAGCACGCGTACTTCGGCGCGCTTGCCGGCATTGCCGCGCAGTTGTGCGTGTTCGATTTCGGAGAGCGAAAAACGCACCCAGATCGGATCGGTCTGCGTCAGCATGGTCAGCAGGCTGTTCTCCGCACCGGCGTTGACGAGGCTGCCTTCGGAGCGCAGCGATCGCCCGGTAATGCCGTTGATCGGCGCGGCCACGTTGGTATAGGAAAGATTGAGTTCCGCATCGCGCACTTTCGCTTCAGAGGCAAGTATCGCTGCCTCAGTCTGTTTCAGGCTGGTGCCGGAGTCGTCGGCTTCGCGCTGGCTGATGGCCTTCTTGCCCAGCAGCGGCTGCAGCCGGGTGTTTTCACGTTGCGCCTGTTCCAGCTTGGCGCGGTCCTGGTTCAGCCCCGCACGGGCCTGCGCCAGCGCGGACTCGAACGGCGCACGCTCGATGCGATAAAGCGGCACGCCGGCGCGCACGTTTTCACCTTCCGCGAAAAGTTGTTTCTCGACGATGCCGGTAACACGTGAACGGATTTCCACTTCCTTCGATCCCTCGGTGCGGCCCACCGCCTCGACGATCACCGGCACCTGTTTCGGCGCGACGGCAATGGCGTTGACGCTGATCGGCGGCGGGGCCGCCTTGGCGGCGTCCTCCGATTTGCCGCATGCCGAGAGCGTGGCCAGCAGTACAGCACTGGCGATGATGACGATTCGGCTCTTGATGGATGCGGATACGGCGCGGGACTGTAGTGTCGGGGGGGAGCGTAAAGCGAAAGGGGAAGTGTTCATATTTGCGGATGCCGGGAGGTGTCGAAGGGTGGGCAGGAGGGAAGCGTTGAAGCGGGCAGAAATTTAGTTCGTGTAGCAACTACTACACGAAAGTGTATCACCGGCTACACGAAATTGCCAAGGTCGGGCGAGCCCGTGATGCAAGAGCCGTCTCGACGCCTTGTCTTTCCTCGTAGGCAACCCTGCGCGCATCCAAGGCAATGGGTTTTGATACGCTGTAACCGCAGGTTCATCGCAATGCGGTAACGTTTTCCGCGATGCCGGTATCATTCGCGAATAAACGTTGCCACCCGTGGACAACAAAGCGGCAGCCAATCAGATCGGGGAGAGAAAAAATGTCGAGCACAACCCAATTGCCCGCGGAAGTCGAAAAGAGCATCGAGCTCTTCGTCGAAGCCGCCAAAGCCGCGTTCGGCAGCGAGCTTGTATCGGTCGTGATGTTCGGCTCGGCCGCCGAAGGCCGCATGCGCGCCACCTCCGACGTGAACATGCTGCTGGTATTGAAAGGCTTCGACCAGGCCCACGCCGACCGCCTGCGCGATCCCCTGCGCCTGGCGCATGCCGCCGTGCAGCTCAACGCCATGTTCCTGCTCGAGAGCGAAGTGGGCACGGCGATGGAAGCTTTCGCTGTGAAGTTCGCCGACATTGTGGCGCGCCATCGAATCCTGTTCGGCAGTAATCCTTTCGAGAAGCTCGATCCGCCGCACGACGCCGTGGTGCGGCGCCTGCGACAGGTGCTGCTCAATCTCCAGTTGCGGCTGCGCGAACGCTATGTGCTCTTGAGCCTGCGCGAAGAACAATTGGCACTGGTGATTGCCGACGCCGCCGCGCCGTTGCGCTCGAGCGCCGCATCGCTGCTGCACCTTGAAGGCAAACCGCTGCTGCCACCCAAGGAAGCGCTGGAAAAAATCGTCGGCGAAATGAATGACAGCCGCCTGACCGACGCACTGCATGCGGTATCGGCCGCACGCGAGGAACGGCAGCTGGACGCCGGCCGGGCCGCACCTGCCCTGATGGCGCTGGTGGAACTCACGCGGCGCATGCGTGAGCGGGTCGAGCAATTGAACAAATGAACACCTGGAAAATATCCAGCGAATAGTTAGCAGAAAAATCACGAACCGCAGCAAAGGACATCCATGAATCCCTTCGCACTCACCGGCTCCAGTTTCCTCCTGTTCTTCTTCCTGACTGCCGTCGCGGTCCTGATCGGCATGCGCCT
>JBDTWS010000028.1:0-29855 GCA_040006575.1 Betaproteobacteria bacterium
CACCGGTGGCCGACTGCATATCGCACGCTTTGTCGCCGGCGCCGGCACGACTCAATCGATGGAAGTCATCCTGATCCATGATCTTTCATTCATTGATCGTCGGCAGGTATCAGCCCGCGATTACCTGATTGCCATCGTCGCGATCATCAGCCTGGTCGCAATCGCCATCGCGGTCGGCGTTGCCTGGGTCATCCTGAAGCTATGGATTCGTTCGCTCGTGTCGGACATCCGGAAAAAATCTTTCCTCGGTGATGCGGCGTCCAGGTTGAGCGGCAATAGCGATGTACTGTCGCAGGTGCGAGCGGCCCTGAATGAACTGGAATCCTCCCAGCGGCTTGAAATCGACTACCGGGAAAACTGGACGCCCGAAGCCCTGAAGCACCTGGTACGCGAACGGTTGCATGCGCCGGAAATGATCGTCGTGTCCAATCGCGAACCCTACATCCACCAGCGAGCGGAGGACGGCACCATACACGTCGGTTATCCCGCCAGCGGCATGGTCACCGCGATAGAGCCGGTTATTCGCGCCTGCTCGGGACTCTGGATCGCGCACGGCAGCGGAAATGCCGATCGCGAATCGGTTGATTCGCGAAACCGTTTGGCAGTGCCGCCGGACGCGCCCGAATACACGCTGCAGCGTGTCTGGCTGACCGAGGAAGAAGAAGAAGGTTATTACTATGGCTATTCAAATGAAGGGCTATGGTCGCTTTGCCACCTGGCCCATGTACGGCCCATGTTCCGCGACAAGGATTGGGCGCAATACCAGGCAGTCAACGAAAAATTTGCCGATGCCATCGCGCGCGCCGCAAAGACAGTGGATCCGGTGGTCCTTATTCAGGATTTCCACCTGGCACTTGTGCCGCGCCTGCTTCGCCAGCGCCTGCCAGCCGCCACCATCGCCATTTTCTGGCACATTCCCTGGCCCAGCGCAGAGCAGTTCGGCATCTGCCCGCAGCGCATGGCGCTCCTGGACGCGATGACTGCGGCGGATATTGTCGGCTTTCACACGCGTTATCACTGCCAGAATTTCCTGGCAACGGTAGATCGTTTTGCGGAAGCGAATATCGATCATGAGCAAATGCGGATACGTTCAGGCGGCCACCTGTGCCAGGTCGCGCCGTATCCCATTTCAATCGAATGGCCACCTTCCTGGCTGGGCAAGGTTGCACCGGTAAGCGAATGCCGCCAGGCGGTAAACAAGAGGCTCAACTTGCCCAAGGGAATATTCCTGGGCATCGGCGTCGAACGCTGGGACTTCACCAAGGGCGTGCTGGAACGATTCGAGGCAATCGAACATCTGCTGGGGCGCAGCCCGGAACTGATTGGCAAGCTGGTGTTTGTGCAAATAGCGGCGCCCACCCGCAGCCGCCTGCCTGCCTACGCCAAGTTGCAGGAGGATACGCGCGCAGCGGCTAACCGCCTCAACAGCAGATACGGCAGGGATGATTGGAAACCATTGATCCTGCTGGACCGTCACCATGAGCCGCACGAAGTGTTCGAGTATCTGCGCGCCGCCGATTTTTGCCTGGTCAACAGCCTGCATGACGGGATGAACCTGGTCGCGAAGGAGTTCGTGGCGGCTCGCGATGATGAGCGCGGTGTGCTTATCCTCAGCACCTTTGCCGGCGCATCGCGCGAACTGGTCGAGGCACTGATCGTCAATCCCTATGACATTCCGGCCACGGCGGAAGCGATACTGCATGCGTGGAAAATGGGCCCGCAGGAACAGTCAGAGCGTATGCGCCTGATGCGGCGCACGGTGAAGGAAAACAACGTATATCGCTGGGCCGGCCACCTGCTGAACGATGTTTCGCGCGTGCGCCAGCGCCAGCGCATCGCCGCCATGCGTGAGGCCGTTTCACCGCGTTTCGCCAGTTCCATGGACTACCTTTGACCAGCCGTCATCCCGACGAATGGCTGGACCACTGTCCACCAGCATCAGCTCTGTGCCTGTTGACTGATTTCGATGGCACCCTGGTTGATTTCTCCGATCGCCCGGACGAAGTCCTGGTACCCGCGGAATTGCTGGAAACGCTGGATGAGCTAATGAATGCGCTCAATGGCGCGGTCGCTGTCATCAGCGGCCGGCGCTATGTCGACCTGCACCGTTTCCTCGGTAACAAAGCCGGGCTCATGGTCGGCTCACATGGAGCCGAATGGCCCCTTGCGCGAGGTAGCGAAATGCCGCGCCTCATCTGTCCCCCGTTTCCTCCAGATGCCCTGGCATCACTGCATCGGCAACTCGGTGCGCGGCGACACCTCAATATCGAGCACAAGGGCGCCAGCCTCGCCATTCATCACCGCCTTGAGGACATTGACGCATTCGAACTGGCCCAGGCAGTACGGCGAACAATGGGGGCGTATCCCGGTTGGCTTGTGTTTGCGGGCCACCGGGTAATCGAGATGCGTTCGACCCAGGTCAGCAAGGCAACGGCCGCAGCCCAGGTCCTCTCACTGGAACCATTTGCGAGGCGGATGGCGATATGCCTGGGTGACGATGTAGCCGACATTGATTTTTTCGATGCCGTCGCCTCCGCCGGTGGCGTGACGGTTGCGGTGGGTCCGCGTGTGCAGCCACACGCACAATATGCGTTGTCGACGCCGCTGGCTGCGAGGGCCTGGCTCAGGAAACTTGCCGGTTTCCTACGGCCCGCGCCGCGCTGAAGAATCTCCGCTCATCCGAAGGCAGGTGAAGCCCGCGACACCGGCGGCCAAAGACGCGCAAAGGATCGCGAGTTTCGATGAGTTGATAGTCGCAGCCTGCCCGGCAAACGCCAGGTTGGTAATGAATATCGACATCGTGAAGCCGATGCCGCCGACCATGCCGGCGCCGGCGACGTGACGCCAGCCCAGGTCCCCAGGCAAACGACAGAGGCCGCACTTCACAGCCAACAGGCACGCAAGCAACACGCCCAGTGGCTTGCCGATGACCAGACCTGCCATGATGCCGGCGCTATTGTTTCCGGCCAGCTGCTGAATCCAATCCGCGCCGATCACAATCCCGGTATTGGCCAGGGCGAACAAGGGCAGGATCAGGAATGCCACTGGTTTGTGCAGCAGGTGTTCCAGGCGATGCGAAGGCGAAGCGACATCCTCGGACTTTGCCGAAAAGGGGATGGCAAACGCCAGCATCACCCCTGCGATGGTGGCATGGATGCCGGACTTCAGCATCAGGAACCACATGAGTGCGCCCGCCAACAGGTATGGCCACAGCAGCATTACCCGAAACCGTCGATTCAGCACCACCAGGAACAGCCAGGTGGCGACAGCGCCGGCGAGATAGGCCAGAGACAGCTTGGTGGTGTAGAACAGCGCGATGACCACGATGGCGCCCAGGTCATCAATGACCGCAAAGGCCACGACGAACACTTTCAGCGATGCCGGTACGCGACTGCCAAGCAGTGCCAGGATGCCGAGCGCGAAAGCGATATCCGTAGCCATGGGAATGCCGAGTCCATCCTGCGTCGGGGTACCCGCATTGATCAGGAAATGAATCAGCGCCGGCACCAGCATCCCGCCCACGGCGGCGAAGATAGGCAGCAGTGCATTCTTGAAATCGGACAGCTCTCCCACGTAAAGCTCGCGCTCCAGTTCGAGCCCGATCATGAGGAAAAAGACCGCCATCAAGGCGTCATTGATCCAGTGCTCGACACTGAGGCCACCAACATTGGCATGCCAGGCATCAACGTATGCCGGCCCGGCCGGCGAATTTGCGATCGCCAGTGACATCAACGTACAGGCGATCAAGAGGATTCCACTGGCCTTTTCAGAATCGAAGAATTTCTGGAAAGTCGCGGTGATCCCGGTGTCCGCCGATTTCATGCGGCAAGCTTTGCTTGGGCGTTCGTAGCAGCGGGATGCTCCACACCTTTTTGCTGGAGGTGGGGATCCGCGTGCCATCCGGCTACGGCGAGCATGATGAAATAGCCGACGACGTAGGCAATCACCACAGGCCAGCCATGACGCAGCCAGCCGGTTACGGATTTCGCCTCCGGATACATGCTGGCCAGCGCCACACCGGAGGACGACCCGAACCAGATCATGGACCCGCCGAAACCCACCGCATAGGCGAGGAATCCCCAGTCATAGCCGCCCTGCTTGATGGCGAGCGCGGTGAGGGGAATGTTGTCGAACACGGACGAAACAAAGCCCAGCCCCAGCGCAGTCTGCCAGGATGCGCCGGGCAGTTCCTCCACGGGCATCATCGATGCGCAAGTTACCAGTGAAAGCAGGAAAACCGCCCCCTTAATTGCATCGGGAACGACCTCCCAGTCCGGTCTCCGCAGGGGAATCGAGATCAGGATCGCCACCCAGACCGCGACGCCGATAAACGGGAAATGATCGGCGTAACTGTTGAAACGCATATTGACCGTGACGTTGGTGGCGATGGCCAGGACCAGTATCAGTGCAACGATGCCCACGCGCGCCCAATCCACTTTTGCATCGGCACTTGCATCCTTGTTGATCGGCGAATATTTCTGTTGTTGCAGCGAGGCTGGAATACCGAAGATGACCAGCGCTACACTTGCCGCGATATAGGCTTCAAATACCTGGATCGGCTTCACGCCGGAAATCCACAGCATCGTCGTGGTGGTGTCGCCCACTACGCTGCCCGCACCGCCTGCGTTGGACGCTGCGACAATGGCCGCCAGGTAACCGATGTGGACTTTCGCGCGAAAAAGTTGATGCGCCATCGCCCCGCCGATGAGTGCGGCCGCGATATTGTCGAGGAATGATGAGAGGACGAACACCAGGACAAGCATCGCGAATGCCCCCTTCCAATCGTCGGGAAGGTATTTGGGCAGTACTGCGGGCAGCTGGCTCTTTTCGAAATGGCGCGACAGCAGCGCAAAACCGACCAGCAGGCAAAGCAGGTTGGCCAGGATGACCCACTCGTGTTGCATGTGCGCGTCAAAGCCGGCAATGCCGGTGCCGGTCTTGAATCCCGTGAAGATGATCTTGTAGAGCGCGATGACGGCCATGCCCGTCACGGCGACCTGCAATGTGCGCGCATGAAACAGGGCGACGCCCAGCAGCGTTGCGCCAAACAGGATGAAGTCAACGGGAATGCCGCCAATGTAAATCAGTTCAGGTGTCATGTTGCCCTACGGGATAAGGATGATGTGAACGCGATACGGGCCATGCGCGCCGATCACGATAGTCTGCTCGATGTCGGCGGTGCGCGATGGTCCCGACACAAAAAACGTAGCACGCGGAGGCTCGCCGATTTCCGTCCGCATCAGCGCGAACGCATCCTCCATGGTCGGCACGATGCGGCTCTTGCGCAAAATGCAGATATGGGTTTCCGGCAGCAGCGCCGTAGCCTTGGGTGTCGGGGCCGCACCCAGCAGCAACAGCGTGCCGGTCTCGCCGATGCCGCAGTAACAGCCGGTGATGCCGATCATGTCGTCGGGCAACGCGCTACGATTATCAAAATGGATAGCGGAACCTTGCCAGTCAAGCGCTGCGAATTCCTGCCAGCCGACGCAGCGCGGCTGCAATTTTTCGCTGGCGATATAGCGTGCGACTTCGGCGGGAATATCATCGACATCCGCACACTCGGCCAACGTCGTTTTCAGTCGCGCACATTCGGTGATGAAATGCGTGACGGGGTCGTGCATGGCGATCGAGGGCATCGGGCCGCGCTGGTGTTGCGCAATGTGCGCGCGCACGGCGGCAAATTCCGCCTCTGTGGTCGCGCCGGATTTCCCGGTCTGGCTGCGAATTTTCGCGAGGATATTTTCGCGTGCGCTCATTGCTGCTTTCCTGTCGTCTTCCGCGCCGCATAAAGTTCACGGAATGTTTTTCCTGCCGGCGCGGGCATGTCGCGGCCATGCGTCCAGCCGTCGATGCCGGGCAGTGAATGAATCAGCTTCTCCTTGCCTCCCAGCCACGAGGCGACGCGCGCGGCAACACGTGTTGAAAATGCATACAGCCCCGGCCGCTGCGCAAAAAATCCCCACAGCGCCATCGGGAAGCGTTCGCTGAACGGCCGCAGCTTCATGTCGAATTGCCGCTCACGCCACTTGCGCATGAGATCGGGGAGAGGAATTTTTACCGGGCACACCACTTCGCATTCGCCGCAGAACGTCGCGGCATTCGGCAGGTCGCCTGCGTTCTCGATGCCGACGTAAGTGGGCGTGAGCACCGAGCCCATCGGCCCGGGATACACCCAGCCGTACGCGTGCCCGCCAACGTTTTGATAGACGGGGCAGTGATTCATGCACGCGCCGCAGCGAATGCAGCGCAGCATTTCCTTCATGTCGCTGCCGACCAGTTTTGTGCGCCCCGCATCGACCAGCACGATGTGCATTTGCTCAGGTCCATCGGACTCGCCGGGCGCCTTGATGCCGGTGGTCAGCGTGAGATAGTTTGCGATCGACTGGCCGATGGCCGAACGTGGGAGCAAGCGGATCAGCGTGGCGAAATCTTCCAGCGTGGGAATGACTTTCTCGATACCCGTGACCACGCAGTGAATGCGCGGGATGGTGGTGACGAGATCGGCATTGCCTTCGTTGGTGACGGTGAGTGTGGTGCCGGTCTCGGCGATGATGAAGTTGGCGCCGGAGATGCCCATGTCCGCGCCGAGGAAATGACTGCGCAATTGTTCGCGCGCTTCGCGCGTCATGGCGGGAATATCGGTGAGGCGCGGTTTGTTGTGCGCGTGCATGAACAGTTCCGCCACCTGCTCTTTCGATTTGTGCACGGCGGGTGCCACGATATGCGAGGGCGGTTCATCCGCCAGTTGCAGGATGTATTCGCCGAGATCGGTTTCCATCACGCGGATGCCGGCTTTTTGCAGCGCTTCGTTGAGTGCGATTTCCTCGGTCACCATCGATTTGGATTTGGTGATGGTCTTCACCGCATTTTCTTGCGCGATGCCGACGACGATCGCGTTGGCTTCCCCGGCCGTTTCCGCCCAGTGCACCTGCGCGCCGCGACGAATTGCGTTGCGCTCGAACTCGAGCAGGTAGGCGTCAAGATGTTCGATCACGCGATCACGCAGCGCGGCCGCGTGGATGCGGATGTCCTGCCAGTTGTCCACCTCGGCCACACCGGCGGCGCGGCCGTCGACGAATTTGGACTTGGATTTCTTCAGCGCTTTCTGCAATACGGCGTCGTTGAGCTTCACGCTCGCGGTTTGCTTGAAGTGCATGCTGTGAACTTGCATTTTCCTGTCCAGCCCGGGAAATAGTTGTCAGATCGCCATTTCGCGCGCTTTTCCAGGCATAAATTGCCTGGAAGCTGCGCCAGTGCTTGAGTTACGTTGTCGAATTTGTCATTCCGGCCACCACTTCCGCGAAGTGGTAGACCTTCGTTTTATGGTCGCCATTGCGCCGCAGCCGGCCCTCGATATTGAGCAGGCAACCGAGGTCACCACCCACAACTGCGGTAGCACCGGTGACGCCGATGTTCACGCATTTGTTGTCGGCCATGCGAGTTGAAATTTCACCCAGCTTGATGGAGAACGTGCCACCGAAGCCGCAACATTTTTCTGCATCCTGCATTTCGACCAGGTTGCAACCAGTCTTTGCCAGCAGGTCGCGCGGCTGTTGCTTGATGCCCAGTTCGCGAAGGCCCGAGCAACTGTCGTGATAGGTCACGTCACCCTCAAGCCGGCCCGGAAAATTTTCGACCTTGATCACATTCACCAGGAAATCCGAGAGCTCGTACCATTTCGCGGCCAGCGCGCGGAAGTCCTGTTCTTCGGGTTCGTTCCTGAACAGATCCTCGACCGCATGCACTTTCATCTGGCCCGAACACGAGCCGGACGGTGCGACCACGTAATCACAATCGCGAAATTCCGCGAGCACTTTTCGTGCGAGGGTCTTCGCCACTTCGCGGGCACCTGAGTTGTAGCCAGGCTGGCCGCAACATGTCTGCGCAGCGGGAACAGTGACTTCGCAACCCGCATCTTCAAGCAGCTTCAACGCGGCGAAGCCAATGTTGGGGCGGACAAGGTCCACGAGACAGGTAACGAAGAGGCCGACTTTCATGAAGTCATATTAACCCAAGGTCATCGGCTGTTTGGGTTGCAAGCACTTTGCATTCAGCATGAGTGCATCGCTTACGGACCACCAAAAGAAAACGCCGGGCAAGCCCGGCGCTATTTTTTATTGGTGAAAATCCTAGCCGTTTTTCGCGGTAAGCGCCGCGACCTGCCGGGTATTTTCGAGCCACTTCTTGATGCGGTTGGCATCGCCAAGCCGCGTCATTTTCCCCCAGGAGTCCAGCAGAACAATCACCACTGGATTATTGGCGATGGTGGCATGCATCACCAGGCACTTGCCGGCTTCATTGATGAACCCGGTTTTCGACAGGCCGATTTCCCAGCCCTGCGCACGCACCAGTGCGTTGGTATTGTTGAAACCCAGCGAGCGCTTGCTGTTGGGCAGCGTGACCTGCAATTCGGTGGTCGTGGAATATTCGCGGATCTGTGCGAATGTCGACGCTTCCGACACCAGCAATGCCAGATCCTGCGGGCTCGCCACGTTGGTTGGCGCGAGACCGGTCGGGTCCACAAAGCGCGCGTTCTGCAAACCGATCGAACGGGCCTTGGCGTTCATTGCTTCGACAAACGCAGGCGTGCTGCCGGGATAGGTGCGGCCCAGCGCCGCAGCGGCGCGATTGTCCGAGGCCATCAAGGCGAGGCGCAACAAATCTTCACGACGGAACGCGGTGCCTACCGGCAGGCGCGAGTGCGAACCCTTGAGGGTGTCGATGTCGGCGCTGTCGATGACGATGGCTTCATCCATGTTCTGCTTGCCTTCCAGCACCACCATCGCGGTCATCAGCTTGGTGATGGACGCGATCGGCACGGGGCTGTCGGCGTTCTTGGCATAAAGCGCACGGCCGGTCACGGGATCGAACACCATGGCGCCATGGGAAAGAAGATTGGGAACACCGTCCTTGGTCAGGTCGGGCGTGCCGGCGGAACGGACTTTCTGGAAACCGGACTTGGCTTTCTTGGCTGCCGGCGTGGCTGGTTGCGCATTCGCGTCAACCGCCGCACCTGTCAAAAGCGTGGTCGCCAGGGCCGCACAGAAAACCGTAATAATGGAGAAGGAATTTCGTATCACGCGAATGACATCCTTATGTTGGAACGAGCACCTTAACAATAGAATGGGGATATGGCAAGAATTAATGCCCCCCCTCAGATTTCAACTGCAACCCGCTGAATCCCCAGAGAAACGCTATGACCACGCCGACCTACCCGAGACTGGATACCCTGGCCGTCCACGCCGGCCAGTCGCCCGACCCCGCCACCGGCGCGCGAGCCGTCCCGATCTATCAGACGGCGTCCTTCGTTTTCCCCGATACCGACACCGCCGCGTCCCTGTTCAATCTCGAGCGGACCGGGCACGTTTATTCCCGTATTTCCAATCCCACCCTCAGCGTTTTCGAAGAACGCATGGCCGCCCTGGATGGTGCACCGGCCGCCATCGCCGTTGCCTCAGGTCAAGCGGCTTTGCATCTTGCAATTGCAACTTTAATGGGTGCGGGTTCGCACATCGTGGCGTCCAATGCGCTCTATGGCGGATCGCATAATTTGTTGTCCTACACGCTGCCGCGGTTCGGCATTGAAACCACCTTTGTCGACGGGCGAAATCCCGACGCCTGGCAGGCCGCCATCCGGCCCAATACGCGTTTGCTGTTCGGCGAAACAGTAGGCAATCCGGGACTCGATGTGCTCAACATTCCGATGGTCTCCGCCATCGCGCATGCTTGCGGCGTACCACTGATGGTGGATGCAACTCTCACCACACCCTACCTGTCGCGTCCGATCTCGCAAGGCGCGGATATCGTCATGCATTCGGCCACCAAATTCCTGTCGGGACACGGTGTCGTCATCGGTGGCGTGCTGCTCGATGGCGGCACATTTGACTGGGAAGCGTCTGGAAAATTCCCGACTTTGACCGAGCCTTACGACGGCTTTCACGGCATGGTCATGAGCGAAGAGTCGTCTGTCGCCGCATTCGCGTTGCGCGCGCGCCGTGAGGGCCTCAGGGACTTCGGCGCGACCATGGCGCCCATGACTGCATTCCAGATCCTGCAGGGCCTGGAGACGCTGCACGTGCGCATGCCGAGGCATGTTGAGAATGCCAAGCGGATCGTGGATTTCCTGGCCAGCCATAAAGCGGTGGAAAAGGTTACTTACCCCGGACTTGAATCGCATCCTGATCACGCGGTGGCAAAAGAACTGTTGCCACTGGGTGCAGGCGCGGTGGTTAGTTTTGATATTCGCGGCGGCACAGGGTCCGCCAAAGCGGCCGGTAAAGTCTTCATTGAAAAACTTCTGCTGTTCTCACATCTCGCCAATATCGGCGACGCCAAATCGCTGGTGATCCATCCCGCCACCACCACGCATTTCCGCATGGACGCAGCCGCATTGAAAGCGGCCGGCATTTCTGAAGGTACGATCAGGCTATCCATCGGCATCGAACACGCGGACGATTTGATCGAGGACCTGTCGCGTGCGCTTTACGCCGCAGGCAAGGTGGCAGGGCTATGAAATTCCTGGTCCAGCAACAACCCGCGTACGTTTACACCGGTGGAAAACCGTTCGATGCCGCCAAGCCCTGCGTGGTCTTCATTCACGGATCGGCCAACGACCACAGTGTGTGGACATTGCAGGCGCGCTATTTCGCACATCACGGCTGGAACGCAATGGCGGTGGATTTGCCGGGACACGGCAAGAGTTTCGGCGAGGCGAAAACGTCCATTGCCGCCAACGCGGACTGGCTCATCAACCTGCTCGACAATGGCGGCATCGCCACCACCGCGCTGGTCGGGCACAGCATGGGATCGCTGGTCGCCCTCGATTGCGCGGCACGCCACGCCTCGCGCGTGACGCAACTTGCACTCATCGGCACCAGCGTGCCGATGCCGGTGTCGGACCTGCTGCTGGATGCCGCCGTCAACTCACCGGCCGATGCATTCGACATGGTCAACATCTGGGGACACGCACCGCAATTGAAGTGGAGCCGCAATCCCTCGCCGGGCACCGCGTCGATGATGGCCTCCAAACGCCTGCTCGAGCAGAGCCGGCCGGGTGTCATCGCCGCCGACCTTTCTGCCTGCAATGCTTTCCTGCCGGACGAAAGCACGTTTGCTGCGATCAAGGTGCCCGCGCTGGTCATTGCCGGCGGGCGCGACATGATGACGCCCGCGAAGTCGGCGCAACAGGTCGCATCACGCATCGCCGGGTGTCGCACGGTCGTGATCGAAGAGGCGGGTCACGGAACAATGCAGGAGGCGCCGGGCGCGACACTGGACGCATTGAAAGGCTTCCTGAAATCATGATGCGTGCCTTGCTGTTGTCGGCGATGTGGACCTGTTCGTTTGCGTTCGCCCAATCGAGTGTGCTGTTTGATGCGCCGGTAAAGATCACCGCCGAGGCCAAGGCGGGTGCCGGCGTTACCGTGCTTGACCTCGCCATGAACCAGGTTACGCACGAGTTTCGTGTGACCGTCCTTCAGCGCGGCAACGCGGCCGAAGCACTGGCGGCGGAACGGGCACGCAGCGGATGGAAAGACGGCTTCCTGTTTATCCGAGATGACTGCCAGCCCGCCAGCGAAGAGAAACGAGCGTGGCGCTGCGTGTTCGATCATGTGTTCACATTCGTCGATGCGCGCGAAGGCAAGCGGCTGGTGAATGTCGGCGAAGTTTTCGCCGGCGACGATTGCGTGGAAGAGGCAAAGGTCGGTTGCTCGCTTTACAGAGGCACTTTCACCGACATCTATGACGCGCTTGAAAACATTGCGCTGGTCGGCCGCGCCGATTCACCCGCATTGCTGATCGAGATGCACGTGACCAGCGGTGAATTCGTCATTGACCTCGATGAAACGTGGGGCCGCAACCAGGAGCGCTTCAGCGCCGGCGAGCGCTGCCTTGCGGCTAGGCGCAGTGAGCGCGCGGAATTCTGCACCGAAGGGATCAACCCGCGCCGCGCTTACCTTTTCAATTCGGCGCTGGCGATTTACACAAAGCGCGCTGATGCGTTGCAGCGCATCCAGGCGTCCGCGCGCACGGCGCTGTGCGATGAAAAATCCGAAACCGAATGCAGTGAAATCCTGCGCTGGTCTGCGCTCATCCTGGGCAGCATTAAGCCGGGTGGGAAACCGCGTTCACGCGGGAATGTGCAGTCGGTCGTTTTGCCGGTTGTTTTGCCCCCGGCACCGCCAGCCCCACCTCCGCCAGCGAAGTAGACTCCAGCACTGGTGCGGCTCTCCCGGCATATATGCCCTGCAATCCGCCCCGGTGCTTGATCTAGCCTAGCACATCGGCCCAGATATTCTTCGCCCACGCAAACGCGTACTGCGCCTCGAGCTCATTCGACGCCGGCGACAATCCCCCTGAGCCGGGGACCGTTTTCATGGTCTTGTCTTTCTCATCGTACTTGTGCACCGAGGCCACGTGCACCACCTTGTCGGCCGAGACGAAGCTGTAGCAGTTGTTGTTCAATGTCGGGCTGGGATTGGGCGGCTCGTCGGCCAGCAATGCGATTACGGCTGCCGCGCAGGTCTTGCCGTGCGCATTGGCCATGTGTCCCGATTTGGGCATGCCCGGTGCAATCTGGAGCGCGTCGCCCAGCAGGTGAACGCCGGGGAAATTATTCGCTTCGTAGGTGATCCAGTTGATCTCGCACCAGCGTTTGTTGGCGGTGATGAACGGATCGGCGATGGCGCCTGCCTTCATCGGCGGCAGGATGTTGAACACGTCGGCGCGAACATCTTCCACTTCCATTTTCGCGGTCATCGTTTGCAACGAGAAATCGACCACTCTTGAGTTGGGCCGGTATTCGATGAGGCCCGGATACATGTCCGCCCACGCCTTCTTGAACAGTGCCGGTTTGGACGTCACATCCGGATTGGCGTCCAGGATCAGCACTTTCGATTTTGGTTTCGACTGCTTGAAATAACCGGCGACCTGGCAGGCGCGCTCATACGGGCCGGGCGGGCAGCGATAGGGCACGGTGGGAATGGAAATGGCAAACACGCCGCCATCTTTCATGTCCTCAAGCTGCTTGCGCAAGGCAAGTGTTTGCGGCCCGGCTTTCCAGGCGTGCAGGATCCTGCGCTGCGCTTCGGGACCGGCCAGGCCCGGAATTTCGCCGCCGATAAAATCAACGCCGGGCGAAAGTATCACGCGATCAAATGGCAGGCTGTCGCCATTGGCGAGACGCACAACTTTCTTGTCGACGTCCACGGCCGAGGCTTCGCCACGCACCACGACCACGCCGTATTTTTTTGCCAGCGTTTCGTAGCTGACGGTGATGTCGTTCATCGTCTTCGAGCCACCCAGCACCAGGTTGGACAGCGGACAGGAAACGAAATCAGTGTTGCGCTCAACCAGCGTCACGCTCAAGTGGGGCGCCCACATTTTTAGGTAGCGTGCTGCCGTCGCACCGCCGTAGCCCCCACCCACGACAACAACGCGCGGGCCGCCGGCCGGCAGCGCCGCACATCCGCCCAATGCCGCCGTCGCCAGCGCAGCGCTGCCGGACGATTTCAGGAAAGCTCTGCGATTCACGGGCATGTTGTTCTCCTCGATATTTCCGGTTTTTCAGTTGCGCACGCGCGGCATCATTCGTGGGCGACTATTTTTTCTGCGCGGCAAAATAATCGCCCAGCGCCGCGTACTCCGCATCGCTATATCCCCTGGCGAGCTGCTGCATGACGGTGGCCTGGCGTTTGCCGTCGCGGAACGCCTGCATCTGGCTGACGAGATATTCCTTGTTGCCACCCGCGAGCCCGGGGATGGGGCCCCCGGCACTGCTGCCGTTGGTGCCGTGACACGGGGCGCACGTGGCGGCCATTGAGCGCACGCCGGCCGCGGTCAGGTTCGGAGAAGCAAATACCGTTGCGGGGGCTGCAGGAGAAGTAGCGGCCGTGCCGCCAGGTGTGTCAGCCAGCGCGGGGAAAATCATCGCAAGGAAAACTATCGGCATTGCAGTGCGCGCAGCAAGTCTCATGATCCACTCCGGTTTTTCTCGTGAATCGCAGAATAACGCAACGGTGCGCGTGCTGCACTGTTGATCTTTCATACTGAAAAATGCCACGGCATGCGAAAAAAAAGGGCGGCCATTTGCGGGCCGCCCGTTTTTCAGCAATGCAATAAAGATCAGGTTTCGGTCGTGACCGGTTCCTTCTCTTCGCTGATGTCCAGCTTGACCTTGTTGTCGGCATCGACGTCGATGGTGACTTTGCCACCGCTCGCGAGACGGCCGAACAACAACTCCTCGGCAAGCGCGCGTCGGATGGTGTCCTGGATCAGGCGCGCCATCGGCCTTGCACCCATCGCCGGATCGAAACCGTTCTTGGCCAGGTATTTCTTCAGGCCCTCGGTGTACGTAACGTCCACCTTCTTCTCGGCCAGCTGCGCTTCAAGCTGCATCAGGAACTTGTCCACCACCCGCAGGATGATGTCTTCATTCAGCGGCGCGAAGGAAATCGTGGCGTCGAGTCGGTTGCGGAATTCCGGCGTGAACATACGCTTGATTTCTGCCATCTCGTCGCCGGCCTTCTTGTCATTGGTGAAGCCGATGCTGGTCTTTGACAATTCCGCCGCGCCGGCGTTGGTGGTCATGATGATGCAGACATTGCGGAAATCCGCCTTGCGGCCGTTGTTGTCTGTCAGCGTGCCGTGATCCATGACCTGCAACAACACGTTGTAAATGTCGGGGTGTGCTTTTTCAATTTCGTCCAGCAGCAATACCGAGTACGGATGCTTGGTGATGGCCTCCGTCATCAGTCCGCCCTGGTCGAAACCGACATAGCCGGGGGGTGCACCGATCAGCCGCGACACGGCGTGACGCTCCATGTACTCGGACATGTCGAAGCGGATCAGCTCGACACCGAGAATAAACGCAAGCTGCTTGGCGACTTCGGTCTTGCCGACGCCGGTCGGGCCGGAGAACAGGAACGAACCAATTGGCTTCGCGGTATTGCCCAAACCCGAGCGTGCCATCTTTATGGCCGATGACAGTGCCTCGATCGCCTTGTCCTGGCCGAACACCACCGACTTCAGGTCGCGGTCCAGCGTCTTTAGCGCATTGCGATCGTCTGAAGACACGTTGCGCGCCGGAATGCGGGCGATCTTGGCGACGATCTCTTCGATCTCCGGCTTGCCGATGGTTTTTTTCTGCTTTGACTTGGGCGCGATGCGTTGCGCAGCACCGGCCTCGTCGATCACGTCGATGGCCTTGTCGGGCAGGTGGCGGTCATTGATGTACTTGGCCGACAATTCCGCAGCCGTGGTCAGCGCGGTGGAGGTGTATTTCACACCATGATGCGTTTCAAAACGTGACTTCAAACCCTTCAGGATCTCGATGGTTTCGGCGATCGACGGCTCGGTCACATCCACTTTCTGGAAGCGGCGCGACAGCGCGTGATCTTTTTCGAAAATGCCACGGTATTCGTTGTACGTAGTGGCGCCGATGCACTTCAGCTGGCCCGATGAGAGCGCGGGTTTCAGCAGGTTGGACGCGTCCAGCGTGCCGCCTGATGCGGACCCTGCGCCTATCAGCGTGTGGATTTCGTCGATGAACAACACGGCGTTCGGATTTTCGGTCAATTGCTTCAGCACAGCTTTCAAACGTTGCTCGAAATCACCGCGATATTTGGTGCCGGCCAGCAATGCGCCCATGTCGAGCGAATAGACCTGTGCCTTGGAAAGGATATCCGGCACCTGGCCGTCGACGACGCGCTTGGCCAGGCCTTCTGCGATGGCGGTCTTGCCGACACCGGCTTCACCGACCAGCAGCGGATTGTTCTTGCGGCGGCGGCAGAGGATCTGGATGACACGCTCAACTTCGTGCTCGCGCCCGATCAATGGATCGATCTTGCCGTCGATGGCCATCTGGTTCAGGTGCAGCGTAAAACTTTCCAGCGCACCGCCGGCCTGCTCGCCCTCGGCGCTTTCTGATTCCGCGTCTTCCTTCGGCGCGCCGGTTGGCGACGCTTTCGAAATCCCGTGTGAAATGAAATTCACCACGTCGAGCCGCGACACGCCCTGCTGGTGCAGGAAATACACGGCGTGCGAATCTTTTTCGCCATAGATGGCGACCAGCACATTGGCGCCGGTGACTTCCTTTTTGCCTGACGATTGCACGTGCAGGATGGCGCGCTGGATCACCCGCTGGAAACCCAGCGTGGGCTGCGTATTCACTTCGCCGTCGCCGGCGACGATGGGCGTGTGCTGCTCGATGAATTCGGTCAGCGCTTTCTTCAGGTCTTCGACCTTGGCCGCGCAGGCTTTCAATACTTCCTGGGCGGACGGGTTTTCAAGCAAGGCGAGCAACAGGTGCTCAACCGTGATGAACTCGTGACGTTTTTGCCGCGCTTCGACAAATGCCATGTGAAGGCTGACTTCGAGTTCCTGGGCAATCATGATTTACCTTTCGCGTTCATTCCATCCAGAACAATGATGCTCCATCGTTCCCGGATAACCGGCATCCGTGCGTCGGGGACAACCGGCGGTGATAGTGAGGGATCACCGTTTCCTGCTGGCAAAAAACGGTTTGCTGCAATGTTGCTGTTTGCGTTGCTGTATGCCGCCATTGCTTCAAATAATGCGCGATAGTGAAAGCCAGCATACAACCAATTTCTGAAACACGTCAGTGACAAAAACCACTGTGCGCGTCAGGACACAACTTTCAAACTTCTTCCATGCCGCAACGCAGTGGATGCTGCGCACGGCGCGCCTTGTCCACCACCTGTTCGACCTTCATCGTTGCGACATCCCGTGGAAAAATCCCGCAAACTGCGCGCCCTTCCGTGTGCACCTTCAGCATGATCTGCGTGGCGCGTTCATAGTTATGCCCGAATATGTTTTCCAGCACATCGACCACGAATTCCATCGGCGTGTAATCGTCGTTGTACATCACCACCTGCCACATCGCCGGCGGCTTGGTCTCTGCCGGCTTCTCCTGGAGTTCGGTTGTGCCGCGTTCGTTCGATTTTGGTTGCTTTGTCGCCATGCTTCTATTTGCGTGGATATGCAAAATTCGTTATTCAATAATAGGGGCAAGGTACGGTGCATTCAAGTCCCGACCTTTCATCAAAGTTTGCACCAAGGTCGTGCTGAAGCTCACGATTGCATCAGAATTTGCATTCCTGCAACGTATGGCACTGAAAATAGGGCAGTTCTATTGACTTGGCAAAAGATAGCCGGTAAAAGGCGATTTGGAGTTTGGCTTTGAGGTTGTCTGCATTTGCATTCCAGCGGTTGCGGGCCTTGATAGCAAAACGATTCCGGGGCTCTCCAACCCGTTTTTGTAAAAGGAAGCATTCGCATGGCAACAGGGACAGTCAAATGGTTTAACGACGCTAAGGGTTTCGGCTTCATCACCCCCGACGATGGAAGCGATGATCTTTTCGCCCACTTCTCGGCAATCCAGATGAATGGCTTCAAAACCCTAAAAGAAGGCCAAAAAGTCAGCTTTGAAGTGACGCAAGGCCCCAAAGGCAAACAGGCATCAAATATCGGTAACGCTTGATCATTCTCAGCGGACTGATCGAAACCCCCGCAGTGAAAGCTGCGGGGGTTTTTTGTTGGGCGAACGCCCGGGAGGATTCAGCGTGCTGATCGGCTTCAACAAACCCTATGGCGTGATTTGCCAGTTCAGCCCCTCGGGCGACAAACCGACGCTGAAGAATTTCATCGACCTGCCCGACATCTATCCGGCCGGACGGCTGGACACCGATAGCGAAGGCCTGCTGCTGCTGACCGATGATGGGGTGCTGCAGGCACGCATCGCCGATCCCATGCACAAGCTGGCCAAGACCTACTGGGCGCAGGTGGATGGCGCCCCGACCGATGCCGATCTGGCTGCCTTGCGTGCAGGTGTGAACCTGGGCGATTTCGTGACGCAGCCCGCGCAGGCCAGGATCATCGCCGAGCCCAAGGGCCTCTGGGAACGTGACCCGCCGGTACGGTTTCGCAAGCTTATTCCCACCACCTGGCTGGAGATCATCATTACCGAAGGCAAGAACCGCCAGGTTCGGCGCATGACCGCAAAAATCGGCTTTCCCACGCTGCGGCTGGTACGCGCAGCGATCGGTAACCTGGCACTGGCTGATTTGAAAGTCGGAACCTGGCGGCAACTCGAGGTTCCTGCCGCTTTGATGCGCCGCGCAAAAGCCGGGAAAAAACCCTGAAAAGTGAACGGCTTGCGCACAATCTCTACGTCAAAAATGGTTCCTATATGGTTGTCAACCGGCTATAATGCCGCGCGTTAATCCCTGCGACAGGCAATCTGTCTGACTGGCTAACACAAGACACAACTACTCACTCACTCTCAAAGGAATCACATGAAATTCATCTCCGCTATCGCTGCCGCGCTGTTCGCAGCTGTTGCCCTGAACGCTGCTGCCCAAGCGCCTGCTGCTGCACCGGCCGCCAAGACCGAAGCCCCGAAGGCTGCTGCACCTGCTGCCGCCCCGGCCGCTGCGCCTGTCGCCAAGGCTGCTC
This sequence comes from Betaproteobacteria bacterium, assembly GCA_040006575.1. Lineage (GTDB taxonomy): Bacteria > Pseudomonadota > Gammaproteobacteria > Burkholderiales > Usitatibacteraceae > UKL13-2. The sequence continues at coordinate 18,475 of JBDTWS010000028.1, forward strand.
CAGTTGCCAAGGCTGCTGAAGTGAAAAAAGAAGAAGTAAAGAAAGAAACCAAGGCTGAGAAGAAAGCCCGCAAAGCCGCAGAAGCCAAGGCCGCCAAGGAAGCCAAAGCAGCCAAGGCAAAAGAAGCTAAGGAAGCCAAGAAAGCTGCTGACGCAGCCGCTGCCCCGAAGAAGTAATCAGTAAGACGCTTCGGCGCGGAGTCTTCTCCGCAAAAAAAAGGCGGAACTTCGGTTCCGCCTTTTTCGTTTGGTGTTTGCAAAAATACGGCGTCCGATTTATTCAACGACTGTGTAACTGCGGCTTTTTCGAATCAAAATCAAGCACGCGTTCTATCCGATAATCACAACATGTCCAAAAAACGCATCGTGGTGGGTCTTTCCGGCGGGGTCGATTCGTCGGTATCCGCACTGCTGCTGAAGCAGCAGGGCTACGACGTGGTCGGCCTGTTCATGAAGAACTGGGAAGATGATGACGATGACGAATATTGCTCGACGCGCCAGGACTTCATCGACGCGGCGGCCGCGGCCGATGTGATCGGCATCGATTTCGAAGCCGTCAATTTCGCGGCAGAATACAAGGATCGCGTGTTCGCCGAATTCCTGCGTGAATACGCCGCGGGGCGTACGCCCAATCCCGATGTGCTGTGCAACGCCGAAATCAAGTTCAAGGCTTTCCTCGATCATGCGGTAGCACTGGGCGCGGAAAAAATCGCCACGGGGCACTACGCGCGCGTGCGCGAAGTCGACGGCCGTTTTGAATTGCTGAAGGGGCTCGACACGGGCAAGGACCAGAGCTATTTCCTGCACCGGCTGAACCAGCACCAGGTGTCGCGCGCGATTTTTCCGGTGGGTGACTTGCAGAAATCCGACGTGCGCAAACTGGCACGCGACGCGGGCCTGCCCAACCACGCGAAAAAAGACTCAACCGGGATTTGCTTTATCGGCGAACGGCCGTTCCGGGAATTCCTGCAACGCTACCTGCCGCGCGAACCGGGTGACATGATTTCGCCGGAAGGAAAACGCATTGGACGGCATGAGGGCCTTATGTATTACACGCTGGGCCAGCGGCAGGGCCTGGGTATCGGCGGCACCAGGGATGGCGATGGCGAACCCTGGTTCGTCGCGGAAAAGCGCCTTGACAAGAACCAGCTGGTGGTGGTGCAAGGGCATGATCATCCGTTGCTGCTGAAGAATGATCTTGAGGCGCAGGATGCGGCGTGGGTGAGCGGTGAGTCGCCGCGCCCGGAGCAGGAAAACTACGCGGCAAAAACCCGCTATCGCCAGGCTGATGCGCCTTGCCAGCTCGTCGCCGCCAACGATGCCGCGTTCGAATTGAATTTCAGCGACGCGCAATGGGCCGTCACACCGGGACAGTCCGCCGTCATTTACGCCGGTGAGGTGTGCCTGGGTGGCGGTGTGATTCGATAGGAATTTGCTTCACGCAAAAATAAAAACGGCGTTGCGATCTCCCGCAACGCCGTTTTTATTTGTGCCGGCCCGTCAGGCGGCAGGTGGAACGGTTTCCGCAAACGAGGGCCGCGCTTCAATTTTCTCAATCCAGGCTTTCAATCCCGGATACGATTCACGCCACGTGATCTGCGGAAGACGGAACTCAAGCCACAGCAGTCCGCAGCCCAGCGCGATATCGCCGAGCGAAAGATTGTTGCCGTGGCAGAAATCCTTGTCGCCCAGTTCTTCCGACGCCACCTTGATGGCGGCATCGACCTTGCCCAACTGGCGATCGATCCACTCCTTGCTTTGCGTCGCCGCAGGACGTTTGCGTTCAAGGAACGCCGCAATACCAGCGTCGGCAATGCCATCGCCCAATGCTTCCCAGCGTTTCACCTGCACGCGGTCACGGCCATTTTCCGGAATGAGGCGCGAGACCGGCGTAATTCCATCGAGGTATTCGGTGATGACGCGCGAATCGTATAGCGCCATGCCGTCATCGAGCACCAGCACGGGTATTTTTCCCAGTGGATTGTGCTCGCCGACCTTGGTGTCGGCGGCCCAGACATTTTCAGAAACGAAATCGCATTCGATGCGTTTTTCCGCCATGACGATGCGGACTTTGCGTGCATACGGACTGGTGTAAGAGGCGACTAACTTCAATTTTGTTTTCTCATTATTTTTTGTTGCTGCAGTATACCATCGTGCCCTATGGCAAACCCTTGTTCTGGCGCATGATTAGGCAAGGCAAGTGCCAGTGGTGAAGGGCGCGCGTGATAAAATTTGAATGTAAACATTTGAAAGTTTCCCGATGCCCGCCAATGCTCCACTTCCCCTGAACGCACTGACGGCACTTTCCCCGCTCGACGGCCGTTACGAAAAAAAAACCGCCGTCCTGCGCGCCTGTTTCAGCGAATTCGCCCTCATCAGATTCCGCGTTCATGTTGAAATCGAATGGCTGGTTGCACTCTCGCATTCGAGGGAAATTGCCGAATGCCAGACGTTTGGTGACGCGACCATCACGGCGATGCGCGAGGCGGCCGAGAATTTTTCGGTAACCGACGCGGAACGTGTCAAGGCGATCGAAGCAACCACGAACCACGACGTCAAGGCGGTGGAATACTGGCTGCGTGAACGCTTCGCCGGCAACGATGAAGTGCAGAAAGCGCAGGCGTTCATTCACTTTGCGTGCACGTCCGAGGACATCAACAATCTTTCGCATGCGCTCATGCTGCGGACAGCGCGTGAGACGGTCATCATGCCGGCGCTGGCCGCCATCGAATCACGCCTGCAGAAGCTCGCCCACCTGCACGCGAGCGTTGCCATGCTTTCGCATACGCACGGACAGGCCGCCACGCCCACCACGCTGGGGAAGGAAATGGCCAATGTGGCGTATCGCCTGCGGCGCGCCACCGCGACCATCGCCCAGGTCCCGTTGCTGGGCAAGATCAATGGCGCGGTGGGAAATTACAATGCGCACCTGTCGGCGTATCCGCATTTTGACTGGCCGGCGTTCGCGCAGAAATTCGTGGAAGGCCTCGGCATCACCTTCAACCCGTACACCATCCAGATCGAGCCGCACGACGGCATGGCGGAACTGTTCGACGCCGTCGCGCGCGCCAACACCATTCTCATTGACCTGGACCGTGATATCTGGGGCTATATCTCGCTCGGCTATTTCAAGCAGAGAGTGAAAGCCGGCGAGATCGGATCTTCGACCATGCCGCACAAGGTCAATCCCATCGACTTTGAAAATTCCGAAGGCAATCTTGGCCTGGCGAACGCGCTGCTGCGGCACATGGCGGAAAAATTGCCGGTCTCGCGCTGGCAACGTGATCTCACCGATTCCACCGTATTGCGCAACATGGGTGTGGCGATGGGCTACAGCGTGCTGGCCTGGGATTCGCTGGTGCGCGGGCTGGACAAACTCGAAGTGAACGAAGCAAGAATTTCGGCGCATCTCGATGCGAGTTGGGATGTGCTGGCCGAACCGATCCAGACTGTCATGCGCAAACACGGCATTGGCGACGCGTATGAGCAATTAAAAGAACTGACGCGCGGCAAGGGCGGAATTGATCGTGAATCGCTGCACACGTTTGTGAGCGGTTTGGCAATTCCAGAGGCGGACAAGAATGTATTACTTCAACTTACGCCGCACAGCTACACCGGCGTCGCCGCAAAATTGGCTTCCGACATCTGATTGAGCCACATAGCACTGCTGCCGTCGCGTGCGAAGCCAGTTTTGAGAATACCGACTAATCAGCGGATGTAGATCAAGCACTGGTGCGGCCCCCACGGAATTTTGCGTCCGTAAACCGCGCCAGTGCTGGAGTTCAGCCTTCAAATTCGATGAAAGCCACTGCGTGGATCAACCGTCGCTTTTCATCAACTCACGAAAGAAAATCTCAGCCTGCTTCTTGTCGAGCATGCCTTTCTTGCCGGTGTCGACCTTGTCGAACATCATTTCCATTTTCTTCATCATGTCCGCCTTGGACATCATGCGGCCGGGTGTATAGCCGTCGGTCTTTTGCAATTCGAGCAGGAACGCCATGGCTTTCTTGTCGTCGAGCATGCCCTTCTTCGACTTGTCCATCTTGTCGAACATGTCGGAGGCGCGCTTCATCACTTCGGTGCGCGAGAGCATGCCGTCCTTGTTGACGTCGTACATCGTGACAAAACGGCTGATATCTTCCGGCGTGACATCGGCGAACGCGGGGGCGGATAGGCCCATCAGGGTGAGGGAAACTGCAACGGTGCTGACGACCGCTTTGAGGACGGACTTCTTCATGGCGACGACTCCTGTGGTGTGGTGGTGAGGAGAAGGGATCGCCCGCCGCTTCCAGATGCGGTACGTTCCTTTCCGGTGCCCACTAGGTCGCGCCCCGGAAAAAATCCTTACAAACTAAAGGTTTTTCCGCCTTACCGTTTTCCGGGCCTACCGCCAAATGATCAAATATCGAACTTGATACCCTGCGCCAGCGGCAGTTCGCGCGAGTAATTCAGCGTGTTGGTGGTACGGCGCATGTACGCTTTCCAGCTGTCCGAGCCGGATTCACGGCCGCCGCCGGTTTCTTTCTCGCCGCCGAATGCGCCGCCGATTTCGGCCCCAGAAGTGCCGATGTTGACGTTGGCGATGCCGCAATCGCTGCCACCGGCGGCGACAAACTGTTCGGCTTCGCGCACGTCGTTGGTGAAGATGGCGGATGAGAGGCCCTGCGGCACGCCGTTTTGCAGCGCCAGCGCTTCTTCCAATGTCTCATAACGCAGCACGTACAGGATCGGCGCGAACGTTTCATGGCACACGGTCTGCGTTTGCGACGTCATTTCCACAATCGCCGGCTGCGCGTAAAACGCGTTCGGAAATTCGCCCGCAATCGCGCGCGTACCGCCGTGCACCTTGCCGCCCTCGCCCGCTGCGGCGGTCAATGCGCCTTGCATGCCGTTGTACGCGGCCTCATCGATCAGCGGCCCGACCAAGGTGCCGGTTTTCAGCGGGTCCCCAATGCGGATGGACGCGTATGCAGATTTCAATTTAGGCACTAGCTGGTCGTAAATACTCGTGTGCACGATGAGGCGGCGCAATGTCGTGCAGCGCTGCCCGGCCGTGCCGACGGCGGAAAACAGAATCGCCGGCAGCGCCATTTTCAGGTCCGCGCTGGGCGCCACGATCATGGCGTTGTTGCCGCCCAGCTCGAGGATGGTCTTGGCGAAACGCGCGGCCGCGCGGCTGCCGACGGCACGGCCCATGCGGGTCGAGCCCGTCGCGGAAATGAGTGAGATGCGCGCATCATCCACCAGCGCCTCTCCCACATCGGCACGACCGATGATGATTTGTGAAAGTCCCGCCGGCACCGAATGTCCCGCGTCCGCATAACGCTTGATGGCGCGTTCCAGCAGCGCGTGTGAAGCCAGCGCGGTCAGCGGTGTTTTTTCCGAAGGTTTCCAGACGACGGCATCGCCGCACACCAGCGCCAGCGCCGTATTCCATGCCCAAACTGCAACCGGGAAATTGAAAGCGCTGATGATGCCGACCGTGCCCAGTGGATGCCACTGCTCCATCATGCGATGGCCTGGGCGTTCGGACGCAATCGTCAGGCCATACAGCTGCCGCGAAAGACCGACCGCGAAATCGCAGATGTCGATCATCTCCTGCACTTCGCCCAGGCCCTCCTGCAAAATCTTGCCGGCCTCCAGCGTGACCAGCTGGCCCAGCAGGTCCTTGCTCGCGCGCAATTCCTCGCCCAGCAGCCGCACCAGCTCGCCGCGCTTCGGCGCGGGCACATTGCGCCATTGCTGGAACGCGTCGTGCGCCTCGCCGATTTTTTTTGCAACAGAAGCGCGCGTGTCGCAGCGCAACGTGCCGATCACGGCCCCGTCAATCGGTGAATGGGAAACCAGGTCGCCGCCGCTATGCAGCGAGAGATCGACGCCCAGTTTCGAGAGCAGGTCTTGTGTGTTCATGAAAGCCACCGGAATCGGAAAGACCGGTAGGTTACACGCATTCGACCCGCCCCGACTTATCCGCTTGCCTAGCTGCTCATCTGCGGGTTCATGCGCTCGCTGTGCGACAGCTTGTTGAGCGCATTCAGGTACGCTTTTGCGCTGGCCGTGACGATGTCGGTGTCCGAGCCGATACCGTTGATGATGCGTCCGCCTTTCGACAGGCGGACGGTGACCTCGCCCTGCGAATCGGTGCCCTCCGTCACGTTGTTGACCGAGTACAGAAGCAGCTCCGCATTGCTGTGCACCACGCTTTCCAGTGCGCGGAAGGTGGCGTCGACCGGGCCTGCGCCGGTCGCTTCGCAGGAGGTTTCCTTTCCCGCATCGGCGATGACCAGCTTGGCGAACGGCAGCTCGCCCGTCTCGACGTGCGCGGTCAATGAGATCAAATGATATTTTTCGATTTCCGGGGTGACGGCCTCGTCCGACACGAGTGCGTGCAAATCGTCATCGAAAATCTCATGCTTCTTGTCGGCGAGTTCCTTGAACTTCTTGAATGCAGCGTTGAGCGCCACTTCGGATTGCAACTCGATGCCCAGTTCTTTCAAGCGTTCACGAAAAGCCGAGCGGCCGGAGAGTTTGCCCAGGCTGATCTTGTTGTTATGCCAGCCCACGTCCTGCGCGCGCATGATTTCGTAGGTTTCGCGATGCTTCAACACACCATCCTGGTGGATGCCGGATTCGTGCGCGAATGCGTTGGCGCCGACCACCGCCTTGTTGGGCTGCACCGGATAACCGGTGATGGTGGAAACCAGTTTCGACGCGGGAACAATATGCGTCGCGTCGATGCGCGTTTCGACATTGAAATAGTCTTTCCGGGTGCGCACCGCCATGACGATTTCTTCCAGCGACGCATTGCCGGCACGCTCGCCGAGGCCGTTGATGGTGCACTCGACCTGGCGCGCGCCGGCACGCACGGCGGCCAGTGAATTTGCGACGGCCATCCCGAGGTCGTTATGGCAATGCGTGGACCAGACGACTTTGTCGGCATTGGGTACGCGCTCGAGCAGAGTGCGGAATTGCTCGGCCCACAACTCGGGAATGCTGTAGCCGACGGTGTCGGGAACGTTGATCGTCTTCGCGCCTGCATTGATGACGGCTTCAAATACGCGGCACAGGAAATCCATGTCGCTGCGCACGGCATCTTCGGCGGAAAATTCGACATCATCGCAAAGCGTGCGGGCGAACTTCACGGAATCCACAGCGGCGGCCAGCACCTGGTCGGGCGACATGCGCAGCTTGTGCTGCATGTGGATCGGCGAGGTGGCGATAAAGGTGTGAATGCGGCCCTGTGCGGCGGGTTTGATGGCGTCGCCGGCTTTCTGGATATCGCCGGCCTGCGCGCGGGCCAGTGAACACACGGTGGAATCGCGCACTGCCGTCGCGACTGCCTGGATCGCCTCAAAATCGCCGGGACTGGCTGCGGCGAATCCCGCTTCAATCACATCCACCCGCATTTTTTCCAGCTGCTTGCCGATACGGACTTTTTCTTCCTTGGTCATGGAAGCGCCGGGGCTTTGCTCGCCGTCGCGCATGGTGGTGTCAAAAATGATCAACTTGTCCATTGCTGCTCCAATACTTTAGATCTAAACGTAGAAATACAATCTCGGCCTGGTATTCAGGCCGCAGGAGAATCGATAAAAAGAGGGGGAAGGTTATGTGCGCGCGGGGCGCAGGAAAGGCAGCAGCAGGCCAAGCGACAGCGCAATGCTGGGGCTCGACAGGCGGGACGTAATGCAAATTTGTGAACGGGCGTTCATGCCGACAATATAGCCCGCGCCCGTTGCAGGCGCAAGGCCTAGGGCTTGGGGGCGGGCGGTGATGATGCGGGTGACTTGCCTCGCCTCGCGAGCTTCAAGCCTGCCATCACGTAACCCGACAACGCGTAAACGACAAACAGTCCCCACAGCACATGCGAGGGTTCGATCGTCACCACCAGGTACGTCACGAAGATCGCCGGGATCACCCAGAACGGCACGCTGCGCCGCAGGTTGAAATCCTTGCCACTGTAATAGCGGATATTGGTCACCATGGTGATGCCGGCGAAGACAATGAGTCCCCAGGCGATCCAGCGCACGTCGCCGCCATGGATCTGGTAATCGTTCAGCACCCAGATGAGGCCGGCGACCAGCGCGGCCGCGGCGGGACTGGGCAGGCCCTGGAAATATTTCTTGTCGACCACACCGATATTGGTATTGAAGCGCGCGAGGCGCATCGCCGCGCAGGCGCAATAAATGAATGCCGCTGCCCAGCCCAGTTTGCCCATGGGCTGCAGCGCCCATGCGTACATCACCAGCGCAGGCGCTGCGCCAAAGGAAACCATGTCCGAAAGACTGTCGAGCTGCGCACCGAAATCACTTTGCGTGCGCGTCATGCGTGCTACCCGGCCATCCAGTCCATCGAGGATCATGGCGCAGAAAATGGCGATGCAGGCAATCTCGAATTTTCCGTTCATGCCCTGCACGATGGCGTAAAACCCGGAGAACAATGCGGCGCAGGTGAACAGGTTCGGCAGGATATAAATACCCTTCCGGCGCCGCTCGGGATTGAGCAGGCCTTTCCTGATCTTGGGCGGGGGTGAGCTCATCGCTGTCTAGGCGCGTGCGGCTAAATTTTGCATGGCGCCATTGTAACGGAAGGCTATCGGCCGAAGGCATGCGGCCATCGGGAAAAACTATGTGGGTCGCGTGCCCATTGATTCGCCCATGCGGATTGCGCGGGCCGGCTCCCAGGCCGGATTGAACGTCAGCGTGTTTTTTGGAAAGAGCAGCACCACGGTTGAGCCCAAGAGGAAGTGGCCCATTTCTTCGCCCTTTTTCAGGGCGATATTTTTGTCGGCATAATTCCATTCACGGACCTCAGCCAATCGTGGCGGATTAACGACGCCATGCCACACGGTTGCCATGCTGCCGACAATGGTGGCGCCGACCAATGTAAGTACGAAGGGTCCCGCCGCTGAATCGAACACACAGACCACTCGCTCGTTGCGCGCGAACAGGCCGGGCACCCCGAGCGCCGTGACGGGATTCACCGAAAACAAATCGCCCGGCACGTAGATCATGCGCAGCAATTTCCCATCGCAGGGCATGTGGATGCGGTGGTAATCCTTGGGGCTTAAATACAGCGTCGCAAAAGCACCGTGCGCGAATTGCGCGGCCAGTTGTGCGTCGCCGCCAACCAAAGCCGTCGTTGAATACTGGTGGCCCTTGGCCTGGAAAATCTGGTCATCCTCAATGGCGCCGAACTGGCTGATGCGCCCGTCCACCGGCGACACGTAGGGCGAATCCGCAATGGGCCGCGCATCCGAACGCAGGGCGCGCGTGAAAAATTCGTTGAAGCTCGCGTAACTGGCGATATCCGGATTGGCCGCTTCGCTCATGTTCACTTCATAGCGTCCAACGAACCAGCGAATGAGTCGCGTTGTCATCGCACCGGCTTTTGCGCCGGCGATAATGCCGCCGAAAGAAGTCAGCGCCTTCTTGGGAAGGAAATATTGCGGCAGTACAGCGGAGCGTTCGGACACGATGAAGGTTGGAAGTGAGCGACGCGCCATTTTAACGCAGCGAATGCGAGCGGGCTCGTAAGACAACGGCGCGAATGCCAAGAATCAAGCACTGGCGCGGCTTAACAGGCATTTTCGTCCTGCGAACCGCACTGGTGCTGGCGTTTAATTTCTGATTCAAAACAAAAGGCCGGTTTCCCGGCCTTTGCCTGTCCACCATGAAAAATGACGAATCAGTTTTTAGTCTGGTCCACCAGCTTGTTCTTTTTGATCCACGGCATCATCGACCTCAGCTTCTCACCCACATCTTCGATTGCATGTTCCGCAAGCAGGCGGCGCTTTGCGGTCAGTGTCGGTGCGCCGGCCTTGTTTTCGAGGATGAAGCTTTTCGCGTATTCGCCGGTCTGGATATCCTTCAACACATCGCGCATGACCTTGCGCGTTTCCTCGGTGATGATGCGCGGGCCGGTGACGTATTCGCCGTACTCGGCGTTGTTCGAGATCGAGTAATTCATGTTGGCGATGCCGCCTTCATAAATCAGGTCGACGATCAATTTGGTTTCGTGCAGGCATTCGAAGTACGCCATTTCCGGTGCGTAGCCCGCTTCCACCAGCGTGTCGTAACCGGCCTTGATGAGTTCGACAATACCGCCGCACAGTACCGCCTGTTCGCCGAACAAATCAGTCTCGGTTTCTTCGCGGAAATTGGTTTCGATCACACCGCCGCGCGAGCCGCCAATGCCTTTTGCATACGACAGCGCGAGATGTTTCGCCTTGCCCGAATTGTCCTTGTGCACGGCGATAAGCGAAGGAACGCCGCCGCCGGCAACATAGGTGGAACGCACCAGGTGGCCGGGACCTTTCGGCGCAATCATGATCACATCCAGGTCTTCACGCGGCGTGACGACACCGTAGTGGATGTTGAATCCGTGTGCGAACGCCAGTGCGGCGCCCTTCTTGATATTGCCGTGCACTTCGGCCTTGTATACGTCGCCGATGTTTTCATCGGGCAACAGCATCATGACCAAATCGGCCGATTTCACGGCGTCGGACACTTCCGCCACTTTCAATCCGGCCTTCTTGACCTTGTCCCATGACGCGCCGCCTTTGCGCAGGCCGACGGTCACTTTCACGCCGGAATCATTCAGGTTTTGCGCATGCGCGTGGCCTTGTGAACCGTAACCCACGATCGTGACTTTCTTGCCTTTGATGAGCGAGAGGTCACAGTCTTTGTCGTAATACACTTTCATTGTTTTTCTCCGAGAATAATCTGTAACTAATTCAGTGATGCGTTGCCAGGCTTGGTGCCGGTTTTATGCTCTAACAATCCATTCACCGCGGCCCAGGCCACAGGCGCCGGTGCGAACCGTTTCCAGTACGAGTGAGCGATCGATCGCCTCGAGGAACGCGTCGAGCTTGTCGCCGGTTCCGGTCAATTCGATGACGTAGGTTTTTTCCGTAAGATCGATCACGCGCGCACGGAAAATATCGGTCGTGCGCTTCAGTTCATCGCGGTCCTTGCCCACGGCACGCACTTTCACCAGCATCAGTTCGCGCTCGACATGCTTGCCTTCGTTGAGGTCGACGATCTTCACCACGTCGATCAGCTTGTTGACCTGCTTGGTGATCTGCTCGATCACTTCGTCGGAACCGCTGGTGACGATGGTCATGCGTGACAGGGTCGCATCTTCAGTGGGCGCCACCGTCAGCGATTCGATGTTGTAGCCGCGCGCCGAAAAGAGTCCGGCGACGCGAGACAGCGCGCCTGATTCATTTTCAACCAGTATGGAGAGGATGTGTCGCATGGACTAAAGATCCTCGGCGAGAATCATTTCGCTGATGCCCTTGCCGCCGGGCACCATCGGGAACACATTCTCCTTCTGGTCGGTGATGAAATTCATGAACACGAGGCGGTCCTTCATCGCGAAGGC
>JBDTWS010000029.1:0-29285 GCA_040006575.1 Betaproteobacteria bacterium
AAATCCGCGCGCCGGGTTTTCCGCACCTGGCTGCCCTGGATGAAATGTCGCGCGGTCACATGATCGCCGACGTGGTCACCATCATCGGCACGCAGGACATCGTATTCGGTGAGATCGACAGATGAACACGCCCGCTACACTTTCCGACGATTCAAAACGCAAGATTGATCGCGAATTGACCAAGTACCCGGTTGACCAGAAACAATCGGCGGTCATGTCCGCGCTCGGTATTGCGCAGGACGAGCACGGCTGGCTGCCGAATGAACTGATGGACGATGTCGCGAAGTACCTCGGCATGCCGTCGATTGCCGTCTATGAAGTCGCCACGTTCTACAACATGTACAACCTGAAGCCGATGGGCAAGTGCAAGATCACCGTCTGCACCAACCTGCCTTGTGCGCTCTCAGGTGGCGTTGAAGCCGCTGAATACCTGCAGAAAAAACTGGGCGTGGGCTGGAAAGAATTGACCGCCGACGGAAAATTTACGCTGGTCGAAGGCGAGTGCCAGGGCGCTTGCGGCGATGCACCAGTGATGACCGTCAACAACAAGCGCATGTGCAGTTTCATGACGAATGAAAAACTCGATCAGCTGATTGAGGAGTTCAAATAATGGAGTCCAATGTAAAACTCCTGGAGTATGGCGCGGATGCGCTGATCATGAAGGGTCTCGACGGCAGCAACTGGCGCCTGAAGGATTACGAATCGCGCGCGGGTTACGAGGCGCTGAAGAAAATTTTGAAAGACGGGCTGAAGCCTGAAGACGTCATTGCTGAAGTGAAGAAATCGGCGTTGCGTGGGCGTGGGGGCGCGGGTTTTCCGACAGGTCTCAAGTGGAGCTTCATGCCGCGCGGTCTGCCGGGTGCAAAGTATCTTGTCTGCAACTCCGACGAAGGTGAGCCGGGCACATTCAAGGACCGCGACATCATGCGGTACAACCCGCATATCCTCATCGAAGGCATGATCATTGCCGGCTACGCGATGGGCATCCCGGTCGGCTACAACTATATCCACGGCGAAATCTGGGCCGAGTACGATCGCTTTGAAGAGGCGCTGGAAGAAGCGCGCGCCGCAGGTTACCTCGGCAAAAATATTCTTGGCACTGAATTCTCGTTCGAGCTGCATGCGCATCATGGCTACGGCGCATACATCTGCGGTGAAGAAACCGCATTGCTCGAATCGCTCGAAGGCAAGAAAGGCCAGCCGCGTTTCAAGCCGCCTTTCCCCGCCAGCTTCGGCCTGTACGGCAAGCCGACGACAATCAACAACACGGAAACATTTGCTGCTGTGCCCTTCATTATTCGCGAGGGTGGTGATGCCTTCCTGAACATGGGCAAACCCAACAACGGCGGCACCAAACTGTTTTCGGTTTCAGGCCACGTCAACAAGCCCGGCAACTATGAAGTCAAGCTCGGCACACCATTCGCCACGTTGCTCGAAATGGCGGGCGGCATGCGCGGCGGAAAAAAGCTGAAGGGTGTGATCCCCGGCGGTTCATCCATGCCCATCATCAAGGGCGAACAGATGATGCAGACCGACATGGATTACGATTCCATCGCCAAGGCCGGCTCGATGCTGGGTTCGGGTGCAGTGATCGTGATGGATGAAACCACCTGCATGGTCAAGGCCGCTGAGCGTCTCGCCTATTTCTACTTTGAAGAATCGTGCGGCCAATGCACGCCTTGCCGTGAAGGTACCGGCTGGCTGTATCGCATCATCCATCGCATCGAGCACGGCACAGGCCGCCAGGAAGACCTGGATTTGTTGCTGAACCTGGCTGATCAAATCCAGGGCCGCACCATCTGCGCACTGGGCGATGCCGCCGCGATGCCGGTGCGCGCGTTCGTAAAAAATTATCGCGAAGAATTCGAATACCACGTCACTCACAAACGCTGCATGGTCGGCCCCGGCGGTTATTCCTCGCCAGTGGCTGTTGAACCCATGCCCATGGCGGCAGATTAAGCGGCCGAACAGAGCACATGATCAACTTAGAGATAGACGGCACAGCCGTCCAGGTCGAAAACGGCGCCACGGTGATGGAGGCCGCCAACAAGATTGGCACCTTCATTCCGCATTTCTGCTATCACAAGAAATTGTCGATCGCGGCCAACTGCCGCATGTGCCTGGTGCAGGTCGAAAAAGCGCCGAAGCCTTTGCCCGCGTGCGCCACGCCCGCGACCGAAGGCATGAAAGTTCAGACCAATTCGGAATACGCCAAGAACGCGCAAAAAGGCGTGATGGAATTCCTGCTGATCAATCATCCGCTCGATTGCCCCATCTGCGACCAGGGCGGTGAGTGCCAGTTGCAGGATCTGGCGGTAGGTTACGGTGGTTCGGCTTCGCGCTATCAGGAAGAAAAGCGCGTCGTCGTGAACAAGAATCTGGGCCCGCTGATTTCAACCGACATGACGCGCTGCATTCACTGCACGCGTTGCGTTCGCTTTGGCCAGGAAGTCGCCGGCGTGATGGAATTGGGACAGGCCGGACGCGGCGAGCATTCTGAAATTCTCGCCTTCGTCGGCAACACGGTGGACTCCGAACTGTCGGGCAACATGATCGACCTGTGCCCGGTCGGCGCGCTCACCTCCAAGCCATTCCGCTACACCGCCCGCAGCTGGGAATTGTCGCGCCGCAAATCGGTTGCGCCGCACGACGGGCTGGGTTCGAACCTGGTCGTGCAGGTGAAGCAGGATCGCGTCATGCGCGTGCTGCCGCTGGAAAATGATGGCGTGAATGAATGCTGGATATCCGACCGTGATCGTTTTTCCTATGAAGGCCTGAACGTTGAAGACCGCCTGACCAAGCCGATGATGAAAGTTGGCGATGCATGGTCGGAAGTGGATTGGCCAATCGCATTGCAGGCTGCAGCCGAAGCGCTGAAGCAGGTCAAGGGCAAGCACGGCGCGGAATCGATTGCTGCGCTGGCTTCCCCGCACCAGACGCTGGAAGAGTTGTACCTGCTCAACAAAGTCATTCGCGGCTTGGGCTCGAACAATATCGACTCGCGTTTGCGCCAGGTGGATACCAGCGCGGATGGCAAGTTCACCGGTGTGCGCTGGCTGGGCATGAAGGTGGCGGACATCGCTGCGCTGCAAAGCGTGCTGGTGGTGGGATCGTCGCTACGCAAGGAGCATCCGCTTATCGCCAATCGCCTGCGCCAAGCCGCCAAAAAAGGCTTGCAGGTCAATCTGGTGCATGTGGCCGATGACGAACTGCTGATGAAAGTCGCCAACAAAGTCGTGGCCAAGCCGAGTGAGTTGGTATCTGCCCTCGGCGCCGTCGCAAAAGCGCTTGTCGAAATCAACAAAGCATCGCTGCCCGGCGAAGTCTCCAATGCAATTTCCGGCGTCACCATTTCGGCCGAAGCCAGGGCCATCGCACAAAGTCTCGCCGGCAAGGAAAAAACGGCCGTGCTGGTCGGCAATGTCGCCCAGCATCATCCGCAATTCACGCTATTGCACGTACTGGCGCAGGAAATTGCGCGCCTCTCCGGCGGCACGGTCGGATTCCTGAATGAAGCCGCAAATAGCGTCGGCGCAGCGGCACTGGGTGTCGAGCCGGGCAAAGATGGTTTCTGCGCGCAGGGCATGGTGTGCCAGCCGCGGAAAGCGTATGTCGTGATGGGCGTCGAACCGGAAGATTGTTACGACGCGCGCACCACGACTGCTGCATTGAAGGCTGCGGATTTTGTGATCGCATTGGCCGCATTCAAAGGTGATGTCACCAGCTACGCCGACATCGTCTTGCCGATCGCCCCGTTCACCGAAACGGCCGGCACCTTTGTCAGCATGGAAGGTACGGTCCAATCATTCAACGGTGTGGTAAAGCCGCAAGGCGAAACGCGTCCCGCCTGGAAAGTATTGCGCGTGCTGGGCAACCTGCTTGAGCTTCCCGGTTTTGAATACGAAAACGTCAACGACATCCGTGCAGGCATCGCATCGGACTTGCAGGCGTTTGTGAACAGCAAACTGAACAACGCGATCGGCGGCGTGAAGATGGAAATTGCACCCGCCGCCGCGGGCATTGAGCGCGTTGGCGAATTGCCGCTCTACGCAACTGATCCACTGGTTCGCCGTGCGCCCAGCCTGCAAAAAACCGCCGATGCCCGGAATGCAAGGCGCGCCTGGCTTGCGCCCGATGTCGCCATGAAACTTGGCGTGGCCAAGGGTATGGACGTCGTCGTCACACAGGACGGTACCAGCGCCACAATGGCTGCGGCCATCGATAACGGACTCGCAGCAGGTTGCGTTCGCGTCGCGGCCGGCTTGCCGGAGACGGCAGCGCTGGGGCCGATGTTCGGCACTATCACCGTAGAAAAAGCGGTCATGGCTGCTGCAGCGGAATAGGCGGAATGGATTCCATCGTTCAATCCCTCAACCACGGTTTCATGACCACCTTCGGCAGTGAGTGGGGCCCGAGCGCGTGGGTGCTGGCCAAGTCGGTCGCCATGGTCGTCGCCGTCGTGGTGCCGCTTCTGATTTTCGTGTTGTATTTCCAGTTGGTGGAACGCTGGGTGATCGGCTGGATCCAGGTTCGCAAGGGCCCGAATCGCGTTACCTTCTTTGGCATCAAATGGCTGGGGGGATTTGGTCAGCCTGTCGCCGATGCCATCAAGTTGCTGCTGAAAGAACAGATCGTTCCGAGCGGCGCGAACAAATGGCTTTTCCTGCTGGCGCCTGCCTTGTCGGTGGCACCGGCCATGGCCGTGTGGGCGATCATTCCCTTTACGCCAACCTGGGTCATCGCCAACGTCGATGCGGGTTTGCTGGTGGTGCTGGCCATGACCTCAATGGGCGTTTACGGCGTCATCATCGCCGGCTGGGCATCCAATTCCAAATATGCCTTCCTCGGTGCGATGCGTTCGGCCGCGCAGGTCGTGTCATATGAAATCGCCATGGGCTTCGCACTGGTCGGCGCCCTGATGGCAGCGCAAAGTATGAATCTCACGGAAGTGATTGCGCGCCAGGACGGTCCCTACGGCGCGATAGGCTGGTTCTGGCTGCCACTGTTCCCGCTGTTCATCATCCAGTTCATCGCGGGCGTCGCCGAGACCAACCGCCACCCCTTCGACGTGGCCGAGGGCGAATCGGAAATCGTCGCGGGACCGCTGGTCGAATATTCCGGCATGACCTGGTCGCTGTTCTTCCTTGCCGAATACGCCAACATGCTGATGGTCGCGACCCTGTCGACCATCCTCTTCATGGGCGGCTGGCTCTCGCCGTTCCCGCACGCGGTTCCGTTGCTTGGCGAGCCCGGCATCTGGTGGATGATCCTCAAGATGATGACGCTCATGATCGTCTTTGTCTGGATCCGCGCCTCGTTCCCGCGCTATCGCTATGACCAGATCATGCGCCTGGGCTGGAAAATATTTATTCCCATCACCATCGTGTGGATCGTGGTGACGGGTGTGATGCTGATGGAGCCGGTGCGTTACTGGCTGCCATTCTCGATCTGGTTTGGAAAATAGGCCATGTGGGATAGAACCAAGGAATTTTTCGGCAGCCTGTTACTGGGCGAACTGGTGCAGGGCATGAAGCTGACCGGCCGCCACCTGTTCGCACGCAAGGTGACCGTGCAGTTTCCGGAAGAAAAAACACCGCAGAGCCCGCGCTTCCGCGGCCTGCATGCATTGCGCCGCTATCCCAATGGCGAAGAGCGCTGCATCGCCTGCAAGTTGTGTGAGGCGGTTTGCCCGGCATTGGCCATCACCATCGAATCCGAGGAGCGCGAAGACGGCACCCGCCGCACCACGCGCTATGACATCGATCTGACCAAATGCATTTTTTGCGGTTTCTGCGAGGAGTCCTGCCCGGTAGATGCAATTGTCGAGACGCGCATGTTCGAATACCACGGCGAAAAACGCGGTGACCTGTATTACACCAAGCCGATGCTGCTGGCCATCGGCGACAAGTACGAAGCCGAGATCGCCAAACGACGCGTGGAGGATGCGCAGTATCGCTAAGGCTAAGGTTAAGTTTGAAGTCGAAGTCGAACATCACCGGCACGTCCTGCACATCACAAAAAAATAATGACCTTTCACTCGATCACTTTCTATGTCTTCGCCGCCGTGCTGATCATTTCAGCGTTGCGCGTCATCACTGCAAGGAACCCGGTTCACGCCGCCATGTTCCTGGTGCTGTCCTTCTTCACCGCCGCCGCACTGTGGCTGCTGATCTATGCCGAGTTCCTCGCCATTACGCTGATCCTTGTCTATGTCGGCGCGGTGATGGTGCTGTTCCTGTTTGTGGTGATGATGCTGGACATCAACTTCGACAAATTGCGCGAAGGCTTCTGGAAATATCTGCCTGTCGCGGCGACGGTGGCGATCCTGATGGCTGCGCAAATGGCGTTGCTGCTGTGGGGCAAGCTGAACCTGAGTGCTCCCGCCTATGTTGGACCTGGCGCACCAGTCGCCGTATCCAACACCAAAGAACTGGGCCGGATTCTATACACGCAATACCTGCTGCCGTTTGAGCTGGCTGCCGTCGTATTGCTGGTCGCCATGGTCGCCGCCATTGCGTTGACGTTCCGTGGCCGCAAGGATGCGAAGTCGCAGGACATCGGCGCACAACTTCGTGTGAAGAGCACCGATCGCCTGAAGATCATCGCGATGAAATCCGAAGTCAATGTTGACGCCAACCCGGCCGCTGCCGAACCTGTTGCGGCCGCACCGGAACCCAAATGCGGGGAGAAACCAGCGTGATTGTCCTGTCCGATTACCTGATCCTGTCGGCGATCCTGTTCGCGATTTCAATCGCCGGCATTTTCCTGAACCGCAAGAACATCATCGTACTGCTGATGGCAATCGAACTGATGTTGCTGGCCGTGAACATGAACTTCATCGCCTTCTCGCATTTCATGGGCGACCTGCACGGACAGGTGTTCGTGTTCTTTATTCTCACCGTGGCTGCGGCTGAATCGGCTATCGGCCTCGCCATTCTCGTTGTGTTGTTCCGCAACCTGAAAACCATCAACGTCGATGACATCGGCACGCTGAAGGGCTGATGCGCGATGAAAGCAAAATGCCTGATTTCGAAATTGAAACTCCAGCACCGGCGCACTCCGCAGGCCATAAATGGCCTGCGAGCCGCGTCCATGCTTGACTTTGGCCATGACGATCGGGCCATGACGAGCCTTAAAAGATGATCGAAAATAAACTCGCCCTGCTGGCTATCCCGCTGCTGCCGTTGCTCGGCGCCATCCTCGCCGGCTTCCTCGCCCCCAGGCTGGGCCGCGCGTTCGCGCACAGCGCGACTATCTTCTGCGTGACCGCCGCATTCATGCTGTCGATATTTGTTTGGCAGGATGTCCAGGCCGGCAAGACTTTCAACGGCCCGCTCTACACCTGGCTGGTGACGCAGGGCATCAACCTGCAGATCGGTTTCCTCATCGATTCACTCACCGTGATGATGATGCTGGTCGTCACCTTCGTCTCGCTGATGGTGCACATCTACACCATCGGCTACATGGCCGAGGACGACGGTTACACCCGCTTCTTCGCCTACATCTCGCTGTTCACGTTCTCAATGTTGATGCTGGTGATGTCGAACAATTTCCTGCAATTGTTCTTCGGCTGGGAGGCAGTGGGGCTGGTGTCGTATCTGCTGATCGGCTTCTGGTATACGCGGCCCACGGCGATCTACGCCAACCTGAAAGCATTCCTGGTCAATCGCGTGGGTGATTTCGGTTTCCTGCTTGGTATTGGCTTCATCTTCGCGCTGTTCGGTTCACTCGACTACGCCACGGTCTTCAAAGCCGCGCCGCAATTTGTCGATGCGATGATTGAAGTGATTCCCGGCATGCAGTGGTCACTGATTACTGCGATCTGCATCTGCCTCTTTATCGGCGCGATGGGCAAGTCTGCGCAATTCCCGTTGCACGTATGGCTGCCGGACTCAATGGAAGGCCCGACCCCGATCTCTGCACTGATCCATGCGGCAACGATGGTGACCGCCGGCATCTTCATGGTGGCACGCATGTCGCCGCTGTTCGAGATGTCGGAAGCCGCACTCTCATTCGTACTGATTATCGGCTCGATCACCGCGTTCTTCATGGCGCTGATCGCCATCGTGCAATACGACATCAAGCGCGTGGTGGCGTATTCAACGCTGTCGCAGCTGGGCTACATGACCATGGCGCTGGGCGCAGGCGCGTACCAGGCCGGTATCTTCCACTTGATGACGCATGCATTCTTCAAGGCGGTGCTGTTCCTTGGCGCGGGTTCGGTGATCATCGCGATGCATCACGAGCAGGACATGCGCAAGATGGGCGGGCTGCGCAAGTACATGCCGATCACGTATTTCACGGTGCTCATCGGCGCGCTGGCCAACGCCGGCTTTCCGCCGTTCGCCGGATTCTTCTCCAAGGATTCGATCATTGAGGCAATCCACGCATCGCATACGCCCGGCCACATGATTGCGTACATCGCTGCGCTGGCAGGCGTGTTCGTTGGCGGCTTGTATTCCTTCCGCCTGGTGTTTTTCGCGTTCCACGGCAAGGAACGTTTCCATGACAAGCTGCCGGGCGATCATGCACACGATGCCCATGACGCACACGACACGCATGAAGAACCCGATGCACATCATCATCACGGCCTCGCCCCCGGCGAGAAGCCGCACGAAACGCCGTGGGTCGTCACTGCACCACTGATTCTGCTGGCCATTCCTTCCGTGATCATCGGCTGGCTGACCATCGACACCATGTTGTACGGCAGCTATTTCGGCGACGCGATCAAGGCCACTGAAACGATGGCGGAACTGAAGACCGAATTCCACGGCGCCGGTGCGATGGTCCTGCACAGCTTCCTGTCGTTGCCATTCTGGTTTGCGCTGGCAGGTGCGGGAACCGCGTGGTACTGCTACATCCTCAAGCCTGAGTTGCCGGCGAAGATCCGCAAGACCTTCGCGCTGCCGGTGAGAATCCTCGAAGACAAATACGGCTTCGACCGCTTCAACGACTGGTTCTTCGCCGCCGGTGCCCGCAAGCTGGGCCACGCGCTGTGGAAGTTCGGCGACGTCACCATCATCGACGGCATCATGGTCAACGGCACGGCGAAACTGATCGGCTGGTTCTCCGGCGTCACGCGCAAGCTGCAATCCGGATATGTCTACACCTACGCATTCACCATGATCTTCGGCGTATTCGTTGCGCTGACGCTCGTGTACATCAAACTCAGCTAATCGTTTTCCACTTTCCACTATCGGCCCCGTTCCGCGTTATATCGTTCAGCGACCCCGTCAGAACAAACGAAAAAAGCAAAAATGCAAAGCAGCTCGCTCATTCTTAGCATGACCATCTGGGTGCCGATACTGGCAGGCGTCCTCACGCTGTTCCTCAATAGCGACCAGCAGAAAAATGCGGCCCGTTGGGTCGCGCTGGCGGGCAGCCTGTTTGGCCTCGCCGTCGCCATTCCGCTGTGGATGAACTTCGACAATTCGACCGCCGCCATGCAGTTCGTCGAACGCACGTCGTGGGTCTCGCGCTTCAACATCAATTACGCGCTCGGTGTCGATGGCATCTCGATGCTGTTCGTCCTGCTGAACAGTTTCACCACCGTGCTGGTGGTCATCGCCGCATGGGAAGTCATCCAGGAAAAAGTCTCGCAGTACCTGGCCGCGTTCCTGATCATGTCGGGGCTCATCAACGGCGTATTCTCCGCGACCGATGCGATTTTGTTTTATCTCTTCTTCGAAGCGATGCTGATCCCGATGTTCCTCATCATCGGCGTCTGGGGCGGGCCCAATCGCGTGTATGCCGCGGTCAAGTTCTTCCTGTACACCCTGCTGGGATCGCTGCTGATGCTGGCCGCGTTCATCTACCTGTACAACGTCACCAACGGCAGCTTCGACATCTCCGACTTCCATCGTGTGGCGTTGTCGCAGGATGTGCAGATAATGCTGTTCCTCGCCTTCTTTGCATCCTTCGCCGTCAAGGTGCCGATGTGGCCGGTGCACACCTGGTTGCCCGACGCGCACGTGGAAGCGCCGACCGGCGGCTCGGTCATCCTCGCGGCCATCACACTGAAGATCGGTGCGTACGGCTTCCTGCGATTCAACCTGCCAATCGCACCGGATGCCAGCCACGCGCTGGCCGGTTTCATGATCACGCTGTCGTTGATCGCGGTGGTGTATATCGGCTTTGTGGCGCTGGCGCAGGCCGACATGAAAAAGCTGGTGGCCTATTCCTCCATTTCGCACATGGGCTTTGTCACGCTGGGATTCTTCATCTTCAACGTGCAGGGCATGGAAGGCGGGCTGGTGCAGATGATTTCGCACGGCTTCATTTCTGCGGCCATGTTCCTCTGTATCGGCGTGCTGTATGACCGTGTGCACTCGCGTGAAATTTCAGCGTATGGCGGCGTCGTCAACACCATGCCCAAGTTTGCATTCTTCGCGGTGTTCTTCGGCATGGCCAACGCCGGGCTGCCGGCCACCTCCGGTTTCGTCGGCGAGTTCATGGTCATTCTCGGTGCCATCAAGGTGAATTTCTGGTACGCCTTCCTCGCTGCGACCACGCTGATTCTCGGCGCCGCCTATACCTTGTGGATGGTGAAGCGCGTCATCTTCGGCGAAGTCGCCAATGACAATGTGCGCACACTGACCGACATCAACGGCCGCGAAATGCTGTTCCTCAGCGTGCTGGTCGCCGCCGTGCTGGTGATGGGCATCTATCCGCAACCGGTCACCGAAGTCATGCACGTATCCGTCGACGCGCTGCTGAAGCACGTTGCCGCGGGCAAGCTGAATTGAAAAGGTTGAAGTGACATGCCGCCTGTAATCATCCCCGTCATGAATTTCGCGCTGGCCGCGCCGGAAATTTTCCTGCTGATCATGACCTGCATCATCATGCTGGTCGATCTTTATTCGGCCGAGGAAAACCGCGAAGGCCGCCTGTATTTCCTGTCGTTGTTTACCCTCATCGTCACCGCGATCATGCTGTGCATGCAGGTGAGCGCTGCGGGTGATAGCGCCGGAATCGGCTTCGCCTTCAACCGCATGTTTATCATCGATGGCATGTCGGTATTGCTGCGCATCGCCATTACGCTCTCCGTTGCGATGGTTATCGTCTACAGTCGCGCCTACCTGGCCGCACGCAAGTTGTTTAGCGGTGAATTTATCCTGCTCATCCTGTTCGCGACACTGGGGATGATGGTGATGGTCTCGGCCAATCACTTCGTCTCGCTGTACCTGGGCCTGGAACTGCTGGCGCTCTCCAGTTACGCCATGGTCGCGCTAAATCGCGATTCGGTCACGTCTTCTGAAGCGGCGATGAAGTACTTCATCCTGGGTGCCCTCGCGTCAGGCCTGCTGTTGTATGGCCTGTCGATGATCTACGGCGCCACCGGTTCACTCGATGTCACGACTGTCGCCAAAATCATTGAAGGCAGCCGCGCCAATGATCCGCTGATCACTTTTGGTTTGGTTTTCGTCGTGGCGGGACTCTCGTTCAAGCTGGGCGTAGTGCCGTTCCACATGTGGATTCCCGACGTCTATCACGGCGCACCTACCGCCATGACGCTGTTCATCGGCTCGGCTCCCAAGATCGCCGCGTTCGGATTCATCATGCGCATCCTCGCCGACTCCATGGGTGGTGCGGTCGGCGACTGGCAGAACTTGCTCATCATCATGGCGGTGCTGTCGCTGGCGCTGGGCAATATTGTTGCCATCGCGCAGACCAACCTGAAACGCATGCTGGCGTATTCGACCATTTCGCACATGGGCTTCCTGCTGCTCGGCATCCTGTCGGGAACGAAGAGCGGTTATTCGTCCGCCATGTTCTACATCCTCTCGTACACGATGATGACGATGGCCGGTTTCGCGATGATCATGCTTCTGTCGCGCACGGGCTTCGAAGCGGACCGCCTTGAGGACTTGAAGGGCTTGAACCAGCGCTCTCCCTGGTATGCATTCCTGATGCTGATGGTGATGTTCTCCATGGCCGGCATTCCACCGCTGCTGGGCTTCTGGGCCAAGCTCGCGGTGCTCGAGGCCGCGCTCAATGCCGGCTACACCTGGCTGGTGGTGTTCGCGGTGCTGATGAGCGTGATTGGCGCGTTCTACTATTTGCGTATCATCAAGCTGATGTATTTCGATGCGCCGCTGGATGCCTCGCCCATCATCGCCACGGCCGGCTTCCGCGGCCTGCTCGCGGTGAATGCCTTCGGCTTGCTGGCCCTGGGGCTGTTTCCCGGCGCCCTGATGACGGCATGCCTGAATGCCATCCAGAGATCTCTCTAGCCTCCCTGACCTCACCGAACACATGCTGTCCAGCGAACGTGTGCTGGAGGGCAAACTGATACGCGTGCAGTCGGACCGCGTGCGTCTTCCCGACGGTAGCGAATCGGGCCGTGAATATGTGCTGCATCCGGGTGCGGTCATCGTCGCCGCTTTTGTGGATGACGACACGCTGGTCTTCGAACACCAGTTCCGCTATCCCGTCGGCCGTCATTTCCTGGAACTTCCCGCCGGAAAAATCGACCCGGGCGAACCGCATGCCGAGACCGCGCGCCGTGAGCTGCTGGAAGAAACCGGTTATGTGGCCAGCGACTGGCGGCACGCGGTCACACTGCACACCGGTATCGGCTATTCCAACGAAGCCATCGAGCTCTACGTTGCGCGCGGGCTGAAGCACGTTGGGCATCAACTCGATGAAGGTGAATTCCTGGAGGTCTTCACGATGTCCCTTGCTGAGGCGGTGGACATGGTGGGCGCAGGGCAAATCACCGATACCAAGACTGCGTTCTCGCTATTGTGGCTGGATAAATTCCGCCATCGGCTGGCCGAAGACAAGGCCGCCGCATGAGTGGTGCCGCCAAAGCGAACGAAACCATTTACGACGTCGCCATCATCGGCGGCGGCATCAACGGCTGTGGCATCGCACGCGATGCGGCCGGTCGTGGCCTGAAAGTCCTGCTGGTCGAGCAGGATGATCTCGCCTCCGCCACCAGCTCATGGAGCTCCAAGCTTATCCATGGCGGACTGCGCTACCTCGAGCAATACGAATTCCGCCTGGTGCGCGAAGCGCTGCAGGAGCGCGAAGTGCTGCTGCGGATCGCGCCGCACATCATCCAGCCGATGGAATTCATCCTGCCGCATGACAAGCACATGCGGCCGGCCTGGATGGTGCGCATGGGACTCTTCATGTATGACCACATCGGCGGAAAAATTTCGTTGCCCGGTTCGCGAACGGTGATGTTTCCGGATGCACGTTACGGCGCGGGGCTGAAGCCGGTCATCCGCCGTGGATTTTTCTATTCCGATGCGCGGGTCGACGATGCGCGGCTGACGGTGCTCAATGCCATTTCCGCGCGCGAACATGGTGCTGACATTCGCGTGCGGACAAAACTCGTTTCCGGCAAGCGCGCGGAAGGTGCGTGGCAACTCACGGTGCGTGATGTTGAGCGTAGCGTGGAGTCCGTCGTCAAGGCGCGTGGCGTGGTGAATGCTGCAGGGCCGTGGGTAAAGCATCTTCTCGACGACGCGCTGCACGTGGACATGAATGCGACCGCCAAACTGGTGAAGGGCAGCCACATCGTCGTGCCGCGTGTGCACGACCAGCACCACGCCTATATCCTGCAAAACAGCGACAAGCGCGTTGTCTTCGTCATTCCGTTCGAAGAAAAATTCAGCCTCATCGGCACCACCGACGTAAACATCCAGAGTCTCGACGGCGCTGCGGAAATTTCCCCGGAAGAAACCCGCTACCTGCTGCAGGCGGTCAATCGCTTCCTGGCCAAGCCCCTGGGCGAAGCCGATGTGGTGTGGAGTTATGCCGGTGTTCGGCCGCTCTACGATGACGGCAGTGACAACCCGTCGGAAATTACCCGCGACTATGTGCTGAAGGTCGCCGATGAAAGCGGCAGGCTGCCGGTGCTGTCGATTTTCGGCGGCAAGATTACCACCTATCGCCGACTCGCCGAGCACGCGTTGCGCGATCTCGCTTCATACTATCCGCAAATGACCGGGTCGTGGACCGGCACCGAAGCGCTACCCGGCGGCAACATTGAATCGCTGGACGCGGTCGCCAATGAGGCGATGAAAAAACATCCGGGCTTGCCGGTTGATTACCTGCGGCGACTCGCGTCGCGCTATGGTTCGCGTATCGATGAGGTGCTGGATGGCGCGCGCTCCATGTCGGCGCTGGGGGCACTGTTCGGCGCCGGCGCGACGCTGTTGTCCGAGCGCGAAATAGATTTTTGCGTAAAGCATGAATGGGCCCGCGCGCCAGACGACATCCTCTGGCGTCGCACCAAATGCGGCTTGCATATGGATGCCGTCGAACGCCAACGAGCGGCTGAATTCATACAATCGAAGTTGAAAGCCTAGGATCCATGCGGTATTCCGGGCGAAAATGGCTGGAGAAGCGCACGTACGCTGGAGTTTCGTTCGTGAATTTGTTGAGTTTCCCATGAAGCCGCTTTCCGCATTTCCAGCCGATGCCCTGCGCCGGATTCGTGGTGTGTTGTTTGATATTGACGACACACTCACCACTGAAGGCCGGCTTACGGCAGACGCGTATGCGGCCTTGAACGCACTCAAGACAGCAGGATTTATCTGCATACCCATTACCGGTCGTCCCGCCGGCTGGTGCGATCACATCGCGCGCATGTGGCCGGTCGATGGCGTGGTCGGTGAAAATGGCGCGTTCTATTTTTACTTCGACCCGGCCGAAAAAAAACTCAGGCAGCGCTTCATCAAGGACGAGCGGACGCGTGCGCAGGACCGCGAAAAAATCGCCGCCGTCGCCGCGAAAATCCTGGCCGCCGTTCCCGGCACGGCGCTCGCCTCTGATCAAAACTATCGCGAGGCCGATATCGCCATCGATTTTTGCGAAGATGTTCCCGCGCTGACGCGCACGGAAATCGAACGCATCAAAACGCTGATGGAAAGCGAAGGGCTCACGGCAAAGATCAGTTCGATACACGTCAATGGCTGGCTGGGTGATTACGACAAACTTTCCACCAGCAAGCTGTTCATGCGGGAGCGGTTCGGCATTGATCTGGATTCGACCAAGGAACAGTTCGTCTTTGTCGGTGATTCACCCAACGACGCGCCGATGTTCGGCTATTTTCCGTACTCGTTTGGTGTCGCCAACGTAAAGGAGTTCGAAGACGTGCTCACCTCAAAGCCGGCCTACGTAACACCGTCACGATGTGGCGCTGGATTCGGCGAGCTGGCAGTACTGCTTGTCTCTGCGGCCGAAGCGAACAAGAGAGGGAAGTAGATATCCGTCAGTTACGACGGGCGAGAATCCCTGGCAGACGCTACGCCGTCAATGCGGCGAATTATTCCCTTGTGTGACTTCCAATCCCAGCACCTGAACCAGGCGGCTCGTGAACGCAGCGCGATCGCGCATATCCAGGTGCGAGCCATCAGGGCAGTTAAATCCGGACAACACTTCGTCGTCGGACGATTGGATGCCGGTGACTCCCGTAAGTGCCACGAACTTGTCCCAGAACAATGCGCGTGGATAGCGGCGATCTTCAATCTGCCTGACCATGCCATCGGATGGAAATTTCACGAACAGTACGCGGCCGCCGCGCCGCGTGATTGTTTGAATCGCATCGCGGATCACTGGCCCCTGCCGCAAGACGGCAGCATTGCTTGACGGCGAAATGGCGTCAACCTTCGCTTGAAGTGTGCGCTCCAGGTTTGGCGTGTCCGGCGGAAATATGTCCCCAAGCAATCGCATCACCCGCGACAGGTAGGCCCTGGAAATGAGCACGCGGCTGTAGTCGCCCCTGCTGGAGCGGTCGGGTGCCATGAACACATAGTCTTCCCGTAGTTCGCCCGACCATGCAAGTAACAGTGACCCGGCGGGCGTGGTGCCGTTGGCATACATGCGAAGGTGATCGCGGACCGCGCTGGTCAATCCTGCCTCGATAACGTCTCCGCCAAGGCCAAAAAAAGTACGTCCCTTTTGCGCATCGAAACTTTTTTGATAGCGCTCCGCCAGGTCACCGCGTGCCACCTCGGACATGGTGTCGTAGTAATCGACGATAATCGTACCGGTGATGGCGGGATCCGCAGCAAGGCCCACCAGCACAGGTGTTGGCGAGCCGCCAACAATCCCAAGCTGCACCGGCTGCTTTCCGGTTTCGCGGCGCAGCACCTCAAGGTCCAGCGCCAGCTGAATTCTTGAGGCACCCACCAGTATCAGTGCGTTATCGCCCAACCTGCTCGCCTTGTTGCGCTCAACGCGCCAGCGGCCGGCACTATCGGTAACGCTGGGTTGGTAACCTATGCTGGCCAGGCGCAGTTCCAGGCCGGCAATAAGCGCGCCTGCAAGCAGGAATGCAATTAACAGTGGGCGAATGTAAGCCATGTTGATGCGCGTTCAGAATTGAAAGTAGATGAATGCACGGGAGTTGCTGCTGGGAGCAAGCAGTAAGCCAAACAGGCATGCCGATAACACCAGCACGCGGCCCATTGTCGCTGTTGAGTCGTAAATCTCGCGCAAGGTGCGCGATCGCAGGCGCATGTTGGCAGCGGCAACGAGGATAGCGACCATCATGACCAGCATCGCTTCTGCGCCAAAACCCTGGTAGACGGCGGCGCCTGTCAAACCCTTGACCACGGCGACCGCGTCTGCGGGCGTCGCCGACCGAAAAGGAATCCAGGTCACGGCGACAATCACAAATGTGACAATCATTTTGGCGACGTCCGGAAAATATTTACTGTTGTTCCAGACGCTGTTGCGCGTGAAACGTTCGAACACAAGGTACACCCCATGCAGGCCTCCCCAGGCAACGAACATCCAGGAAGCGCCGTGCCATAGTCCGCCGATAAGCATGGTCAGCATAAGATTGCGGTAAGTGAGCCAGCCCCCATGTTTTCCGCCAAGGGGAATGTACAGGTAGTCACGAAGCCACGTTGACAGCGAAATATGCCAGCGCCGCCAGAAATCGGAAAATCCAATTGCGCCATAGGGAAAATGGAAGTTGTCAGGGAACGAAAAACCAAAGGTCAGTGCGAGTCCGATGGCACAAAGAGAGTAGCCTGCGAAATCCAGATATATTTGCGCCGCGAACCCAAACACCGCGGCCCAGGTTTCCGCTGCGCCGAACTTTGCGGGAGCCGCATAGACGCTATCTACAAATCCGGCAAGAAACCCATCGGCAAGTGTGACCTTGGCGAACAGGCCGAACACCAGCAGCGTTAGCCCCCAGCCAAAATCTTCGCGCGAGGGTAATTTGGGGGCTTCAATTTGTGGCAGGAGATAGGCGGCGCGGACTATGGGCCCGGCAATCAGGTGTGGAAAGAATGTCACGAACAATGCGTAATCGCCAAGGCTCGCATCGGGACGAACCTGGCGTCGATATACGTCGATAGTGTACGAAAGTGACGCAAATGTATAAAAGGAAATGGCTAGCGGCAGTACGATCCCGGAAGGCGCGGCCTGGTAATCCGTGCCTAGCATTGCCAGCAGGGGATTGAGGATGTCGATCAAGAACGCGGCGTACTTGAAATACGCAAGCATCCCCAGATTGCTGACCAGGCTCGCAACGAGCAGGGCGCGCCTACCCTTCGGCGCGTCGGTGCGCCCGATCGATCGAGCGAGACACCAGTCCACCAGGGTGGTGAATACCAGCAGCAAGACATAGGGCACGCTCCACGCGGCGTAGAACAGGTAGCTCGCCAGAAGCAAAAGTTGTTTCCGTGCCGGCCAACGTGGAATGGCATAGTAGGTCGCCAGCACTGCGACATAAAAAATGATGAAGGTATAGCTGTTGAAAAGCATTTTTTCTGGGCACCTCCATGTGCATTGATCGCGCTGTGCCGGGAAACCTGTCGCCTACCTGAACCCGATGCCGGCCCACCACGCATGCGCGGGGAGGTTTCCCCGGCGTATTTTCATTAAGTGATAGTACCCAAGAAACGGCGTGATGCGATTGTTCCTTGTTGCGGGGTGCGCGCGCGCCGCAAATGCCTGAATAGGTCACGTTCGTGGATATTCGAAAGCAAACGCCAAATGAAAAACTCCCCGGGAATACCGGGGAGTTTCGTTTGGTTTGCGTTCGGCGTTGCAGCTGCAACGCCTTGGAAAGAATTAATTCACCCGGCGCTGTACCGAAATCTCCTGCACTTCCACACGGCGATTAGGTTCCAGGCAAGCGATCAGATCCGAACGCTTCTTGTCGTTGCAGGTGACAACCGGATTGCTTTCGCCCTTGCCGATCGCGGTCAGGCGACCTGACGCAACACCCTTGTCGGTGAGGTAAGTCTTTACCGAATCCGCGCGCTTCTGCGACAGCTTCATGTTGTACTGGTTGCTACCCAGTCGATCCGTGTAGCCGGTGATGGTCACGTTGGAAATCTGCGGATTCGAATTCATCAGGTTGACCGTTTCGTCCAGCTTGGGTTGCGGCATGCGCAGTACAGAGCTGTCGAACGCGAACAGTTCAGTGGAAGAGAGCGTGTAGCGTTCAAACCTGGGTGGTGGGGGAGGCGCTACCGGCGCCGGTGACGGAGGTGTTGCCACCACGATATCCGGCGTGCGTGGTGCCACGGCCACCGGCGTTGGCTCCGGCGCCGTGGGGGCTGAGACTACACGACGTGCGCGGCGGTCCATCGCAATGTTCAGGCCGATGGTCAGGATATTGGTATCGGCGCGGTCGAAGTTGAAGTCATGACCACGAACGAAAGTACGTGCGCGGCGCACATCAGCCTGCATGCTCCAGGTGTTGTTGAACGAATACTGGAAGCCGACGCCAACGTTGGCGTAGGGAGACGTTTCGTCTGCATGATAGAAGCCGCGTTCGACCTTGTCATACTCCGCGCCACCGCCCACCAGCAGGAAGGGACGGAAACGGTCACGCGACAACATCAGCAGGCCGTCGAAGCCGAACATGGTCTGCTTGAATTCGTTGCCGCCAAATCGCTGGCGTGTGTAGGTGGGGCCGAACTGGATATCCCAGTGGGGCGAGACCGCTTTGCCGAACTTGATGCCCAGGCCTTCGCCGTGATGATCATCGCCGAAATTCTTGTCCGGATGCGTGGCATTGATGCTCGGCGTGATGTACCAGGAAGGATCAAATGTCCCGATGGCGGGGCTCACATATGTGCTGCTTTGGGCGGACGCGCCCATCGATGCGGCGCATCCCAACAGGGCTGCGATGGCTGCTGCAAGTTTCGTTTTTTGTTTCATGTTGACCTCTTTTTTGGCGAGAAAAGTGTGCCGGTCATTCGGCGCCTGAGGGCGCGTGGAACGGGAGCAACTGCAACTCCATCAGCGTGGTCAGATAGTCAACGAATTCAAGGGGTGTCCATATCGGACAGGTTGTAGTCGCTATGTAGGACGGCCTCGCGTGGCAATGCAGGCGGGCCTGATGGGAAATCCACTAGTCCCACGTGTGCCGGCGTTGCGCCGTCAGTCGTGGATCCGGGCTGGATCAGGCGACGGCTTTTGCGGGGATCAGCGCGGCAACCTTCTGCAGCAGCGCGTCTTTCTCGTAGGGCTTCGACAGCATGCCGCTGAAGCCGAATTCCACTGCGGAAATATCATCTTCCACCGCAAGCAGCACCGGGATATTGGATGACGTGCGTGCGAATTTTTCCTGAAGTCGATCGGCGATCCCTTCGATGCCGAGCTCGGCAAAGCCCTTCGCCGTGGGATCTATGATCAGCAGGTCGAACACATCCTGCGCCATCTCGTTGTACGCTTCCTCCGCCGTGTCGCTGTGCACTACGCGATAGTCTTTTTTCTTCAGCGCACCGATCGCGACAATGGCGTGCTCGCGATTCGGGTCGACGATGAGGATGCTGCCCGCCTTGGCTTCGCGCAGCGAGTGGCGTGTGATCAGCGTTGATGTGGCCTCGGCATCATCCTGTGTGCCCATCACGGCGGAGATGGCTTCATTGATCTGGTTGGCCGCGATGGGATGGCGCAGATAAGCCGCAATCCCGTTCTCGCGGCAGGAAATCGCATCGCCCGGCTTCCCGGACTTGGCCAGCATCATCACGGCCGTCTGCTTCAAGCGCGGCAGGTGCTTGATGCGAAACGCGAGCAGGAATCCATCCTGCACCGGTAACTGGTTTGACGTGATCACCAGCGGAATTGGTGTCTCTTCATAGGCCGCGCGCAACAGAAGTTGCAGTGCGACAGCGGCGTTGTCGGCCTCGCGCGGCTGCATGCGCCAGCTGCGTGCAAGGTCGGAAAGCTCCTTGCGCTGTTCCGCATCGGCGCTGACGATCAGCACCGGCAGGCCGGTCAGCGTGACGAAGGTCGGGCGGCCACGCGGTTCCTTGACGTTGCGATAGGGGAACACGGCCGTGAACTGGTGGATCGTCGTTTCTTTCTTTTCGCGCACATCGAGTTTACCTGCGCCCTTGGTGCCCATTGCCCGCACGATCTGCCGCGCCAGCGAAAGTTGCATGAGGCCGGTGGGCGTGGAAATTTTCTGGCGGGTGCCACCCTTGGGCGGGATGGTTTCAATGCGGAAGCTGAGATGGATCTGGTTGTCCGCGGAATATTCAGGCTCGACCACCAGCACCAGTTCGCCACCACCCTGTGCGCTGGGCAAGCCTGCTTCGAGCAGGCTGCGCAGCACCAGCATCAGTCGCGCGCCATCACCGACCAGGTGTTCAGGCACATCCTGCTCGACTGACAGCCGTAACTGCACAGTGCGGTCCTCGGCCAGCGGCACCACGTTTTCAAGCATGTTGGCGATGCGGTCGCGCAGGTGGAATTCCATCGACTCCAGCTTGATGTCACCGCTTTCAATTTGCGGCAGGTCGATCAGCCCGGCGATTTCGGAAAACGCAGATTGCGCGGCGTGTTCGACGCGGCGGAAATATTCCAGTACGCCCACCGGCAAGTCGAGCTGCTCCGCGCGGTGGATGGCGCTCCCGGCACTCTCGAGCGTGATCACCAGGTTGCGGGCAATTTTTTCCACCAGTTGCGATTGGCCCGCAATGGTCGCCGAGCCTGCCGGGACAACGGTGTTTTTTTCAACCGTGCGGAAAATATGCAGGCGGCCGACGATGCCGTCCTCGCCCGATACCGGCAGCGAATGCTGGCGCGCCTTTTTGCCGTTGGCGAACTTGAATTCGAATTCGTCGTTCTGTTCGGAATCCAACGGGAAATAAATCGGCGCGACTTTTTTCTCGGTGGCGTCGGCGGCTTGCGCGAAAAGGTCGGTGCAGGGCGTGCCGACCAGCGATTGCGGTGCGACCTCGACCCGGAACAATTCGCAAAACGCGGCATTGACCATTTCAACCGTGCCTTCGCCATTCTCGACGACGCAGGCATCGGAAATATTCTCGACCAGGTCGAGCAGGTGCGTCCCCTGCACGTTGGCGGCAGCTTCCTTGGCTTTTTCCATGCTGATATCGCGAAACCAGCCGGCCACGGCGGTCACCTTGCTGCCTTCGCGGCGGCTTGCGACCAGTTTCAGTTCCACCGGCACTTGTGAATTTACCGTCGTCAACGTGACCTCGAGCAGGGCAGTGGCGGTCTTGCCGTCGAGCAGTCGCGCCAATGTCTGTTCCAGGCGCTGCCGGTCACCCGGTGCCAGCACGTCGGCTATGGCGTAATCCGTTTCCCGCCCCACCCACGCGGCCAATGCGGGCGTTACAAAGGTGATATGACCTGCCGTATCGATTTCGAATACGGGTTCGTCCAGGGCATTGAGCAGCAGTTCGTGAGTGGACATGGTCGGGAGTGGGATGCGGTACGGGAGGGGCCTGGGACGGCAGGTAGGCGAATGCCGATTATAGCCTTGGGCGTTGCGCCTACCGGCAGCCGTGTGGGGGCGCAGGTAAAATTCTTCCGATGGCACTGCTGGAACATAACCAACGCGGGCTTTATTGTGAAGCCGGCGATTTCTACATCGATCCCTGGCGGCCCGTGGATCGCGCCATTATCACGCACGCCCATTCCGATCATGCCCGGCCGGGCAACACCCACTACCTGGCAAGTGCCGACTCGGAACATGTATTGCGCGCGCGGCTGGGCGAGACGGTCGCCCTGGAGTCGGTGAACTATGGCGAGGTACGGCATATCGGTCCCGTGAAGATATCGCTGCATCCCGCCGGCCACGTGCTGGGTTCGGCTCAAGTGCGCATTGAACATCGCGGTGAAGTGTGGGTGGTGTCAGGCGATTACAAGCTGAATCCCGACCCGACGTGTGCGCCGTTCGAGCCGGTGCGTTGCCATACCTTTGTTTCCGAATCCACGTTCGGCCTGCCGATTTACCGATGGCAAACGCATGAGGAATTGTTCCGCGAGGTCGATGGCTGGTGGCGCCGCAATGTCGCGGCGGGTCGCGCCAGCGTCGTGTTCGCGTATTCATTTGGCAAGGCGCAGCGCATCCTCAAGGGCGTCAACGCGAGTATCGGGCCGATCTTCGTGCACGGTGCGGTTGAGGTGCTCAATCGAGCGTACCGGGCATCGGGCGTGTCGTTGCCGGAGACGCAAATGGTGTCCGAGGTCGATCGCAAATTCGATTACAGCAACGCGCTGGTGGTTGCACCACCTTCCGCGCAATCCACGCCGTGGATCAAACGCTTCGGCGAATATTCGGATGCCTTCGCGTCCGGGTGGATGGCGATACGCGGGGCGAAGCGGCAGCGCAACGTCGACCAGGGCCTGGTGATATCCGACCACGCCGACTGGCCGGGACTGCTGGCCGCCATCGAAGCCTCGGATGCCTCGCGCGTGCTTGTGACGCACGGGCAGGTGCCGACAATGGTGCGCTACCTGCGCGAACATGGGCTGGATGCCGATGCGCTGGAAACCGATTTTCACGGCGAGGCGGGTAGTGAGATCGAAGCCGGCGAAATTACGGAAGAGGCCGGCGCGTGAAGTGCTTCGCCCGCCTGTACGCGACACTGGACGCGTCCACGCGCACCAACGACAAGGTGGCCGCACTCGTGGATTATTTTCGGGAAAGCACGGCCGCGGATGCGTGCTGGGCTGTCTATTTCCTGACGGGTAATCGACCGCGACAGGCCGTGCCTGCGAAAAAACTTCATCAATGGGCGGCCGAAGCGGCGGGACTGCCGCTGTGGCTGTTTGAAGAAAGTTACGACGCGGTCGGCGATCTCGCTGAAACGATTGCGCTGATCCTGCCGCCGCCGGTGCAGGCAACCGACCAGCCTTTGCACACGTGGATCATTGAACGGCTGCTGCCCTTGCGCAAGCTCGATGAATCGCTGCAGCGAGATACCCTGCTCGCTTACTGGCATGAGCTCGATGCAGGCGAGCGTTTCGTTTTCAACAAGCTGATCACCGGATCATTTCGCGTCGGTGTTTCCGGCCTGCTGGTGATGCGCGCGCTGTCACAGGTGTCGGGGCTCGACGCGAAAGTGATCGCGCATCGCATGGCCGGCGACTGGGGGCCGACGCCCGACAACTACGAGAAACTGATTTCGCAGGAAGACAGCGCGTTCGATGTTTCCAAGCCGTATCCGTTTTTCCTGGCGCATCCGGTGGAAGGCAATGCGGACGCGCTGACCACGGCATTGGGTGAAGTGTCGCAATGGCAGGCAGAGTGGAAATGGGACGGCATTCGCGGGCAACTGGTGAAGCGGCCGGGCGGCGTTTTTCTCTGGTCGCGTGGAGAGGAGCTGATTTCCGAACAATTTCCCGAAATCGTGGCCGCCGGCGCAGCACTACCCGACTGCGTGCTCGATGGTGAAGTCTTGCCGGCGAAGGACGGGAAAATCCTGCCCTTCAACGCCTTGCAAAAACGCCTGGGCCGCAAGAATCCCGGCAAGAAAATCATGGCCGACACGCCGGCGATTTTCCTGACCTATGATTTACTTGAGCTGGAAGGCGAAGACTGGCGTACGCGGCCGCTGCACGAGCGCCGCGCCAAATTGCACGAACTGGTGCATTCGATTCCGCTCAACCCTGATCACCCGGCGGTATTGCAACTTTCCGATATCGTGCGCGCGCCATCGTGGACCACACTGGCGCTGGCACGCGAGGAAAGCCGGTCGCGCGGCACGGAAGGGCTGATGCTGAAGCGTCGCGATTCACCCTATGGCGTCGGCCGCACGCGAGGCGACTGGTGGAAATGGAAAATCGATCCGCTCACCGTGGATTGCGTACTGATGTATGCGCAGCGCGGGCACGGCAAGCGCGCCAGCCTGTACTCGGATTACACATTCGGCGTGTGGAACTCGAGCGCTGGTGCGCCTTCCGGGGCAGAAATGGCTGGAGAGCCGCGCCAATTGGTGACTTTTGCCAAAGCGTATTCCGGTTTGAGCAATGAAGAGATCGCCGAAGTCGACGCCTTCATCCGCAAGAACACGCTGGAGAAATTCGGGCCCGTGCGCACGGTAAAACCGGAGCTGGTGTTCGAACTGGCGTTTGAAGGAATCCAGCGATCAAAGCGCCATAAGTCCGGCGTGGCGGTGCGCTTTCCGCGCATGCTGCGGATACGCCGCGACAAGAAAATCGCCGACGCCGATTCACTCGATACGATCCTCGCGTTGCTGGATACAATAAGCGCTTAGAAAAAACCGAGGCGCAGGCGAGCACCCATGAGTGAACACAAAAGCAAGAGCGGTTTAAAGCGCATCTGGAAAGCTTTTTTTTATTCCGCGGAAGGCTTCGGCGCGGCAGTCAAGCATGAGCACGCGTTTCGGCAGGAATTATTCCTTTGCGTGGTATTGCTGCCCTTCGCGCTGTTCCTGCCGCTGACGTTGCTGGAGCGCGCCATACTGATTGCCTCGCTGCTGATGGTGCTGGTGATCGAGTTGCTCAACTCCGCCATCGAAGCAATTGTTGATCGCGTCAGCCTTGAAAATCATGACCTCTCGAAGCGGGCAAAAGACCTGGGCAGCGCTGCCGTGTTCTTGAGCCTCGGCATGGCCGCAGTACCGTGGTTATTGATTGCCGGGCCGGTGATACTGAAACTTCTCCAGGAACGACCATGAACGATCTCTCCCGCCCGCAACTTCCGCAACCGGTGCCGCAAGCCGATCCGCGTCACGACGAAACCCGCGTGATTCGCGCGCCGCGTGGCACTGCCATCACTTGCAAGAATTGGCTGATCGAAGCCGCCTATCGCATGATCCAGAACAATCTCGATGCCGAAGTCGCTGAGCGGCCACAGGATCTCGTCGTGTATGGCGGCATCGGTCGCGCTGCGCGCGACTGGAAATGTTTTGACGCCATCCTGGCCTCACTAAAAAAGCTTGAGCCCGACGAAACACTGCTGATCCAGTCCGGCAAACCGGTGGGTGTCTTCCGCACACACGAAGATTCACCGCGTGTACTGCTGGCGAACTCAAACCTGGTGCCGCACTGGGCGACGTGGGAACACTTTCACGAGCTCGATAAAAAGGGCCTGATGATGTACGGCCAGATGACCGCGGGCTCGTGGATCTACATCGGCTCGCAAGGCATCGTGCAGGGCACCTATGAAACTTTTGTGGAAGCAGGCCGCCAGCATTTCGGCGGCAATCTCAAAGGCAAATGTATCCTGACCGGCGGGCTGGGTGGCATGGGTGGCGCGCAGCCGCTGGCGGCGACGATGGCAGGTGCATCAATGCTGGCGGTGGAGTGCGATGAAACGCGCATCGATTTCCGCCTGCGCACGCGTTACGTGGATGCGAAGGCGAAGTCGCTGGACGATGCGCTCGCCATCATTGAAAGCGCACACAAGAAAGGCGAGGCGATTTCGGTGGGCCTGCTCGGCAATGCGGCCGATGTGTTTGCCGACATCTTCACACGTGCGAAAGCCGGCGACGCGCGTGCGCGGCCCGACATGGTCACCGACCAGACCTCCGCGCACGATCCGCTCAATGGCTACCTGCCTTCCGGCTGGACAATGGAAAAAGCGGCAGCGCTGCGCGTGAGTGACCCTGATGCCGTGATCAAGGCGGCGCGCGCTTCCATGGCCACGCAAGTGCGCGCCATGCTTGCGCTGCATGCGATGGGCATCCCCACGGTCGACTATGGCAACAACATCCGCCAGGTGGCGAAAGAAGAGGGTGTCGCGAACGCGTTCGATTTCCCGGGGTTTGTTCCGGCGTATATCCGGCCGCTGTTCTGCCGTGGTGTCGGACCGTTCCGCTGGGTGGCGCTGTCGGGGGACCCGGAAGATATTTACAAGACCGACGCGAAAGTGAAGGAGCTGATTCCCGACGATCCGCATCTGCACAACTGGCTCGACATGGCGGCGCAGCGGATTGCATTCCAGGGATTGCCTGCGCGTATTTGCTGGGTGGGGTTGGGGCAACGGCACCGGTTGGGACTGGCGTTTAATGAGATGGTGAAATCGGGTGAGTTGAAGGCGCCGGTGGTGATCGGGCGCGATCACCTGGATTCGGGGTCGGTGGCCTCGCCGAACCGAGAGACGGAAGCGATGAAGGATGGATCGGATGCGGTGTCGGATTGGCCGTTGCTGAATGCGTTACTCAATACCGCAGGTGGCGCGACGTGGGTGTCGCTGCATCATGGCGGTGGTGTGGGGATGGGGTTTTCGCAGCATTCGGGGGTGGTGATTGTTTGTGATGGGACCGATGCGGCCTCCAGGCGGATTGAGCGGGTGTTGTGGAATGATCCGGGGACGGGGGTGATGCGTCATGCGGATGCGGGGTATGAGGAGGCGATTGATTGTGCGAGGGAGAGGGGGTTGGAGTTGCCGATGCTTACTCGTGAATAGCACCGCCGATCGTCCTCAGCGTGTCGAAGGGTAGGGTTGGGTGATTGTCGGGGACTTTGCGCAGACTCAATTTCTCACCGTTCGCCCTGAGCTTGTCGAAGGGTAGTGATAGGCTGGCAAGGTGTAAATAATGTCCGTTCGCCCTGAGGTATCGAAGGGCTGATGGTTGTAGATTGATCCAGGCATCGCGCCCGGCGGGGTGGCCCGGGGTTGCCGGGCGGCAAAAGCGCGTCGGAGCATGCTCCGACCTTTCTTTTGCTTCGCCAAAAGAAAGTAACCAAAGAAAAGGCGACCCCAGGGTCGTCGGCCCTTCGGGCTACCCGTCGCAACGAAGCGACGACCGGCCGCTTCGAAAACTCGGACTCGAATGGTTACTGCACTAACGGTTTGGTTTGAGCTCGTCCTCAAACATTCGAAGCGGACTGCTCCGGTCGTCACTCCGTTGCTCGGCGACTCTCATGGGAATTTGAAGTCAAGAGCAACAACAAATTCAACGGCAAAAAACTACGGCAACCCAGGACGCAATGCCCGCTCAGGAGTATTTTTTCCTAAGCGTTAAACTAATTCGCACATTTTCATTCTCTACCAATGCCCACCCTCACATTCACTGCCCCCATCGAACGTCACACCGACGCACTCGCCCGCTTCGCCGTCTTTCCCGCGAAAAAAATCGCCGCATGGAAACAGACAAAGACGTTTGTCGTCGATGCACTCATGAACGGCACGACGCTGGGTCATCGTTCCACGGTCTTCTGGAAAGAGCGCGACGGCTGGTTTATCGGCATCACCGATGCTGCTTGCCGCAAGGCAAACGTCGACACCGGCGATGTCTGTACTTTCGTGCTCACGCTGGTGGAGGATTTTGTGCCGGTGGAATTGACGCAGGTTTTGGCCCAGGACAAATTCGCGGCCGATGTCTGGCGCCGCATCAGTCCGTCGGCACAGCGCATGCATGCGATGCAAGTGAGCGGGGGCAAGACCGCGGAAACACGGGTGCGGCGCGCGGTGAAATTAATTGAAAAATTGACCGGTAAAGTCTAACGCCGGTGCGCCTTCCAGGGCATTTATGCCTGGAGAAGCGCGCAGAATGGCGATTTACGTGGCGACGTGCGGGCCGGCCTGCAAACTACGCGGCGACTCGTTGCGATTTCAGCAATGCCGTCGTTTCCACCGTCGTCAACGGCTTCGCGTACAAATATCCCTGGTACGCATCGCAATTGTTGGCGCGCAGGAAATCGAGCTGCGCTTGCGATTCCACGCCTTCCGCCACCACACGCAGATGTAGGCGCTTGCCCATGGCGATGATGGCTTCAGTAATCGAGCAGCTGTTCGGATCATCCGGAATTTGCGAGATGAAGCTGCGGTCGATCTTGAGCGTTTGCGCGGGCAGGCGTTTCAGCTGGCCGAGTGATGAATAGCCCACACCGAAATCGTCGATGGAGATGGTGGCGCCGATACGCCGCAGCTCGGTGAGGATTTCGATGGACTGTTCGAGGTTGCGCATGGCGACGGTCTCGGTGATTTCGAGATCGATGCGGCGCGGGTCGATGCCGGTCTCCAGCAAGGCGGATTTCATCGACGGCAGCAACTTGCGCGATATGAACTGTCGCGGTGACAGGTTCACCGAGACGGTGAGATCCTTGTAGCCTTCATGGTCCCAGGCCTTGATCTGCTGGCAGGCAGTGCGGAATACCCATTCGCCCAATGGCACGATGAGACCCAGTTCTTCCGCGATGGAAATAAAGTCTTTCGGATATATCTCACCCTGCTGCGGATCGTTCCAGCGCAGCAATGCTTCCACGCCGATGATGCGGCCGCTCATGACTTCGACCTGCGGCTGGTAGCGCAGGAAAAACTCGCTGCGCTCGATGCCGCGGCGCAAGCGCGATTCGACCTCGAGGCGCTTGGACAAGAGGAAATTGAGATCGCTGGTGAAGAACCGCGCGGTGTTGCGGCCGGCATCCTTGGCCTGGTACATGGCGGAGTCGGCGTGTTTCAGAAGGTGCTGGATGTCGGTGGCGTCGTTCGGGTAATGCGAAATACCGATCGATGCGGTTACCGTGAGTTCGTGTCCCGATACTTCGATCGACTGCGAGAGTTCGTGCAGGATCTTGTTGGCCACCACCTGCGCGGATTCGGGTTTCTCCAGATCGGGCAGCACGATGACGAATTCATCACCGCCTTCGCGCGATACGGTGTCGCCTTCACGCACCACCTTCATCAGCCGCTTGGCCACATCACGCAAGACGTAATCGCCGGTCTCGTGTCCCAGCGTGTCGTTGACCAGCTTGAAGCGATCGAGATCAAGGAACAGTAGAGCTACGTGCGTCTGGTTGCGGCGCGCCTGCAGGATGGCCTGGTTCAAGCGATCCTGCATCAGGCGGCGATTGGGCAGGCCGGTGAGCGCATCGTGATGCGCCATGTAGTGAATGGTGCGCTCGGTGTTGAGGCGCTCGGTGATGTCCTGCACCAGCGAGGCGACGCCGATGACTTTCTGATCATTGTCGACCAGCGGTGTGTTGTACCACTCGGTGTGAATGATTTCGCCGCGCTTGGTCTTGTTGGCGAGAGTCACGCGGGTGGAGCTGCGCGATTGCTGCAGTTCCATCCACATGCTGGCCATGCGCTCGCTGTCCTGCACGCCTTCGACCAGCATGTAGCCGGATTCGCC
>JBDTWS010000030.1:0-29257 GCA_040006575.1 Betaproteobacteria bacterium
CCTTGGTGAAGCCGTGCATCCCGGCCTTGGCCGCCGAATAGTTGGTCTGGCCGAATGCGCCTTTCTGGCCATTCACCGACGACACATTGATTACGCGGCCCCAGCCACGTTCAACCATGCCGTCGACGACCGGCTTGCACATGTTGAACACGCTGTCGAGATTGGTGCTTACCACCGCCTGCCAGTCAACCTTGTTCATCTTCTTGAAAGTCGTGTCACGCGTGATGCCGGCATTGTTGATCAGGATGTCGACGGGGCCGATTTCCTTCTGGATTTTCTCAACGGCGGCAGCGCAGGAATCATAGTCCGCCACGTCAACCGCGAAGCCGTGAAAGTGAAAATCACGCGCCGCCATTTCCTTCAGCCACGCGGCCGATTTGGTATTGGTCGGCGAATAGGTCACCACCACCTTGATGCCCATGCGGGCAAGCTTCATGCAGATTGCCTCGCCCAATCCGCCCATGCCGCCGGTCACGACGGCGATGCGTTGTTTCGATTGCGATGCTTGTGGGGTTGTCATCTTCTCTCTCCTGTGCGTCTGATTTTATGGACCATCATTGTTGGGTGATGGTTCGGAAAACTGTTGTTGCGCAAACAATAGCACCTGACCGGATAGCGCGGCAATCATCGGGCGTGGGCTCTAGGCTTTCTCCATCACGTATCTGCCAGGCGCCGGTTCCAGCGCCTTGAATGCCGCATTGCCGGGTGAATGCGGTGCAGCAATCATTTTTCCGCCGAATTGTTTCAGCCATTCAATCCAGTGCGGCCACCAGCTGCCTTCGGTTTCTGTCGCGTGATCCAGCCATTGCTTTTGCGGCAAATCAAGCTCACCACCCGACCAGTAACTGCGTTTGTTTTTCGACGCCGGATTGACCACACCGGCGATATGGCCGGACGCGCCCAGAACAAATTCTGTTTCACCACCCAGGTAGGAGGCACTGGAATACGCCGTCCGCCACGGCACGATGTGATCTTCCTTCGCCGCGAATACGAACGCCGGCATATCTACATACGAAAGATCGACCGGCACACCACACATGGTCAGTTTGTCGGGCTTGATCAGGTTGTTTTCGAAATAGGTATTGCGCAGGTAATAGGTGTACCAGGGGCCTGGCAAATTGGTGCTGTCGGAATTCCAGAACAGGAGATCGAACGCGGGCGGCTTGGTTCCCTTGAGGTAGTTGTTGACAACGTAATTCCACACCAGGTCATTGGCGCGCAAGGATGTAAACGCGAACGCGAGTTCACTGCCGTTGATGATGCCGCCCTGCCCGACTTCGCGTTCGCGCCGCTCGACAAAAGCGTCGTCGATGTAGGCCGAGATATCGCCGACATCGGAAAAATCGAGGAACGACGTCAGCAGCGTCACGCTCTCCACCACGTCATGCCCCATGCGCCGCAACACTGCCAGCGCACTGGCCAGCAATGTTCCGCCGACGCAGAAACCGAGCGTGTTTATTTTTTCGACATTGGAAATGATGCGAACCGTATCGATGGCCTTGATAACGCCGTCGGCGATGTAGTCATCCCATGTCAGTTTCGCTTGCGGTTCCTTCACGTTTCGCCATGACACCAGGAAAACGGTGAACCCCTGCTCCACCGCGTATTTCACGTAGGAATTATCGGGACGCAGGTCGAGGATGTAGAACTTGTTAATGCACGGCGGCACCATCAGCAGCGGCCGCATGTGCACCTGCCTGGTCAGCGGCGCGTATTGCACCAGCTGGAATATTTCGTTTTCAAACACCACCGCGCCCGGTGAAAGCGCGATGTTTTCGCCGATCTTGAACGCGCTTTCGTCGGTCATGGAAATGTGGCCCTTTTCCATGTCGTCCTTGAGATTTTCCAGCCCTGCACGCAGTGTCTCGCCTTTCGATTCGATGGCGGACTTGAGCGCTTCCGGATTGGTCATCAGGAAATTCGACGGCGACATTGCATCGAGATATTGCTTGGCGAAGAAGCGCATTTTCTGCTTCATCTCCGGCTCGACGGCGACATCGTCAATGCTCTCCATCATCAATCGCGATGCGGCGAGATACGATTCCGCGATATAGCGGAAATGTGGCGTGTCCTGCCATATGTCGCCGGAAAATCGCTTGTCCTGCGCGCTGATCGGCGCGGCCATAGAGGCACCACCGGCCTGCGGCTGGACGTAGGTTTGCATCAGGCGCTGCTGCTCATCGGCGAATCGTTTCTGGATGGCGGCAAGTTGCGCGGGCTCATTGCCCAGCGCAGTCAGCATGGCCTGCCACGCTTCGTTGATGTTGGCGGGCGCCGGTATCGCACCGATCTGCTGGATCAAGCGTGTGCCTGATTCCTGTACGCCGGAAAGTACTTTCTGGAAATCGAATGAATTACTATGGGATGACATGCGAAGCCTAGGTGAGCGCGCTCTTCAAGTGGTTCGTGCGGTCATTAATTATGCGACATCGGGCTTTCGCTTTCCAGCACACCACCGGAATCCGTATGCATATTGTCGTCATTGCGTGGCTATGGGTGATCCTGATGATGGCGATCACGGAACGCAGCGTCGTTGCGGGCGTGATGACGTTTGTGTTTTACGGCCTGGCGCCGTGCGTGCTGCTGCTGTGGATGATCGCGACACAGCGAAAATTCAGGCGCGCGCAGAAAGCCGCACTCGAACAGGCATCAATGCGCGAGCACCAGGTGGAAGGCGGCGATGGAAAGAACGCCCATGCCGATCAGGGCAATCTGCAGGGCTGATTCACGCGTGGAGGTGCGTTTGTGCAGGCCCGGAATCAGGTCGGCGATGGCGACGTAGATCATGCTGGATGCAGCAAAGCAGAGGAAGATCACCGAATACTGGTCGAACGTCTGGAGCGCGAAATAGGCGATGATGGCGCCTGCCAGCGTGGCAAAACTGGACACCACGTTCCAGAACAATGCGCGCGTCTTGCTGAATCCTGAGTGAATCAGCACCAGGAAATTCCCCAGCTCCTGCGGCAGCTCGTGCGCCACGATGGCGATTGAAGTGACGATGCCCAGGCGCACATCCGCCGTGAATGCGGCCGCAATGGCAAAGCCATCGGTGAAATTGTGAAAGCCGTCACCGATGATGATCATCCACGCGCTGGATGAACGGCCGCTGTCGCCAGAGTCGCCATGCGAATGACTGTGCGAGTGCGCATGTGCGGGACCGTGGCCTGCATGATTGTGATCCGCATGATTGTGATCCGCATGATTCTGACTTGCATGATTCTGGCTTGCATGTGCACCCGCGACCGCCGCTTCCGCCTGGCCGGCGTGATCGTGGTTATGCCGCCACAGGACCATTTTTTCCAGGACGAAAAACGCCAGGATGCCGATCAGGATCCACATGGCGGCATCGTGCCGGTATTGCGCGGATTCGAAAATATGCGGCAGCAGATCGAGAAACACCACGCCCAGCAACGCGCCCACGGCGAAGCTGACGAACATGGGTATCAGCCGCGGCTGGATGCGCCACGCCACCAGTGCTGCCAGCAGCACTGATACCAATCCGCCCGCCAGGCTGGCGAGAACGATGTAAAGCAAAGTCATGAAGAGGTGGGCCTGTTTGTCGCGGCGGAACGCTGCTTTTTCCCGGCCTGCGAAGAATTTTTGCGCTGAATGCAACTTGATTGCATTATTTTAACATGCAGCCCGGCGCCCTCCACCCGCTGGCGTCCACAGGGATATTTAACCAAGAGCGCGCGCTATTCCCGCCAGATAACTGCCGCCATGCGGCCGCATCGCCCGTCGCGGCGATAGGAAAAGAAACGAGACGGGTCGCTTACCGTGCAGAATTGACCGCCGTAAACCTGCTTTACGCCGGCACTCTCCAGCCGCTGCCGCGCAAGCAAGTAAATATCAGCCAGATATTTGCCAGGCTTCTCCTCGATCGCCTGAAATGCGGCGCGGGCAGTGGACGACGATTGCGCAAAACTGTCGACGACGTCCTGCCCCACCTCAAAGGCCGATGCGCCGATGGCAGGGCCCATCCAGGCCATGACGTTGGCAGGCGTTACGGACATGGATTCGACCGTTCGCTCCAGCACGCCTGCGGCAAGGCCGCGCCATCCCGCATGCGCTGCGGCGACGGATGAACCAGTGTTGTCGCAAAAAAGCACGGGGAGGCAGTCCGCTACCAGCACGGCACAGGGACGCCGGGAAAGGCGTGTGCTCGACGCATCCGCCACCG
The DNA here is from genome assembly GCA_040006575.1 of Betaproteobacteria bacterium. Classification (GTDB taxonomy): domain Bacteria; phylum Pseudomonadota; class Gammaproteobacteria; order Burkholderiales; family Usitatibacteraceae; genus UKL13-2. The sequence continues at coordinate 4,181 of JBDTWS010000030.1, forward strand.
GTACATTCAAGTTGTCGTCATTAATCGTGATGACACTGGTGCCATGAACCTGGTTTAGCCAAAGCGGTTCCGCCGGCAGTAGCGCAACGAGGCGACGCCTGTTTTCACGAACCGCCTGCTCGTTGTCACCGACATGCAAACCCAGGTTCAGGCTTGCGAATTCGCCTTCACTCGCGCCACCCGCACGCGTCGTGAAAAATCCCGAAATCCCCGGCGGCGCCGGCCAGTCCGGGACGATGAGGTCAAGCCCTCCCGGCATCAGCCCAGCCCTGCTGCAAAGTCAATGAATTCGCGCATGTCCTCAGGAAGCGGCGCCTCGAACGTGCGTTCCACATTTTCCGTGGGGTGGTCGAATGAAAGCTTGCGTGCATGCAGCGCCTGCCGCCCGAAATCACGAATGACTGCACGCACATCAGCGTCGATGCCGGTCATGCTCGGGCCATAGACCGTGTCACCCTCCAGCGGAAAGCCGATGGATTGCATGTGCACGCGAATCTGGTGCGTACGCCCGGTTTCAAGCCGGCATTCGACCAGGGTGTGAAAGGCAAACCGCTCCAGCACACGATAGTGCGTCACGGCCGGTTTTCCCTGTGATTGGTCCTTGCCATCGTATTCGCGCATTACAGCCATCTTGGTGCGCTGGTGCGGATGACGGCCAATGGGCGCTTCGACCGTGCCATCCTTGGTCAGCTTGCCGCGAACCAGCGCCACATAAATCCGCTTCATGGTGCGTGCCTGGAGCTGCCTTACCAGTGAGAGTTGCGCGCCCTCGTTCTTTGCCGCGACCATGACGCCGCTGGTGTCCTTGTCCAGCCGGTGCACGATCCCCGCCCGTGGCAGGTTCGAGACTGCCGGATTGCGATGCAGCAAGCCATTCAACATGGTGCCGCTCCAGTTGCCTGCGGCAGGATGCACGACCAGTCCCGGCGGCTTGTCCAGCACGATGACATCGTCATCTTCATGAATCACCGACAGCGGAATGTCTTCCGGCAGGAAAGCGGATTCTTCAGCGCGTGGCGTCAGGCGGGCCTCGATGATTTCGCCGCCCAGCAGCTTGGTCTTGGGTTGGGCAGTCTGACCATCGACGCTGATGGCGCCTTCCTTGATCATGGCCGATAGCCGGCTGCGCGAATAATCGGGCAGCAGCTCGGCCAACGCCTGGTCCAGGCGCATGCCGGACAAACTTATCGGCACTTTGACGGTCACAGGGGTCATGGACGTTACAGAGCCATGGGTGCCTGCAGCGGCGGCCGCAGGGGATTTGAGGTCGCCTGGGCTATAATCTTCTTCTTCAATTTCGACAGGCAGCATGCCTTGCTTCTCTTTCCGGAATTCACGCCTGTGAATTCGGCGTTTCCACCCTTACGCGCTTGCGCATCAGGAGTGGTGATGAGGGGCTTGAGCGTCCTGACCGTCATCCACATGGAATGCCCAATCAGTATGACTAGATCTTTATTTGCGGCCCTGGCGATTGCCAGCACCTTGCTCGCCGGTTGCGGGATGTTTGGCGACAAGGCCGATCAGCAGAAAAACTGGACAGTCGAGCAATTTTACAAGAACGCCAAGGAAGAACTCGATTCCGCCAACTATAACGGCGCGGTCAAGGGCTTTGAGGCACTGGAAGCCAAGTATCCGTTTGGCCGTTACGCGCAACAGGCGCAGCTCAATATTGCCTACGCCCACTACAAGGAAGGCGATACCGCCGAAGCTGTGGCTTCTGCCGACCGCTTCATCAAGCTGCACCCCAATCATGCCTATGTGGACTATGCGCTCTACATCAAGGGCCTGGCGTTTTTCAAGCCCGACCTGGGCCTGTTCGGCGAACTGCTGAACCTGGATCCCTCCGAACGCGATCCCAAGGCATTGCGCGAATCTTTTGAAGTGTTCAAGGACTTGGTGGTGCGTTTCCCGGACAGCAAGTATACGGAGGATGCCCGCAGCCGCATGGCCTACCTCGTCAATTCGCTGGCCAAGCATGACGTGGCCGTTGCCACGTACTACTACAATCGCGGCGCCTACCTGGCGGCGGTGAATCGCGCCGAAAACGTCATGCAGCGTTACCCGCAAGCGCCCGCCAATGAAGAGGCGCTGGTGGTCACGGTCCTGTCGTATGAACAGATGGGCCAGAAAGACCTGGCCAATTCATCGCGCCGCGTACTGGAAAAGAATTTCCCCAAAAATAATATGGTTGCCAAGGGCACAGACGGCCACACCCCCTGGTGGAAACTCTGGTAACTGGCGCGGCCGCAAGCCCGCGTTGATTCGCGGGCAGTTTACTGGTGTGCGCAATGCAGGCCTGCAACGACGAGGCGATCTAGTCGCCCGCCAGCAACTTCAGCAAGATTTCCTGCGCAGCCTTTCGCACCGGCTTCGCCACTGTCTTTGACTTGCCCGCCGTTCGTGACGGCTTGACTGGCTGCTTGCGCGTATAGCCGCCCTCCCCATCCATCTCCCACGCCTGCGCGTTGTCCTGCAGGTACGGCATCAGCCCCTCGCTGATCACGCGGCGTTTCAGGCGCGGATCATTGACAGGAAAGCACAGCTCGATGCGGCGGAAAAAATTGCGTTCCATCCAGTCCGCGCTTGAGAGCATTACCTGCTCATGGCCGGCCCCGCCATTGCGAAAATAGAAGATGCGCGAATGCTCCAGGAAACGCCCGACAATCGAGCGCACGCGGATGTTCTCGGACAGTCCCGCGACCCCGGGCCGCAATGCGCAGACGCCGCGAACGATCAGGTCAATTTTCACACCCGCCTTTGACGCGCGATACAGCGCCTCGATCACCTGCGGCTCCAGCAGTGCATTCATCTTGGCGATGATGTGCGCGCGCTTGCCGCTCTTTGCGATCTTGATCTCGTGTTCGATGGAGGCCATGACGCCGGTGTGCAGCGTGAATGGCGCCTGCCAGACATTTGCCAGCCGCGTGGCTTTGCCTAACCCGGTGAGCTGTACGAAAATCGCGTTGACGTCGGTGCAGATGCCTTCATTGGCTGTCATCAGGCCGAAATCGGTGTAGAGGCTGGCGGTACGGGGATGGTAATTGCCCGTGCCCAGGTGCACGTAACGTCGAAGGCGCACTTGCGCATTCTTCGCGTCCGGATCATCATTGTCGTGGACCTCGCGCCGCACGACCAGCGCCATCTTGGCATGGGTCTTGTGGCCGACCACGCCATACACTACGTGCGCGCCAACCTCCTCGAGGCGAGCGGCCCAGTTCAGGTTCGCTTCCTCATCGAAGCGCGCCATCAGCTCCACCACCACCGTTACTTCCTTGCCGCGCTTGGCCGCGTCGATCAGCGTTTCCATGATCGCTGAATCAGTGCCGGTGCGATACACCGTCTGCTTGATGGCTACCACTTGCGGATCGTGCGCGGCCTGCTGGATAAATTCGATGACCGGTGTAAAGCTTTCGAAAGGATGGTGAAAAAGTATGTCGTGCTTTTTCAGGACGTCGAAAAAATCGCGGCCCTTCGCCATCTTGACGGCCACCTTGACGAACGGCTTCGGAATACCCGGCGTGAAGGCCGGATATTTCAGATCCGCGCGTGCCACCTGGTCCGGCACGCTCATCAGCCGCACCAGGTTCACCGGTCCGTTGACTCTGTAGACATCCACCTCGCTCAACTCGAATTGCGACGACAGGAACAGCAGCATTTCTTCCGAACAATTGTCCGCAACCTCCAGCCGAACCGCGTCGCCCAAATGGCGTTGCGGCAGTTCGCCCTGCAAAGCCAGGCGCAGGTTCTTGACTTCTTCCTCGTCCACAAACAAATCGGAATTTCGCGTGGCACGGAACTGGTAGCAGCCCAGAACTTCCATGCCGGCGAAAAGTTCGCCGACGTGCTGGTGCAGGATGGACGTCAGGAAAATAAAATTGTTTTCACCTTCCGCAACCTCGGGCGGCAGCTTGATGACCCTTGGCAGCACGCGAGGCGCCTGCACGATGGCGCGCTGCGAATCACGGCCAAACGCATCACGTCCCGTCAGCTCCACCGCGAAATTAAGGCTCTTGTTGAACACGCGCGGAAACGGATGCGCGGGATCCAACCCGATCGGCGTCAGCACCGGCATCATTTCGCGGAAAAAATAATCCTTGATCCACGCCTGCTGTTTCGTTGTCCACTGTGCGCGCCGCAGGAAGCAGATGCCTTCCGCCGCCATCGCTGGAAACAATTGGTCGTTCAGCAGCATGTATTGGCGCGTGACCAGTTCGTGCACATCGCGCGCGACGAGATCGAAGGTCTCTTGCGCGGTCAGGCCGTCGGCGCCACGCGAACCGGACTTCAGCTTGATCTGTTCTTTTAGACCCGCGACACGTATCTCGAAAAACTCATCGAGATTTGATGAAACGATGGTGAGGAAACGCAGCCGCTCCAGCAACGGCACGGTCGGGTCCTCGGCCTGCGCGAATACGCGCCGGTTGAAGGCCATCAGCTGCAATTCGCGATTCAGGTATTGCCCTCGCGGCTTGGCCGCCGGCGGTGCAGCGAGCGATGACACGGGCGCCGCAACCGCGGGCGAGCCGGTCACCGCGACGTTTTTCTTCGTCGGCATGGAGTGAGCGTGCTTCGATTTCTTGTGGGTATGTTTCGACACGGTAGCGCCAGCGTATTACGTTTCCATGACAGCTGTCATGCCCCAATGAAGACAGCGCCCGGCGCGGCGCGTTCCGGTTTCCCTGTGACATACTTCGCCAAACCCTGCAGAACACAAAAAAATGCCCCAGCAGACCCTCGCCGCCGTCGACCTCGGTTCCAACAGCTTTCATCTGCAGATTGCCCGCGTCGTCGACCAGCAGCTATACCAGCTGGATTCGCTGAAAGAGACCGTACGCTTGGGCGCCGGCGTTACGCCCGACAAGAAAATCGACGAAAGAACCGCCGAACGCGCGTTCAATGCCTTGCGAATTTTTTCGGAGCGCTTGCGCGGACTGCCGCGTGAAGCCGTGCGTGTGGTGGGCACCAATGCGCTGCGCGTGGCCAAGAATGCGGACGCATTTGTGAAGGAAGCCGAGAGCATCCTTGGCTATCCCATTGAGGTCATCGCCGGGCGCGAAGAGGCCCGGCTGATTTACGTCGGCGTTGCCCAGAGCCTGCCGCCGTCACAGCACGACCGGCTGGTGGTCGACATCGGCGGCGGTTCAACCGAATTCATCATCGGCCATCGGTTGAAAGCAAAAGTGCTGGACAGCCTGTACATGGGTTGCGTGAGCTACTCGGAACGCTATTTTCCCGACGGCAGCATGGACAAGCGCGGCTTCCGCGAGGCGCAGCTTGCAGCGGCCAAAGAGCTGGAACAGATCACCACCAAATTCCGCAAGGAAGGCTGGAAAGATGCCATCGGCTCCAGCGGCACGGCCAAGGCGCTGGGCATCATCCTCCAGGAAAACGGCCTGACGACCGAGGGCATTTCGCGTGAGGGCCTCGAATGGCTGCGCGAAAAAGCCATCAAGGCGGGTGGCTTTAAATCGCTGAATCTGCCCGGTGTGAAAGGTGACCGTGTGCCGGTGCTGCCGGGCGGCTTAGCCATCATGCTCACCGTCTTCGAGCTGCTCGATATCAAGCACATGTCGGTGGCCGACACGGCATTGCGCGATGGCGTCCTGTATGACCTGCTGGGCCGCGCCCACCACGAGGACATCCGCGACGCCACCGTGGAAGCGATGGCGCGGCGCTATCACGTCGATCATGCGCAGGCGACGCGCGTGCGGCAGCTGGCGCTGGCATTTTTTGAACAGACCGATGAATCGCCCGACAGCGAAATCGCGTTCCAGCGGCGGCAACGCCTGGGCTGGGCCGCGCGCATGCATGAGATCGGTATCGACATCGCGCAGGCGAATTTCCACAAACATTCGTCCTACATCATTGCCAACGCCGACATGCCTGGATTTTCAAAACGTGAACAGGCGACGCTGGCTTCGATTGTGCTGGCGCAACGCGGACGATTGACCAAGATTGGTTTTGAACTGCCGCGCGACGAATCGATTGCCACCAAGGTACTGTGCCTGCGGCTCGCAGTCCTGCTGTCCCGCAGCCGCCGCAATGTGGACGCGCAATTGTTTTCGCTGGCGCGCATCAATGGCGAATTCCGGCTGTCGGTAAAGTCCGACTGGCTGGCCACGCACAGCCTCACGCAATATGAGCTGGAGCAGGAAACGGGGGAATGGAAAAACGCAGGCATCAAGCTGGAGATTGTCGCCGCCTGACGCGTAAAGATGTATCAGCCCACCATATCGGGTGAGGCCATCGCCTTCAAAGCGGAAACTCGCTTGCCCTCCTTTTCACGCATCTCGAACCACCACATGGCGCCCTTCTTGATCGACACGTAACCGTCGGCGCCATTCATCAACTGCGCCGCCACCATGCCCAGTGTGGGCTGGTGGCCGACCACCACCACATTGGCATTTCCCTGCGGCCAGTGTGCTGCGTCCAGCACGGCACCGGCGCTGACGTCGGGCGCGATGCCGGGCACCGTTTCAAAAGGCACGCCCAGCGCTTCGGCCGTTTGCTGTGTGCGAACAGCCGGGCTGGCAATAATGCGCCAATCCTTTGCGCCCACGTCCGCCTGCCCCTTCAGCCACGCCGCCATTTTCTGCGCCTGCTTGCGGCCTTTCGGCGTCAGCGGCCGTGCCAGATCCGAGGCCGCATAGTCTTCCGCTTCAGCGTGACGCCACAAAACGAGTTGCATTATTCTTCTCCTGCAATCATGACGGGTTTGCCTGATGCGTTGGACGTACGGGTACTCAGGAAAATTCCCGCCAGTATCAGCGCCACACCGGCCAGGTGGAACCAGTAAAGGCTTTCATCGAGGAAAAGCCACGACATCAGGCTGCCAAACACCGGCATCAGGTGCACGAACAAACCCGATACGTTGGCGCCGACCTGCTCCACCGCCCGGTTCCAGAAAATATAGCCGATGAACGAAGGAAACAGCGCGAGATACACGAACGCGCCCGCCACCGGTAGTGACCATTCGACATGCGATCCGCGCCACATGTCCCATAGCTCCAAAGGCGTCATCGCGATGACGCCAACTATTCCGCACACACAGAGGAAGGCGATGGGTGGAATGCCGTCCGGCTTCCAGCGCAGCGCCAGCGTGTACAGCGCCCACAGCATCATCGACGCCAGCACAATGAGATCGCCGATATTGAATTGAAACGTGGCCAGCGTATCCGGATGACCCTTGCTGAGGATGGTGAACACACCCACCAGCGAAATGGTCACGCCGGCGATCTGCAGGCCGGCAATGCGTTCGCGGAAAAACAGCACGCCGAGCAGGATGATCATCACTGGAATGGAGGAATTCAGCATCACGCCGTTCATGGCGGTCGTGTAATTGAGCGCCAGGTAAGAAATCATGTTGTGGAATCCGGTGCCGATCATCCCCAGCAGCACGATGATGCCGCGATGCTTCCAGATCTGCGGCCAGCACTTGCGGATTTGCGGTGCGGCGAACGGCAGCATGATCAGCACGGCCAGCAGCCACCGTCCGTACGCCAGCGCGATCGGCGGCACCTTGCCCACCACCGCGCGGCCGATGACCCAGTTTAACGACCAGAACAGGCTGGTGAGCGTGAGAAGGAGATAGGGTGAATTCCACCAGTGAGGTTGCACGGTGGGGCGGTGATCGGCAGGCATGGGCGAATTATAGGGACTGCGATGTTGACGATTGGCGCGTGACGGTCACAAGTATCGTGACTTGCGCGCAGGCCCGCATAATACGACGTAGAACGCCATTTGGTGGGCATTGCAGCACGATAATGGCCTGCAGGCCGCGCCAGTGCTGGAGTTTTACTATCCTACTGCCGATCCGCCAGCGCCTGTCAAACTGGCCGAAGAAACCCTCCCGCCTTCGCCTCCAGTAGTCGAATCAATTCCGGCTGCATGAATTCGTAGTCGTCGGCAATGTCCAGGCAAATCACGCGCTTGCCGTTGAGGTGCGCGCGGAATTTCTTCGACAGGCGGTTGCGATGCACTTTTTCCATCACGAATATCCGGGTTGCCCACTCTATCTGCTCGACCGACAGCGGGACATCGGCATCGTTTCCCAGCCCGGCCGAATCGGTTTCCACACCCGGCCATGACGAAAAAACCTGCTCGGCCGTGGGACTGCGCAGACGATTCTGCGTGCAGATAAATAACGCGCGAATCACGATGGTGTTGAATGCTTTGGGTCGTCCGCGATACGCGTAGCGCCGGAATCAACCATCGCATCAATCTCCGCATCGGTGAGTCCCGCTTCGCGCAAAATCTCTCGGCTGTGTTCACCGAGTCGCGGCGCAAGCCTTCGAATCGACAGCGGCGTTTCTCCCCACTCGCCGACGGGCGCGGTAGTGCGCACCGTACCTTCAGTCGGATGTTCATACAACGGAAAAAATCCGGAGCCGTTGAGATGCGGATCGTTGATCAGCGAATCCATCGTGTGCATCGGCGTATTCGGGATATCAGCTTTTTCCAGCAGCGCCTGCCATTGCGCCGTGGTGCGCGTGTGCATGATGTCGGCGACAAACTGGTAGACATCGCGGATGTTGGCCGCACGCGAGGTGTGATCGCAGAAACGCGGGTCGGTTTTCAAATCATTGCGGCCGATGGCTTCAAAAAAATTGTTCCAGTGCTTGTCGTTGTAGATGAGCACGCAGAGGTAACCATCGCTGGTCGCATAGGGCCGGCGGTGCGGTGCAATCAGCCGCGCATAGCCGGCATCACCGATGGGCGGCTCGAATGTTTTCCCGCCCATGTGATCGCCCAGCACAAATTGCGACAGGCTTTCGAACATGGTGACATCGACCGATTGGCCCACGCCGGTGCGTTGCGCGTGGTACAGCGCGCCGATGGTGGCAATCACCGTTTGCAATCCGACACTGCGATCGCCCAGCGTCACCGGCGCGTAGCGCGGCACGTCGCTGCCCTGCTCCATCGTCAGCGATGGCACGCCGGCGGCGCCTTGTATGAGGTCGTCATAGGCGGGGCGTCCCGCGTAACTTCCGCGCTCGGAAAATCCGTAGGCGCCGACGTACACCAGCTTGGGATTGATCGCTTTCACCGCGTCATAACCCAGCCCCAGCCGCGCCATCGCCTGCGGCCGCACGTTGTAAATCAGCGCATCGCACTGCGCGATGAGCTTCTTTATCGCGGCGAGCCCTTCCGGCTTTTTGAGGTCGAGCACGATCGAGCGCTTGTTGCGGTTCAGGTGCATGTGGATGTGGCCCATGCCGGGATTGCGCATGGGGCCCACCCAGCGCATGTTGTCGCCGGCAGGCGCCTCGACCTTGATAATTTCGGCCCCCATGTCGCCGAGGATCTGCGTGGAGAACGGCCCCATCACCACGGTGGTGAGGTCAAGGATGCGAACGCCGGCCAGCGGGCCGTTGTTTTCGGTAGCGAGTGTCGTCATGAATTCGGGTTGGGTAAATCGCCTGCGATTATTCCGGTTGTATCCCGGCGTCCTTGACCATGGTCGCCCACTTGGTGATTTCGGTTTTCTGGAATGCCGCCAGTTGTTCGGGCGTTGAAGTTTGCACACTCAGGCCGACGGCGGCCAGCTTGTCGCGCATTTCCGGGCGGGCCAGCGCCTTGACGATTTCGTTGTTCAACTTCTTGACGATATCGGCCGGCGTGTTGGCAGGTGCAAACAACGCGAACCAGGCAACGAGTTCAAAACCCTTGACCGCACTGGCCAACGGCGGCACACCGGGCAACAGCGGCGATGCGTCTGCGGAGGTCACTGCCAATGCGCGCACTTTGCCCGCCTTGATCTGCGGCAGTCCGGTGACGAGGTCGGCAAAAATCATCGACACCTGGCCGCCGATTACATCGGTAAGTCCCGGTGGAATACTTTTGTACGGCACATGCAGCAGGTCGATCTTCGCGCCGCTGGCCAGCGCCGCGCCGGAAATGATGCTGCCCGATGAGCCTGACGCATACGAAAATTTGCCCGGTTGCTTGCGCACCAGTTCGATCAATTCCTTGAGCGATTTAGCGGGGATGTCGTTGTTCACGACCAGCACAAATGGAATGTTGGCCACGCGTGCAACCGGAGTGAAATCCTTCACCGGGTCGTAGTTGATTTTTTTCATCAGGCTCACGCTGGCGGCGTGCGGCGTGTTGGTACTCATGATAAGCGTGTAGCCATCGGGCGCGGCCCTGGCAACGAATTCCGCGCCGATGGAACCGTTGGCGCCCGGCTTGTTGTCGACGATGAACTGCTGTCCCAGCGCCTCGGACAAAAGCTGGCTGACCTGGCGCGCCACGGTGTCGGTGGCGCTACCGGCCCCGAAAGGCACCACCATTTTCACCGTCTTGTTGGGATAGTTCTGCGCACTTGCCGGAAAAGCCACGGACATCAGCGCGGCCACTGCAATAGCCACAGCCCCTATTTTTCTCAACATGTCTCTCTCCTTTTGTGGCGGCCGACAATTCGGCGAATGTGTCTCCGCCTGCTGACTAATTGCACGGCTCAGAATACGCGAATCAGTGCGCGATGGCGATGCAGAGAATTTTCGGATGCATGTGGCGATCTGCGCTGCGGCGCACCTGCGAAGTCGACGAGCGCGCAATGCGTATACGCGATTTTTAAAAGACCAAACTCAAGCATTGGCGCGGTTTCGCAACGCAAAATGGCTGTAAACGCCCGTCGTTGCTGGAGTTTTTAATTTCAACGACGCCGGACACTTTCCACACCGGGCACTTCGCCGACCGCGCGCAACACACGCTGCAATTGCTCCGAGCGCAGGATTTCCACCGTGAAACGCATCGAGGCCACGTTGTTACGTGACAGCGTATTGACGGCGGTGACGTTGATGCGCTCATGCGAGAGCGCCTCGGAAATATCGCGCAGCAACCCTTGCCGGTCGCCGGCGATGACTTCCATGTCGGCCGAGAACGGCTGGTCCCCGGTATTTCCCCACTCGGCGGGCATCAGGCGCTCGCGCTGGTCGGCATGCAGTGAGGTGATGTTGATGCAATCGAGCCGATGCACCGTCACGCCGCGCGCCTTAGTCACGAATCCCGTGATCGGATCCGGTGGCACCGGCTTGCAGCACTTGGCGACCATGGTGGCGATGTTGTTCAGGCCCAGCACCAGCACGCCGCTTGACGCTTTTGCGGTCTGCTTCGATTCGACCACCACCATTCCGCCGGCACCAGCGCCGGCGGGCGCTTCGACTTTCGGCGCCGTCAGTTCGCGAATCGCAACTTCAATCTGGTGTGGCGTGATTTCATTGCGGCCGATGGCGGCCAGGCACTCGTCGAGTTCCTTGTGGCCCAATGCCGCAGCCACTTTTTCCAGCGCAATGGCGGTCGCACCCGCTTTTGACATCCCCCGTGCCAGTTCTTTTTCCATCGCCGCGCGGCCGTGCGCGACATCGACTTCGAAATACTCCTGGCGGAACCAGGCGCGCACCTTGGCCTGCGCACGCGGACTCATGAGGAAACCGAGTTGCGGATTGAGCCAGTCTCGCGACGGGCCACCCTGCTTCGCCGCCAATATCTCCACGCGCTGCGCATTTTCCAGGCGCGTATTCAGCGGCACGATATGGCCGTCGATTTTCGCGCCGCGGCAGCGATGCCCCAGGTCGGTATGCACGTGGTAGGCGAAATCGACCGGTGTTGAGCCGGCCGTGAGATCGATCACCTTGCCTTGCGGCGTGAAGACATAAATCGTGTCGTTGAACAGGCCCTGCTTGACCTTGTCCGAAAACCCGCCCTGGTCCACCAGTTCGCGATTCCATTCCAGCACCTGCCGCAGCCAGGCGATCTTGGATTCGAATCTCTTGTCGGCAGCGCTCTTGTTTTTGGCACCTTCCTTATAACGCCAGTGCGCAGCGACGCCATGTTCAGACGCCACATGCATTTCGTGCGTGCGAATCTGTACCTCAAGCGTCTTGCCTTCCGGCCCGATGACGGCGGTGTGCAGCGACTGGTAATTATTGGCTTTCGGTTGCGCGATGTAGTCATCGAACTCGCCGGGCACGGGCTGCCAGAAATCGTGAACCAGGCCAAGCACGGCATAGCAATCGGCGACGTTGTCCACCAGCACGCGCACGGCGCGCACATCGTAGAGTTTTTCGAACGGCAGGTTTTTCGATTGCATCTTTCGATGGATCGAAAAAATATGCTTGGGCCGGCCGGCAATTTCGGCTTTCACACCCAGCTTGTCCAGTTCTTCGCGCAGCGTCCCCAGCACACGCTGGATATAGGCCTCACGCTCGCCACGCTTGCCGTCAAGCAGCGTGGCAACACGTTTGTACAGCTCCGGCTCCAGGAATCGGAACGAAAAATCCTCCAGCTCCCACTTGATCTGGAACACGCCCAGCCGATTGGCCAGCGGCGCGAACAGGTCACGGGTCTGGATGGCGGCGGCGCTGCGAACATTATCATCGGCCTTGGTGATGGCGCGCATCTGCACCACGCGTTCAGCGAGCTTGATGAGTACGACACGTACATCGTCGGCCATCGCCAGCAGCATCTTGCGTAGCGTTTCCATGCTGGGCGCAGACTTGGCGTCCGCGCCATTTCCGGTGGACAGATTTTCGATACGACCCGCGCGGACAACGCCGTTGATCAGCGCCGTCACCTCGTCGCCGAAGGCGTCGCTGATGATGGTGGTATCGATCTCGGCCTTGGGCAGCGCGCAGAAAATCAGGGCGGCCGCCAGGGCCTCGTCATCGGCTTCGATCTGCAGTAGCACCTCGGCCACTTCCAGTGCGCGGCCCAGGCTGTCCGCGTGCCCGCTGGCCTGCGCGGCGGCGGCGACGAACGCCAGCGCGCGGCTGGGCAGGTCGCGGCCGGCCATGCGCCCGGCGATTTGTCCGGTGCGCAGGACAGGTGAAATATCGGTACTCAACATGTTTTGAATTTTACCGGCACATGGGCGTCTGCTGAATCTCGTATGAAAGCGGGTATATTTGGGCATGGCGATTGCTAGTGCAATGTAAGAATTCACGAAGAAGAAAGACTCCCCGCGCTCATGGCACTTAAGCCCTTTTACGACGAAATGTACGCCGCCGACGGCAGCGTGCGCCCGCAATACCAGGCGTTTTCCGACTGGCTGGAAAATACGCCGCCGGAAAAGATTGCGCAAAACCGCCAGGCCGCGGACCTGCTGTTTCACCGAGTGGGAATCACCTTTGCCGTCTATGGCGAGACGTCCGGCACCGAACGATTAATCCCCTTCGATATCGTGCCGCACATCATTCCCGGTGAAAAATGGGAGGAAGTCTCGCGCGGCTTGCGCCAGCGCGTGGCCGCACTTAATTTCTTCCTGCACGATGTTTATCACGAGCAGAACATCCTGAAGGCAGGCAAGGTTCCGGCCGACAAAGTCATCGAAAATTCGCAGTTCCGCCCTGAAATGATGCACGTTGACGTGCCCGGCGGCATCTATGCACACGTTGCGGGCATCGATCTCGTCAAGGATTCGGACGGCGAGTACTACGTGCTGGAAGACAACCTGCGTACGCCGTCAGGGGTTTCGTACCTGCTTGAAAACCGCAAGATGATGATGCGGCTGTTCCCGGAACTGTTCGGCGTGCAGAATATCCGGCCGGTTGATCACTACCCTGACCTGCTGCTGGAAACCTTGCGCAACGCGGCGCCCATTGGCGTGGACAATCCCACCATCGTGCTGATGACCCCGGGACATTTCAATTCCGCCTATTTCGAGCATGCCTTCCTTGCGCAGCAGATGGGCATCGAACTGGTGGAAGGCATTGACCTGTTTATCAAGGACAACACGGTATTCATGCGCACCACACAGGGCCCGCAAAAAGTCGATGTGATTTATCGCCGCATCGACGACGACTTCATCGACCCGCTGGCGTTCCGCGCCGATTCGATGCTGGGCGTACCCGGACTGATGAACGCGTATCGCGCCGGGCGCGTAACGCTGGCCAATGCGGTTGGTACCGGCATTGCCGATGACAAATCGCTTTACCCCTTCGTCCCCGAGATGATCCGTTTTTATCTCGGCGAAGAACCGATCCTGAAAAACGTTCACACCTGGCAGCTCTCCAAGAAAGAAGACCTCGACTACGTGATGGCAAACATCGCTGACCTGGTCATCAAGGAAGCTCAGGGCTCCGGCGGCTACGGGATGCTGGTGGGACCCACGTCGACCAAGGATGAACGCGAGCGTTATCGCCAGCGCGTGCTGGACGCGCCGGAACGTTTTATCGCGCAACCGACGCTTTCGCTTTCGACCTGCCCGACGTACACCGAAAAAGGCCTTGCGCCGCGCCATATTGATCTGCGGCCCTACGTGCTGTCGGGCAAGAGCGTCAACTTCGTGCCGGGCGGGTTGACCCGCGTAGCCCTGCGTGAGGGTTCGCTGGTGGTGAATTCGTCGCAGGGTGGCGGCGTCAAAGATACCTGGATCGTGGACTGACCATGCTATCGAAAACAGCCTCTACGCTTTACTGGATGTCGCGTTACGTCGAGCGCGCCGAGAACACGGCGCGCATTCTCGACGTGGCCTATCGCATGTCGTTGCTGACCAAGGATTCCGATCTGCAGGACCAGGAATGGTTTGCACCGCTCAACATCACCGGCACACTGTTCCCGTTCAGCGGGCGCCACTCCATCGTCTGCGCCAAGGAAGTGCTGCACTTCATGGCGCTGGATCCGGACAATCCCTCCTCGATCTACAACTGCGCCCGCAAGGCCCGCGAAAACGCGCGCGCCGTGCGCGGCACCATCACCAGCGAAATGTGGGAAGTACTCAATTCCACCTGGCTGGAAATGCAGAACATGGATGAGGATCGCCTTTACGCGCGCGGCATTTCGACATTTTTCGAGTGGGTGAAAGAACGCTCGCACCTGTTCCGTGGTGTCACCTTCGGCACCATCCGCCGCGATGAGGCCTTCCAGTTCCACCGCATGGGCACCTACATGGAGCGCGCCGACAATACCGCGCGCATGCTCGATGTGAAATACCATGTGCTGCTGCCCAGCGTGAAGGATGTGGGCGGCGCGGTCGATTTTTACCAGTGGTCGGCGGTGTTGCGCTCCGTGTCGGCTTATGAATCCTATCGCAAGGTCTATCGCGATACCGTGACACCGGTGCGCATTGCGGAACTGCTGATCCTGCGCATGGATATTCCACGCTCGCTGCATTTCTGCATGCACGATGTCTATGAAATCCTGTGCGCGGTACAGAATCGCACTTCGGCCGAAGCCACCCGGCAGGCGGGTGAAATATACGCCGCACTGCAATTCGGCCGGATCGAGAATATATTTCACACCGGACTACATGAATACCTGACGGATTTCCTGGAATCCACCGATAAATTAGGTGTCGAAATCAATCGATCCTTTTTCGCACCGGAACTGGTGGTTCCGGCAAAGTCACCGGTTAGTGTGACGTCACAAAAACAAACACAAAAGTAGCTCCGCGAGGATATTGCAATGACTTACTGTGTCGCCCTGCGACTTGATTCAGGGATGATTTTTGCATCGGATTCCCGTACCAATGCGGGCGTGGACCACATCGCCACGTTCTGCAAGATGAAGGTGTACGAGAAATCCGATGATCGTGTGATTGTGGTGTTGTCCAGCGGCAACCTGTCGATGACGCAAGGGGTGACGGATATCCTGGACCGTCATAAAAATGCGGCCGAAGGCGTGCCGACGATCTGGAATTCGGAGTCGATGTTCGATGTGGCGACACTGGCGGGCGATGCGCTGCGCGAAATGCAGAAGCGCGACGGGCAGCAACTGATGCAAAGCGGCATCGAGCCTACGGCGAACCTCATCATCGGCGGGCAGATGAAGGGTGAACACGAGCGGTTGTTTCACGTTTACTCGCAGGGGACTTTCATTGAAGCATCGGACGAGACACCGTACTTCCAGCTGGGTGAAGCGAAATACGGGAAACCAATTCTTGACCGGGTATTGACGCCGGGAACTCCGCAGAAGGAAGCGGCAAAATGCGTGCTGATCTCGTTCGATTCCACCATCAAGTCGAATATTTCTGTCGGGCTGCCGATCGACATGTTGTGGTACCCGAAGGATGCATTGCGGGTCGGCGTGCAACAACGGATTCGCGAAGGCGATCCCTATTTCTCGATGTTGCGGCAGCGATGGGGCGGCGGGTTGAGGCGGGTGTTTGGGGAATTGCCGGATCCGGATTGGCTGGAGTAAATCAGCGTTCGAATATCTGCTTCGCAGGCGAACACCGTGCATTTGAATTTGCAGTACGAATCGTGACTCGGTGAGTCGCTGATTCTCATTACGCCTCACACAGACGGAACCTCAATGACCATCCGCGTCGCCCTCCACCACCAGACCCGCTACTCGTTCGACCGCCTGGTCAACCTTTCCCCGCACGAAGTACGCCTGCGTCCCGCGGCACACTGCCGCACGCCGATCGAGAGTTACTCCCTCACCGTCAAGCCCGAAAAGCATTTCATCAACTGGCAGCAGGACCCTTACGGCAACTGGCTGGCGCGGCTGGTGTTCCCCGAGAAAACCAACGAACTCAGCATCACCGTTGATCTCGTCGCCGAGATGACGGTCATCAATCCATTCGACTTTTTCATCGAGGCGTACGCCGAGTCTTTTCCCTTCGCCTACACCGCCGACAACCAGCGTGAACTCACCGCCTATCTCGAGACCAGCCCCGCCACACCACGGCTGGCAGCATGGATTGAAGCGGCAAGAAAAGACCTGCTCAACCAACCCATCCACACCATCGATTTCATCGTCGCACTCAATACACGGCTGCAGCGCGACATCACCTACCTGATCCGCATGGAAGCCGGCGTGCAAGCGCCGGAGGAAACGCTGGAGCGCGGGCTTGGCTCGTGCCGTGACACTGGCTGGCTGCTGGTGCAGATCCTGCGCCACTTCGGCATTGCCGCACGTTTTGCGTCGGGCTATCTCATACAGTTGACGGCAGACCAGAAATCGCTGGACGGGCCCAGTGGCACAGACAAGGATTTCACCGACCTGCACGCCTGGGCGGAAGCGTACCTGCCGGGCGCGGGCTGGATCGGGCTCGATCCCACATCAGGATTGCTGGCAGGCGAAGGCCATATCCCGCTGGCCTGCACGGCAATTCCGTCGTCCGCCGCACCGGTATCGGGCTTTACTGATGTCGCCGAGACCGTGCTCGATTTCAAAATGACCGTCACGCGCATTCACGAAGACCCGCGTGTCACCAAACCTTACAACGACGTGCAGTGGGAAACCATCCTGCAACTGGGTGAGGTGGTCGATGCCGAACTGCAGGACGCCGACGTGCGCCTCACCATGGGCGGCGAGCCGACCTTCGTTTCCATAGACGACATGGAAGGTCCCGAGTGGAACATCACCGCGCATTCGCCGAAAAAACTTGAGCTGTCCATCGAGTTGTTGAGCCGGTTGAAGCCACGGTTTGCACCCGGCTCGATGCTGCATTTCGGCCAGGGGAAATGGTATCCCGGCGAACCACTGCCGCGCTGGGCGCTGTCATGCTATTGGCGGCCCGATGGCGTGCCGGTGTGGAAGGATGAATCGCTGATTGCATTCAAGCCCGCCGAAAAAATCGCGGCCGATGCGAAGACGTTTGTGCGCGCACTTGCGGGCAACCTCGGACTGCATGTTGATTACGCCATGCCGGCTTTCGAGAGTGTCTGGCGCACCATCAAGGGTGAAGCTGATCTTCCGGCCAATATCGACCCGCTCGATCCCGACCTGAAAAAACCCGGCGCGCGCGGCAAGCTGCTCGACCAGCTGGCCGGACGCATCGGCGATGCCGTGGGCTATGTGGTGCCACTGAAAGCCGTCGTCACCGGCGAAAAAAACACCTGGGCCTCCAGCCTGTGGCCGCTGCAGACCAAGCATATTTACCTGCTCGAAGGCGATTCGCCCATGGGTTTCCGGCTGCCACTGGCGTCACTGCCATGGGTCGCGCCGGATGACAAGGAAGTCATACTGCCCGGTGACCCGTTTGCTGCGCAGGATGCGCTACCCGCAATTGCAGCTGCGAAAGTAAACTCGGAGCCCGCCGCACCTGTTCCTGCCGAGTTGACCAAGGGAAAATCCGCGCGTGAAATCGTGCACACTGCGCTATGCGTGGAAGTGCGCGCAGGAATCCTTCACGTGTTCCTGCCGCCTGTAGAACGGCTCGAGGATTACCTGGCGCTCGTGTCTGCCGTGGAAACTACTGCGCAATTGCTGAAGCAGCCGTTGCGCATCGAGGGTTACACCCCGCCCGCCGACAAGCGCATCAATAAATTCGCCATCACGCCGGACCCGGGCGTGATTGAAGTGAACATTCATCCGGCGTCGTCCTGGCATGACCTGGTCGCCAACACCACGACGTTGTACGAGGAAGCGCGCCTCACGCGGCTGGGTACCGAGAAATTCATGCTCGACGGCAAGCACACCGGAACCGGTGGCGGCAATCACGTCACGGTGGGCGGTGTCACCCCGGCCGACAGCCCGATGCTGCGCCGGCCCGACCTGCTGAAAAGCCTGATCACGTATTGGCAGAATCACCCCGCACTTTCGTATCTTTTTTCCGGCACTTTCATCGGCCCGACCTCGCAAAGCCCGCGTGTTGATGAAGCGCGCAGCGATACGCTGTACGAACTCGAAATCGCCTTCGAGCAGATGGATGAACACCTGAGCGCCGGTAGCGAAACCGACAAGCCGTGGCTGGTCGATCGCCTGTTGCGAAATTTCCTGGTCGACCTCACCGGCAACACCCATCGCGCCGAATTTTCCATCGACAAACTGTATTCGCCCGACGGGCCCACAGGACGATTGGGGCTGCTCGAATTCCGCGCCTTTGAAATGCCGCCGCATCCGCAGATGTCGCTGACGCAGATGCTGCTGCTGCGCGCGCTGATCGCACGCTTCTGGAAAACGCCGTACCAGCACAAGCTCATCCGCTGGGGCACTGAACTGCATGACCGTTTCATGCTGCCCTATTTTGTGGCGCAGGACATGAAAGGCGTCTGCGACGACCTCGCCGCCAACGGCTATCCGGTCGAGTTTGAATGGTTCGCGCCCTTCCTTGAATTCCGTTTCCCGCGTTTCGGTTCCGTCGCCTACCAGGGCGTGGAACTGGAATTGCGCCAGTCGATTGAGCCATGGCATGTTTTGGGCGAAGAGATGTCCGGCAGCGGCACATCGCGCTACGTGGATTCATCGATCGAACGCATGCAGGTGAAAGTCACGGGCATGACCCAGCATCGCCATCTCGTCACCTGCAACGGCCGCGTGGTCCCCCTCTCACCCACCGGCGTACAGGGCGAATTTGTCGCCGGTGTGCGCTATCGCGCGTGGGCGCCGCCCTCGGCACTGCATCCCACCATCGGCGTGCAGTCGCCGCTGGTGTTCGATATCGTCGATGGCTGGGCCAAACGCTCGGTTGGTGGATGCACCTATCACGTCATCCATCCGGGCGGACGGAGCTACGATACTTTCCCGGTCAACGCATTCGAAGCAGAAGCGCGGCGAGTCGCGCGTTTCCAGAAACTGGGCCACACGCCCGGCGCAATGGACTTCAAGCCGGAAGGCCGCAACCCGGCGTTTCCGTTCACGCTGGACTTGCGGAAAAAGCCCGATTTCGACGGCGCGCAGTTCATGCCGACGCGGCCGGCCGCAGACCAGTAGGTTAGTGCCGCCGCTCAACTAATTGCACGGCTCAGCTGTCGAGCCGGCGCAGTCACGTAGCCCGCAAAATCGTACGAAACTCAAGCAAGCGCGCGGCTGACAGGACATTTTTGCCTGTGAATCCGCGCCAATGCTGGACATAACGATAGTTGTACGCCTTCGCGCTGCCCAAAATCCTCCCATTTCCTCACCCAATCCGGGAAGCAGTCCTACAGAACCTGACTTGAACGGGTCATAACCTGTTTCCATTGCACCAGGGAACACGGAACGGGGAACACGGTCATGAACAAGCAAGGCAAATCCAATGCACTCAAAGCGGCCCTTCTTACTGCGCTTATTACCAGTGCCGGCCTCGCCGTACATGCAGCTGTTCCCGAAGGCGCCATCACCACGCAGCTGAAACCGCGTGTGGTCCTGGCCAAGTCCGAACGCGTCACCTTCAGCGAAGAACACAACACCCTGCAGCGCCTTGTCGTGAAATTTGCGGAGGGAAGCTCTGTGCGCGCCCTGAACGGCGAGTTTGTGCAAAGTGTACAAAACACGCAAAAATCGCAGTCCGGCAAATCCGCCGCCCTGGCCTCCACCAGCAAGCGCGCCGCAGACCTTGCCGGCATCAACAGCACACTGAAATCGCTGCCGTCCCTCCAGCGCACCGGTGCCGTCCGCATCGAGCGCCTGTTCGCCAGGCCCGAAGCCACGCTAGACAACGAACGCCAGGCTGGGATGGCTCGGACCGGCGAAGAGCTCGCTGACCTGAATCTCTATCACGTGCTGGTATTCGATAGCGCCGTGTCGCGCGACGATGCGATGGCCGTCGCCAATTCACTCATCAAGATGGGTGTCGTCGAGACCGCCTACTTCGAACCGAAGACGCAGCTGAACGCCACCGACATCGCACCGGCTACATCTGCATTTGATAGCCAGCAAAACCACCTGGACCGCGCCTACGACGGCGTGGCCACGGATCCTGCAACCGGCCTGATGTACAACGGCATCGATGCCAGGTACGCGTGGGGTTTCCCGGGGGGACGTGGCGCGTCGACGAAATTCGTCGACATTGAATTTGGCTGGAACACGGATCATGAAGACCTGAATCCGCCGACCCTTAACCGTGACGCCGATACCTCCGATCGCTGGCACGGCACTGCCGTCCTGGGACTCATCAACGCGCAACCAAACGGCTATGGCATGAACGGTATTGCTTCCGATGCAAAATACGGGCTCATCAACGTGGCCAGCCAGACTGGAAGCGCCATCGTCGACAACATTGCGCTGGCGATCAACCGCGCCGCGGCCATTACTTCCGCCGGCGACGTAATCCTGATCGAAGTCGGCATCGATTTTGACTATAAGGCTGCCGGCTGCGTCTATCCGTATTACAGCTCTTACACTGCCGTGCCGGTGGAGCATTACCAGGCCGTTTTCGACGCCATCAAGAGTGCCACCGCCAACGGGATCATCGTGGTTGAGACGGCTTCGAACGGTTCCGCCAATCTTGACGATCCCTGCTTCGGCAACCGCTACAACCGCGCAATTCGCGACTCCGGCGCGATCATGGTGGGCTCCTCCGCCAAAGGCGGCCTCAGCCGTACCCTCACCACCTCCTACGGTGCGCGTGTTGATGTGCAGGCACAGGGAAACCAGGTCGCGACGACGGTCTCGGCCGAAGATTTCAACAACCTGTTCAAGATCACGCCCTCAGATGAAAACCAGCAGTACACCTCGCTGTTCGACGGCACGTCTTCCGCGGGCGCCATCGTGACAGGCGCGGTGCTGTCCCTTCAAGGAATCCAGAAAGCGCGCAACGGCCGCACCTTTTCTCCATCGCGCATGTTGAAGCTGCTGAAAGACCACGGTACCAATCCGGCCAATTTCGCGTTTTATGCTCGCGGTGGCGAAAACGGCATCGGCCCCATGCCCAACCTGCGCGCCACCATCGACTGGATGCGCACTGATTCGGATGGCGACGGCGTAAACAATGGCGACGAACTCTCCGCCGGCATGGACGCACAGGCTCCCGGCTATATCGTTACGGTGCAGTCCAGCGGAAACGGCACCGTCTCGCCGGGAAGCATGTCGGTGCCCGTGGAAGGAACGGCCTGGTTTACGGCTTCGCCCAATCCCGGCTACACAGCGGTCTTCTCCTCCGGTACTTGTCCTGCCGGCACCAGCTACGGCAATGCCTTTCGCACGGGTGTCATCACCGGCCCATGCACGGTGCAACTGGTGTTTGCCCCAGTGCCGAATTCGCCCTCCAATGTGAAAGCAAAAGCCGGCAATGCATCGGCCAGCTTCCAGTTCACGCGGCCCTCCAGCGATACGATGGCGCCCATCACGTCGTATACCGTGTCTTGCAATGGAGGTGCAGTCGTCGCTTCGGGAATCGCTCCACCCATCCGAGTGGCCGGCCTCACAAACGGCGTCAATTACGCCTGCAGCGTGGCCGCACTGAACGCGGCCGGTTCCAGCCTGCCCTCGGCCGTGGTGCAGGTGATGCCAATCGCCTCGGTTGATTTCATCCTGCCGATTAACCGCGGCAAATAACACCAGGATCTTTTCAAATTCGGCGCCAGGATCGCATGAGTTCCGGTGTCTTATTTTCGGCACCGGGACATTCGTGTCGCTCACGTAACCAAAACTACGAAAGGAAAGACCATGACCATTCAGAATGCGCTGGCCAGTGTCGCCGTCAAAGACCTGGGCGCAGCTGCCATATGGTACGAAAAAGTGCTTGGTCGTCCCGCAGATTCGAAGCCCATGCCTGAAGTGCACGAGTGGCAATTCGAGCGCGGCGGATGGTTGCAGGTATACGAACTGCCTGAGCGCGCCGGCAATTGCTCGTTCACGCTTGCGGTGAGCCGTCTCGACGACGAAGTCGCGCGACTGTCCAGGATGGGCATCGATACCCGCGCACGCACCTCGGGCGCGAAAGCCAGCACATTGATGATCACCGACCCGGACGGCAACCACATCGCGTTTGCCGAGGCCGGCGACCCGACGATGGCGCGATGATCCGCTCACACCAATTAAAAATGGCCCGGCGCTTTTCAGCGCCGGGCCATTTTTCCAGGATCGGGTGTTATGGCATCCAGAACGGCGTCATCTCGAAGAAGCGGTGAGGGTTGCGATTCCAGCGGTCATCGCCGAAGTCGGGCCATTCATCCGCTTTATACGCAGGCAAATCATCGATTTCATCCTGGCTGAGATTAACGACGTAGACCTGCTTGTCCTGGTCAAAATGCACAGCATGCCATGGCACCGCATAGCGCTTTTCGCCGAAACCCAGGAAACCGCCGTACGACATCACCATGAATTCAATGCTGCTGTTGAAAGCGTCCATCACCACCTCGTCGACCTTGCCCAAGTCCACGTCCTGAAGACTGGCGACGCGGGTGCCGACGATGGCGGAAGGGCGATCGGTAAATCGAGAATAGCTGGTGAGATTGGTGACCCCCAGCGGCGAAACCGAGTTGGCCAATTGGGCCCGATTCATGTCGTTCATCATTTTGCTCACTGTTATGGCGGGATACATGCAGCCAGTTTGCCTTGCCGCCGCACTTGCGCGTATCGGTTAACGGCGCATAGACCTGTCGGACAAATATGCTCGGCCCTGGCGTCTTCCGCCTTTCGTGTGGGAGCGCCCGACCCTTTTGCACACGCCGGGAAGACTTCCATCAAACTGCTACGATTTGTCGCTGTCCGCCGATGCCTGCGGCGGCAATAAAAACGAGTCACCTACTTTCGGAGCCGATTCATGATTCATCGCCTTACCCAGGCCGCCTTGCTGTCTTTCACCTGCGGCATCCTGCCGGCCTCTGCCGCCGACGCCGACACATTAGCCACCATCGCCGAGCGCAGCGGATTCCAGAAAACCGGGCGCTACGATGAAGTGGTGCAACTGTGCGCGGCCTACCAGAAGGCGTATCCCGGCGTCGTGCGCTGCGTAAAATTCGGGCTCACCCCTGAAGGCCGGCCGATGCTGGCACTGGTCGCCACACGTACCGGCGTTCTTACCGCAACCGAGGCAAGAAAGCAGCGCATCCCGGTCATGCTGGTACAGGGTGGCATTCACTCCGGCGAGATTGACGGCAAGGATGCGGGATTCCTGGCGTTGCGCGAGGCGCTGGACGGTCGCGCCGCGCGCGGTGCGCTGGAAAAACAGGTGCTGATTTTCGTGCCGGTGTTCAACATCGACGGCCACGAGCGTTTCGGCAAATGGAACCGCCCCAACCAGCGCGGTCCGGAGGAAATGGGCTGGCGCACTTCCGGCCAGAACTACAATCTCAATCGCGATTACGCGAAGGCCGATACACCGGAAATGCAGGCCATGCTGCGCCTGGTGAATGAATGGGATCCGCTGGCGTACATCGACCTGCACGTAACCGATGGCGCCAAGTTTGAACACGACATCGCCGTGCTGCCCGAGCCGGTCAATGCCGGCGATATCGAATTGCGCAAAGCCGGGCGTGCGATGCGCGACGCGGTAGTCAGGGATCTCGCCGTCGCCGGCTCGCTGCCACTCACGTTCTATCCCTCGTTCAAGGTGGCTGATTATCCTGCCTCCGGCTTCGACGACGGCGTCTCATCGCCTCGTTTCTCCAACGGCTATTTCCTGACACGCAACCGCTTCGGCATGCTGGTCGAAACACATTCGTGGAAGGACTATCCGACCCGCGTGCGGATCACCCGCAACCTCATCATCTCGCTGCTGGAACAGGTGGCAAAACACGGGCAGGCGTGGCTGGCGACGGCGCTGGCAGCAGATTCCCGCAGCGCAAAGGCAGGAGGAACACCAGTGACGCTTTCCTGGAAAGTCACCGACAAATCCAGCGCCATCGAATTCCGCGGCTACGAATACACGCGAACGCAATCCGAAATTTCCGGCGCGCTGATGACGCGCTACGACGAAACCCGGCCGCAAATATGGAAACTCAATATCCGTGACGAGATCGTTCCTGACCTCGTTGTCACGGCGCCGAAAGCCGGCTACTACATCCCCGCCGCGCATGCGGAATGGATGGCGCGAAAGCTCGCGCAACACGGCATTGTTTTCACCCGCGTCAATAAAGCGCGCGCTGAAGTTGTACTGGAAACGTTTCGCGCCACTACGGCGCAGTGGAGTGCAGCACCGACCGAAGGACATCATCGCCTGTCACTCACCGGCGCATGGAAATCGGAAAAACGAACTTTGGAACCGGGCAGCCTGTTCGTGACGATCGCGCAGCCGAAATCGGCGCTGGTGATGTCGCTTCTCGAGCCATTGGCGCCGGATTCGCTCGTGTCCTGGGGCGCGTTCAACAATGCATTCGAACGCAAGGAATACATGGACGACTATGTGGCCGAGGACGTGGCGCGCGCGCAACTTGCAGCCGATCCGGCGCTGGCGGCGGAATTCAAGAACAAGCTGGCGGCCGATGCCACGTTTGCAAAAAGTCCCGCGTTGCGCCTGGAATTTTTCTATCGCCGTCATTCATC
>JBDTWS010000031.1:0-28828 GCA_040006575.1 Betaproteobacteria bacterium
TTCCCGGCATATTTTGACCTGCGAGGCGCGCCAATGCTGGAGTTTGGTTCTCCGCTTAACTTGTCGCCTTGTTCGTCACTATCGCCCGTGCGGCGTCAAGTGCGAAGTAAGTCAGGATGCCGTCCGCACCCGCGCGCTTGAACGCCAGAAGCGATTCCAGCATGCAACCTTCCTCGTCGAGCCAGCCGTTCTGCGCCGCCGCTTTCAGCATCGCGTATTCGCCCGACACCTGATACACAAACGTGGGCGCCGCGAATGTCGCCTTGCATCGCTGGACAATATCGAGATACGGCATTCCCGGCTTGACCATGACCATGTCCGCACCTTCCTGCAGGTCGAGCGCGATTTCGCGCATCGCCTCATCGGAATTACCGGGATCCATCTGGTAATTTTTCTTGTCACTTTTCCCAAGATTGCCCGCAGAGCCCACTGCGTCGCGGAACGGCCCGTAAAACTTGCTCGCATACTTTGCCGAGTACGCCATGATGCAGGTGTGGACGTGGCCTTTCCCGTCAAGCGCCTCACGAATGGCGCCGATGCGTCCGTCCATCATGTCCGACGGCGCAACGATGTCGACACCGGCCTCGGCCTGGCACAGCGACTGTTTTTGCAGGATAGCGACCGTGTCGTCGTTAAGAATGTAGCCCGCGTCATCGATCACCCCGTCCTGGCCATGAGACGTATAGGGATCGAGCGCGACATCGCATACGATGCCCAGGTCCGGGAAGCGTTGCTTCAACTCCCTCACCGCGCGCGGCACGAGGCCCTTCGAATTGAAAGCCTCCTCCCCGCCGGGGGTTTTCAGGGAGGCGTCAATGACCGGAAATAACGCAATTGCCGGGATGCCGAGCTTCACCGCTTCTTCGCAAACGCTGTACAGCAGGTCGACAGACACGCGTTCGATTCCGGGCATTGACTTAACCGCCTGCCGCTGGTTTTTTCCATCGAGAATGAACACCGGATAGATGAAATCAGCAGGCGACAGCGAAGACTCGCGCACCATGTCGCGGAGAAAACCGGTACGCCGTAACCGACGCATGCGGCGTGCAGGAAATTGGCCAATATTCATAAAATTTTCCAGGGTTTGGTTCACTCTTGATGGTGTCATATTTCAATTGCAATCCGGATTAGCAATCCGTTGAACTTTCAGCAGCGGGGTCCCTCTTACTGTACGAGAGGCTTGCCTCTCCCCGCTTCTCCTCCCTGAGCGGGTGCCTGAATTTTGATAATACAAAAGTCAGGTTGTTCCGAGGGCACGGGTTACCCCTTTTCCCGTGCCCTTTTCTTTTCTGCGGCCGACGCTTCTTTCGCCTGGTCGCCGGGTAAATCGCGTGGCGATTCGCCGTTGAACAAATGTTCTATCGCGCGCTCGGCCGTTTCGACCCCTTCCTTTTTCAAACTCGAAAAAAGTTGCGCAGACACGTTGTGATTTGCCAATTCCATTTGCTTGATCACTTTGCGCAAGGTCAGCGCCTGTTCGCTCTTGGAAAGCTTGTCCGATTTCGTCAACAGGCAGTGAACCGGTTTTCCGGTCGGAAGATACCAGTCCAGCAACTTCACATCCAATGGCTTCAGCGGATGGCGCGCATCCATGATGAGCACCAGGCCCTTCAACGCAACGCGCGTGCTCACATATGCGGCCATCACGTTTTGCCAGTGCGCTTTCACGCGCGCAGGCACTTCCGCGTAGCCGTAGCCGGGAAGATCGACCAGCGTGCGGTCGTCGCCCAGCGAAAAAAAGTTGATCAGCTGGGTGCGTCCAGGCGTTTTCGATACATACGCAAGACGCTTGTGGTTTGCGAGCGTGTTGATCGCACTCGACTTGCCCGAATTCGAGCGGCCGACGAAGGCCACCTCACGCCCCACATCTGGTAGCAATTGCTCAAGATCGTGAGCGGATGCGGTATAGGAAGCGCGATCAAACAGTCCCATGGTTTCCTCTTGTGGCGGGTTCAGATAAAATCATGGGCTTGGAAGGCAAAACTATCAAAGGGCGGCAATGAAGCGGATTTTTCTAGCTGGGGTATTGTCCCTGGGCGCAATGATGGCACAGGCGAACACTGAGGCGGGCAAAGAGGCGAAATCGGATGCCAAGGCTGCTGTGGCCACCACGGCCGCCGCCGCCGCCGAATCCGCGACCAAAGCGCCTGACGTCCATGCCGCCGTACCTGCCGCACCCAACCGGGCTGCCCTGATGGCACGTGGCCAGCAAATCGCCGGGGTCGTCTGCGTCGCCTGTCACGGACTGGACGGGATGAGCGCTGTGGCCACCAATCCCAACATTGCCGGAATGCCCGAGCAGTATATCGCCCGCCAGCTTGACCTGTTCAAATCGGGCACCCGCAAGAACGCAATTATGCAGGGTATGGCGGCGAACCTCACGGCCGAAGATATGAAAGCCCTGGGCACCTATTATTTCTCGCAGCGGGCCAAAGTGAACGCCGTTTCGCGTGACGCTGCACTCGCCACCCGGGGCCAGAAGATTTACCGCGCGGGTATTCCTGAACTCAAGGTGCCTGCATGTGCAGGTTGTCACGGTGGCGCCGGCGCCGGCATTCCAGCGATCTATCCACGCCTGGCCGGCCAATGGCCCGAGTACACGCTGGATCAATTGAAGGCCTACACTGCGGTCACACGCAAGAACACGCAAATGAATGCCATCACGGCGCGCATGCGGGAAAGTAATATGCAGGCAGTTGCTGAATACATTGCCGGTATGCGAACCCGCTAGCCAGGCGACAGGAAAAGAGAAAAAATCCGGCGATCGCCGGATTTTTTTCTCGCACATCAGAAGCGGGAATTTCCCCCGAGTGCTGCGTCGTAGAATCGCACGCAATTCTTCCCTGCGCGTTTTGCCTGGTACAGCGCCACGTCGGCGCTTTTCATCAGGTCCTCACGTTGTCGTCCATCGCGCGGGAACAGGCTCACACCAATGCTCGCGGTCACCTGTGCGCGCTCAATCCCGAGGACATACGGCTGCGCGATAACCGAAATCAATTTCTTCGCGACGTTTTCCGCCGTTTCCTGGTCGGATACTTGCGGAATGACAATGAGAAACTCATCGCCGCCCAGCCGGGACAGGTAGTCGGAATCCCGCAGTGCGCCACGGGTACGCCGCGCGACCTCTTTCAATAATGCGTCTCCCGCGTCGTGGCCCAGGTTGTCGTTGACGGATTTGAATCCATCCAGGTCGACCAGTAACAAGGCAAAACCGCCGAGCGCGGCCTCCGTTTCCGCATTGCGCAAACGCAGGGAAATGTGCTCCATGAGCGCAGGGCGATTGAACAAATCCGTTAACGAATCATGCGTTGCCTGGTGGGCAATACGCATCTGCGCCGCACGTTGTTCCAGGTTGAGCCGGCGCAACGTGCCGTAAAGAAAAACCAAAATGAAAGCGGAAGACGATATCAGGGCCAGGATGAGTCGGCGCACCTTGTCGCCATAGGAAATCTGGTCGGCTTCCAGGCTGTCCTGTTCACGACGGGCTTGTGCCAGCAACTGGTGTGCCAGGCCCAGCAGTTTTTCCTGGAGTGCGTCACCGATGTGATCGCGAACCATCGATTGCGCGGCGGCAAAACCCTGCGTGCGGCGGGCGTCAACGATTTTTCGTTCGTCCGCGATAAACTGCCTCGCCAGGGAATCCAGCTCTACAAACCGTTGCGACAGCGCGCTGTATTCCTCGCGCTTTCCGGCGAGATACACAAGCTCGCCCTCGATTTCGACGGTCCCTGATCTGTATCGTCCCAGGTCACGCTCGTTGCCGGTGATGATGTAATTCTGCTCGCCGATATCGAGCGAGAGCGCATTGAAGCGAATGGAATCCAGGCTCGAAATAATCCGCTGCGCACGAAGAATTTTTTCGTTCGTGAAGATCAGGTTTTCCGCGGAAACCACCGCGACGGTCGACACCGCCGAAATTGCCACCACCGCAAATACCAGCGCTGCGAGCGCGATATTGTCGATGGTGGCGGTCATTTTCATGTGCGGTTCAAGCTTGGCCCGACTCGGTGAATGCGGCGCGTGCAGCATCGATGGTTGCCGCGACATCTTCAGCAGAATGCGCGGCAGAAACAAAACCGGCCTCATACGCCGACGGGGCAAGGTAGATGCCGCGCTTCAACATGGCGTGAAAAAAACGATTGAATCTTTCGCGATCGCCCTGCATTACCTCGGCATAAGTCTTTGGTGCTGCGGGCGCGAAAAACAGTCCGAACATTCCACCAAGGGAGGCGGTGGCAAACGGAACATTCAATTCGGCGGCAGTCTTTGCCAGGCCCGCCATCAACTCACCGGTGCGGCTCGACAGGCGATCGAAAAAACCGGGTACCGAAATCAGCTCCAGCGTTTTCAGCCCCGCCGCGACGGCAACCGGATTTCCGGAAAGCGTGCCGGCCTGGTAAACCCCGCCCAATGGCGCGAGGTGCGCCATGATGTCGCGCCGGCCGCCAAATGCACCGACCGGCATGCCGCCGCCGATGACTTTTCCCAGCGTCGTCAGGTCCGGCGTGATGCCGAAATGTCCCTGCGCGCCGTGAAGCCCGACGCGAAAACCGGTCATCACTTCATCGAATATGAGCACGGCCCCGTGCTGCGTGCACAACTTGCGCATAAGTTGCATATAGGCGGAATCGGGCCGAATGAAATTCATGTTGCCGGCAACCGGTTCAACAATTACGCAGGCAATCTCCGCGCCGCTGTCATTGAAAATCCCTTCCAGCGCATCCGCGTTGTTAAAGTCGAGCACGATAGTGTGCGCAGCAACTTCCGGCGGCACGCCTGCTGAACTGGGGTTGCCGAAGGTCAGCGCGCCGGACCCCGCCTTGACCAGTAGCGCATCAGCGTGACCGTGGTAGCACCCTTCAAATTTGACAATTTTCTTGCGGCCGGTGAAGCCGCGCGCGAGGCGAATCGCGCTCATGGTCGCCTCGGTGCCGGAACTGACCAGGCGCACTTGTTCAATCGAGGGCAACAAGGCGCACAGGCGCTCGGCCATCTCCAACTCAAGCTCCGTCGGTGCGCCAAACGAAAGCCCCATGGCAGCGCGGTCCTGCACCGCCTTGATCACGTCCGGGTGCGCGTGGCCAAGGACGGCCGGCCCCCACGAACCTACGTAGTCGATGTATTTGTTACCGTCCACATCCCAAAGATACGCGCCCTTGCCCTCACGAAAGAAAATCGGCGTACCACCCACGGCACGAAATGCGCGCACGGGTGAGTTCACGCCGCCGGGAATAAATTGTTGCGATCGTTCGAATAATTTTTTGCTGTTTTCAAACATGCTTGTCGAAGAGAGAGGTGAATTGACGGGCGCGCATGACGACATTTTTAGCATCAAAAAGCGCGGAAATAACAGCGACGGCATTGACGCCAGCTTCGATCAATTGTGGCGCATTTTCAACCGTGATGCCGCCGATTGCCACCACAGGCAGGGTGAAACGCCGCCTGGCCTCGGCAATCAGCGATAGCGGGGCACGCATCGCGGCAGGCTTGGTGGACGACGGAAACATGCTGCCGAATGCAACATAGTCTGCCCCCGCTTCACTGGCGGAACGAGCTAGTTCGATATCGTTGTAGCAGGAGATGCCAATGATGAATCGGTGTCCGTCAGGTTCCGCGCCACGCGTTCGGGCCGCGCGCTTGCGCAAATCGTCCAGGCCGACGAGCGTGTGGCCTGGCATGTCATCGCGTCCAAGGTGTACGCCGTCCGAAAGTACGGCCAGCGCAAGTTCGAGGTCGTCATTGACGATGAAGGCGGCGCCCGCGTTTCGTACAATCTCCCGCAGCGCCAGTGCTTGATCATGGGCAAGTGCTGCGCGCGCCGACTTGTTCCGGTACTGGACCAGGCGCGCGCCGCCTTCGAGCGCGTCACTTACAGCACGCAGCAGCTTGGACGTGTCGGTTTCATCCGGCGTTATTGCGTATAAGCCGTGTATCGGGTTGCGCGGCGCAATGTCATCGTCGTGGCGCGTGCTCATAGGCACGATTCAGCGGGATTGAAAACCACAAGGACGGCGAACTTCAGTGCCTGACAGGCGCAGACGCCACCGAGCCGGGCTCATCTTCCCCGCCATTGGCATCATCCCGGGCCCAGAACAGGCGATCCGGCACGTACTGGCCCATTCCCGGACGGAACCCATATTTTAGCGATTGCCAGGTGTAGTCCTGCGCTTCTCGTACTGCCTCGGAAATATCGAGGCCACGCGCGATGGTCGCAGCAATCGCCGAGGCCAACGTGCACCCCGAGCCGTGATAACTGCCCGGCAGGCGAAACCAGGTGTCGCTGCGCAACAGGCCCTTGTCGCAAAACAGGGTGTTGATCACGTCTGGCGTCGACTCGTGTGTACCTGTCACCAGTACAAACTCGGCACCCAGTTCGACCAGTCGCATTGCCAGCAACTCGATGCGCTGCTCATCCTCATCTTCATCGAGCGTCAGCCGGCGCAACTCTGGAGTATTGGGGGTAATGATCGTGCATTGCGGAATCAGTAATTCGCGAATGGCCGCCAGCGTTTCATCTCCCGCAAACTCGTCGCCGCGCGCCGACGCCAGCACCGGATCCAGGATCAGGGGGATTTCAGGATAGTCGGATACGATTTCCGCGATAACAGAGACGTTTTCGACGCTTCCCAGCACGCCGATCTTGAAGGCGGCGATGGGAACGTCCTCAAGAATGGATCGTGCCTGGTCCGCAACCCAGTCGGAATCGATCGGAAATATGTCTTCGACGCCGGAGGTGTCCTGCACGGTGATCGCGGTGATGACCGACAGCGGGTGGCAACCCATGCTGGCAAGTGTGAGAACATCTGCCTGCATGCCCGCACCACTCGAAGGGTCGGTGGCCGCAAAGCTCAAAACGGCAGGTGGAGACTTGTGGAGATCGGGCATTTAGTCGGAATATCGGAGTGGGAATTTGGCAGCCGGCGCGATGATGTTGAACAGGCGCATCGCGTGCGGAGGCAGGGAGAAATGACCAATGTATTGTAGCGTTGAAAGTTGCGCATGACAGAGACCACAGAGTTCAAGACATGGATGTGCCTGGTGTGCGGATTGATTTACGAGGAGTCGGCCGGCTGGCCGGAGGACGGCATTCCACCGGGAACGCGATGGGAAGATGTTCCCATCAGCTGGTGCTGCCCGGAATGCGGCGCGCGGAAGGAAGATTTTGAAATGATCGAGGTTTAACAACAGTTCACAATTTTGCAAACCTATAGTAGAGCTTGAATATTGCCCCGGTTGCTTATTGTTTCTAATGGGAAAACGCGATAATCTAAACCCCTTGAACCAGGCGTTTGTTGCGGTATTTTGCATTCGTCGATATTGCTGACGGTGTAGGCGATATGCAGGTACGATGGCGCTTTACAAGACGAAACGGCTCCCAATCGTGAGGGCCGACAGGGAAACGGGACGTGGCAGACGCTAAACCACTATCAGGTGTGCGAGTGATGGTGATCGACGATTCGAATACGATTCGCCGGTCGGCAGAAATATTTCTCATGCAGGCCGGTTGCCAGGTGATCCTGGCTGAGAACGGTTTCGACGCGCTTGCCAAGATTGCGGATCACCAGCCTGACCTGATTTTCGTTGATATCATGATGCCCCGTCTCGACGGGTACCAAACCTGTGCGCTGATCAAGAAAAACGCAAAGCACAAGACCACACCGGTAATCATGTTGTCCTCCAAAGACAGCCTGTTCGATCGTGCGAGGGGACGCATGGTTGGTTCCGATGAGTATTTGACCAAGCCCTTTTCCAAGGAAAGTTTGTTGCGCACGGTGGAGGTTCATCGAAGCGTCCGTGCGGGAAACATGCCACAGTCCAACGCCGCGTAATTCGGGCGGCGGGCGTTCGCAGCAGAGTCGACATTCGCTTCACTTTTACCAACTTCAGCAATACCTGCAATCGAACGGAGTAAACATGGCCATCAAAAAAATCCTAATTGTTGATGACTCCCCCACAGAGCGGGCCTTTCTCGAAGGCCTGTTGACGAAATCCGGCTACAGCGTGGTGCTGGCCACCAGCGGCGAAGACGGCGTGGAGCGCGCAAAGGCGGAAATCCCTGATCTGATCTTGATGGACGTGGTGATGCCGGGCTTGAATGGCTTCCAGGCAACGCGCGCCATCACGCGCGAAGAAACCACCAAGCACATTCCGGTATTTATCTGCACTACCAAGGATCAGGAAACAGACAAGATCTGGGGCATGCGGCAGGGAGCGAAAGACTACATTGTGAAGCCGGTCAATGGTCCGGAACTGATCGCAAAAATCAAGGCGCTGGGCTAGTCGCGAACCCCCCATGGCACGCAAAACCAGTCTTCGCGAGTTTCAGCAAAATGTGGCGCAACGCATCAGGGATCTTGCGTCGCAGAAGACCGTTGCGTCCAAGCTGGGCTTCCAGGTGGGTACCGAAAACTGGCTGGTGACCTTGTCCGATGTATCGGAAGTCATACCCGCACCCAGAACCATCAATGTACCGAGGACGCTCCCCTGGTTTCGCGGCGTGGCAAATATTCGAGGCAAACTTTATTCCGTTGTTGATTTCGCGGCATTTCAAGGTGAAGACCTGATTGGTCCCGGCATGGAAAAGCGCGTCATCCTGATTTCTGATCGACTGATCGAGGGCTCCGGCCTGATGGTCAGCCGCATGCTCGGTTTGCGCAATCCCGAACAATTTACGGTCGAACCCGCGCCGCAGGACAGCAATCCGCGCGCCTGGGTGAAGGCGCAGTACCGCGATCCCGCCGGCGCGTTGTGGCGGGAACTGGATGTCGCGGCATTGGTGGCAAATCTGCAATTCTTGGAAGTGGGAAGCAGTAGCGGGGATTCCACAGCATCACCGGTAACGGCAGCCGACGGCGTTTCGTCACGCTAATACGCAGGACGCGCACCTCAGCGCACAAAAAAGTAACGGAGAAGTCAGATGGCACTCAAATTTCCTACCTCACTGGCTAACAAAGGCAAAAGCGCTTCAACGGCGCCTGCGTCTGCCGGCAAGCCGGCCAAAAGTGAAAAATCCAAATCCTCGCTATTTGGATTTCTGAATCGCGGCCCGGCGCCGATCGCTTCGACAACGGCTGCTGGAAAAGGCGCTTCATCAGGTGCGCCGGGTTCGACGACGGCGGGCGGCCACACGGGCGACCAGACGCGCAAGATCAAGGCGGAAGTGGCGGCCAACAAGGTCACCAAAACCAAGAAAGGCACAGGCTCATTCAAACTGCCATTCATCGGCGACCGGCCGGCTGAACAACAACTGCCGATCCTGCTGATTTTCGCGGGTGTTTTCGGCGCGCTGACCATCGGCGCCATCGTGCTGGATGCCATTAATCGAAGCAATCTTTCAACTTACACCAACATCACATCGCAGCTGCAGTTCCATACGCAGCGCCTGGCGAAATCGGCCGGACTGGCCGCGCGCGGCGACGCCGTGTCCTTCCCGCAACTGCAGGACAGCCGTGATGAATTCCAGCGATACCTGGAAGTCTTGAATACGGGTGGCGAAGCGTTCTCCAACAACGTCCCGTCCGCGAAGATTAGCGAAGAACTCGGCTCGCGCCTTGAAGAATTGTCAAAGCGCTTTGGTGACGCCTCCGCGTCGGCCACCTCGATTCTTTCCGCCAAGAATGACTTGGTCGATTTGTCGCGCAACATCGCACAGGTGCGTGCTGGCGCTGAAGAACTTGCCGCCCTTTCGCAGGATTTGACCGGCCTCATGCAGCAGTCGGGCGCGCCACCGGCGCAGGTGCTGAAAGTTAACCGCCTTACCTTCCTGGCTGAACGCCTGGGCCGCGGCGCAGCTGAAATTCTGGGTGCGGAAGTTATCGATCCCGAGGTTTCGTTCCTGATGGGCAAGGACACCAACGACTTCCGTGAACTGATCAAGGCGCTGGAATCCGGATCGGATTCGCTGGGAATCACAGCGTTGCGCGAGGGTGATGCCAAGTCCAAGGTGGCAAAGCTGCGCGAACAGTTCAACGGCTTTGAGCAGAACATCAACCCGATCATGAGCAATGTGCAGAAGCTGGTATCGGCGCGTCAATCGGGCCGCGCGCTGCAGCAGGGTTCGGAACAGCTGCTGGCCAACGTGGAGCAATTGCAGAATGCGTTTGCCGTCGAAAAGAAAACACTTCCGCTGATCCTGGCCATTGTATTTGGCGTGATTGCGCTGATTTTCCTGTCATTGATTGCCGCTGTATTCCTCGCCGACGCTCGTAAGCGCGCGGCCGAATCCGAAGCGGAAAACAAACGGAACCAGGAAGCCATTTTGCGGCTGCTGAACGAAATGGGCGACTTGGCCGACGGCGACTTGACTATCCGCGCCAAGGTGACTGAAGACATCACGGGTGCTATCGCCGACTCGATGAACTACACGATTGACGAACTTCGTACCCTGGTTACGGGCGTGAACAATGCGTCGACGCAGGTATCGGTGAAGTCTCAGCAGGCACAAGCCGTTTCGGTACAGCTGCTCGACGCTGCCGAAAAGCAATCAAAAGAAATTCAGGACACGACACAGGACGTGTTGAGCGTGGCGGAAACGCTGACGAAGGTGTCGTCAAACGCTGAGGAGTCTTCGCAGGTGGCCATGCGCTCACTGGCTGCGGCGGATAAAGGCCGCCTGGCGGTGCAGAACTCCATTTCCGGCATGAATGATATTCGTGACCAGATCCAGGAAACCTCGAAGCGGATCAAGCGCCTCGGTGAAAGCTCGCAGGAAATTGGTGAAATCGTGGAACTGATTTCCGACATTACCGAGCAGACGAACGTGCTGGCGCTGAACGCCGCCATCCAGGCCGCATCGGCCGGTGAAGCAGGCCGCGGCTTCTCGGTGGTTGCGGAAGAAGTGCAGCGGCTGGCTGAGCGTTCCGGTGAAGCGACGAAGCAGATCGGCGCAATTGTGAAGACCATTCAGGCGGATACGCAGGATGCCGTGGCCGCTATGGAAAAGTCGACAACGGGCGTGGTGGAAGGTGCCAAGCTGTCCGATGCTGCCGGCCAGGCGCTGACGGAGATTGACTCAGTGACCAAGAACCTTGCCTCGCTCATTCAAAAGATTTCGACCGATACCCAGGCGCAGGCCGCATCTGCGAATAAGGTTGCGCGAAACATGCAGGACATCCTGGAGATCAACCGGCAAACCACGGCGGGTACGCAACAAACCGCCTCTTCGATTAAAGAGCTTGCGGAAGTTGCCAGCGATTTGAAGGCCTCGGTTTCGGGCTTCAAGCTCTAGCCCGGCATTCGATCCTGTTCACGAATTCATTTCCGCACGCGTTCACCCCGGCTACGTTAAATGGCAGCTAATCCATCTACGACGTTCGATATCGGTCCCCTTTCCTGGGTCAAGACCGAGATCGAGCATTCGCTCACCGAGGCGCGAACGCATCTCGAAAAACTTGCCGTCGATCCAGGTGATGCCAAGGCGGCCAAGTACGTTGCCACGCATCTGCACCAGGTCACCGGTGCCTTGTCGATGGTGGGACTTGGCGCGGCAACGCGCTTCAATGAAGAAATAGAACGACTCGTCGAGACGCTTGAAAGCGATCCCGATGCGCGTTCCAGCGCACCGCAACGCATTGCCGCCACGCGCAAGGCGACGATCACGCTTTCTTCGTATCTCGATTCGCTGATGTCGGGCGAGCCCGACCGTCCGATGATGCTGGCACCGGCATATCTCGAGGTTAACCGTGCGCGTGGCGCTACCGATGCGGCCGAAAGCGACCTGTTCTCGCCGGACCTGAGCCTCTCGCTGGCGATGCCTGAAGACACCGTCGCCCTGCCCAAGTCGGAGATGTTGTCCGAGGCAGTGAAGCAGCGCCGCGGCATGTACCAGGCAGGCTTGCTGAAGCTATTGCGCGACAAGGACATGGTGGGCGGCGCGCGCGAAATGCGTAACGCCACACTGGCCATCGAAGCTTTGCAAGTGACCTCACCTTCGCGCTCATTCTGGTACGCGACCGGTGGATTTTTTGATGCTGTTGCCGCCAACCCGGCCGAGGCCGGCACGCTGGCCGTGCTGCTGTTCGGCAAGATCGACCAGCAGATCAAGCTGCTGATCGAGGGCGTGCAAAAAGTTCCGGAAAAATTGTTCCGCGACATTTTGCTGGTCATCGGCAAGTCCAAGGCGCAGACCGAGCGCCTGCGCAAAATCCGCACACTTTATCGACTCGACGAATTACTGGCGCTGCCGGAAAGTGGCGGCGAATCCGCTGCCGATGAAAACCTGAAAGGCATGATTCGCGGTTTGCGCGATCAGGTCCAGGCACAGAAAGAAAACTGGCTCAAGTTCACCGGTGGAAATCGCTCGGCGCTGGAGTCGTACGTCACACAGGCCGAAACGCTGTTCAAGACGGCCCAGGCGCAGCCCAACAAAGATGTCATGCAACTGGTGCAGGCGCTGGGCGCGGTCGGCGCGCATCTGCGAAAGATCCAGTCCGCGCCGTCTGAAGTCCAGTCACTTGAAGTCGCAACGGCATTCCTGTTCCTGGAATCGTCGCTGGAAAATTATTTCCGCCTCACCCCAGAATTCGCCGCGCAAGCCACCAATATTGTTTCGCGCCTGAAAGCCGCCATGACTGGCGGCGCGCTGCCCGCCATTGAGACCGGTGCGCACGCGTTGATGGACGGCATGAGTAAGCGCGCGCAGGAACGCATGCTGATGTTCCAGGTGGGCCAGGAGGTGCAGGTTAATCTCACCACCATCGAAAGCGCGCTGGACACGTTCTTCCGCGATCCGCTGAAAACCAATGAACTCACCAGCCTGCCGCCGCTGTTTTCGCAGGTGCAGGGCGCGCTGACGATTCTCGAGCTCGACGAAGCCGCGGCACTGAACCAGTTGCTGCGCGAACGCGTCCTGCAATTCGCCTCGGGTGCGGTCAAGGGCACGGGTGAAGATGCAGAAGGTGTGGCCGAAGGTGTGTCCGCGCTGGGCCTGTACATCACCGCGCTGCAGCAAGGCACCACACATCCGCGTGACGTGCTATTGCCCGCATTGATCCGTTTTGGCCTGGCCGAAAAGCCGGCCGAGCCCGAAAAGACCGCCATCAAGTCGCCCATCACCGAGGGTGATGTTGATGTGGCCAAGCAGAAAGTGCAGGGCCTTTACGAGGACTGGAAACAACAGCCCGAACAGACCAGCACCCGCGAACAGTTGCGCGAGGCCGTCAAGGAATTGAAGCAGGAAGCCGAGCTCATTGCCGACAGCAAATCGGCGAAGCAGGGCGAGGCCGCACTGAAAGCGATCGACGCCACGTTCGACCCGATGAAGACCGGTGTCAGCGAAGCCATTTCCGAGATTGTTCCTGATAAGCGCACCGAAGCACCGGCCCAGCAGGTCGTGCAGTTGATCGATGCGCCGTCGGCGGAAGTCGACCAGGAGTTGCTCGAGATTTTCCTGGAAGAAGCGACCGAGGTAGTGGCCACCATTCGCGAAAATCTTGGCCTCATCCGTGCCAATCCGCAGGACCGTGAAGCGATGACCATCATTCGCCGCGGTTACCACACGTTGAAGGGCAGCGGCCGCATGGTTGGCCTGAACGACCTGGGTGAAGTCGCATGGAATTGCGAACAGGTCTTCAATAAATGGATCAAGGATGAAAAACCCGCATCGCCGGGCCTGATCGGTTTTATCGAATTTTCTTCGAATCGTTTCCAGGACTGGGTCCTCGCGCTGCAGGCCCAGGGCACCACACAGATTGACGGCACGGAAGTCGCGAGAATTGCGGAACTGCTCAAGAACGACAAGGAGCCCGATTTCGCGCCGCTCGTCGTGCCGCCTGCTGCACCGTCCGTTACCCCGGTGTTGGAAGCCGAAATTCCTGCAACGCCGGAAACCGCGCCGGTTGTGGCGGAGGAATCTGTTTCCTCGCCGGAACCAGTGCATGTTGCAGAACTCGAGTTACCCGCAATTGAGGTGCCACCTCCATTGCCACCCGTCGAGCCCGTTATTGCGAAAGATGCCGACGATCTGGTGCTGGAGTTTGAAGCAGTCGATCCGGATGCTCCACCACCGAGTATTGACGCAGCACTAACGCTCGAACCTGAAACCGCGCCCGTTAGCGCGGATACGCCGGCATCCGCGATCGACACCAGCGATATTTTTGGCGAATTGCCAGCGCATTCTGCATCTGTGCCGGCACCGGCGTCTGAACCTGCCGCGCAATCGAAAGAATCGTTGTTGCCCGAGCTCGATGACACGGAACTGGAAAGTGCTGAACAGGCGATTTTTGACGAGCCCGATGATGTACGGGTCGGCGATATCGCGATTCCGCACGCACTCTTCTCCATTTATCTTGGCGAAGCCGATCAGCACATTGCGACGCTCGACAACGAAATGTCGAACCTGGAAGCGAAGCCAATGCAGTCGGTCACACATGACTTCATGCGTGCTGCTCATACGCTGACCAGTTCATCGCGCACCACCGGCATGGACATGATTGCCGATGTTGCCTTTGCACTGGAAAAGTGGCTGCAGGAAGCCATCGAATTCCCGCCCGAATTCGACATGCACCGCCTCGCCGTTACGCGCAGCGCCGTGGATGCCCTGTCGAGCATGGTGCTGGGACTGCACACGCATGAACCGCCTACTGCGCGGCCGGATATCGTGCAGGACCTTCTCAACCTGCGCGAGTCGCTCAAGCAATCCAAGCGCACCGGCGAAGGTACGCACATCAAAATGCCGGGCATGATTGCGGATACGCCCGCCACGCCAGCGCCAGTCATGGAGTTTGCTGACGACGCCGTTACGGCGTACACAGCGGCTGAACACTCCGGCATTGTGGAAACTGCGCACGAATCCGCTGCAACGGAGGCGATCGATTTCGGTGATTTCGCGACGGAACCTGCTGCAGAACTTCCGCTACCATTGCCGGAGCCCGCGTCAACACCGGAGCACGAAGAGCCGGCATTCGATCCTGCGATCGCTTTTGGCGTAGCTTCGGCCGCCGCTGCCGCAACCGCGGCAACCCAGTTTGTTTCGAGCGAGAAGTCACATGAGCAGGAGAGTGCACAGCCGGTGGTAGAGGCCGCACCCATGGTGACGGAACCCGAAAAACTACCTGAGCCAGTGGCCGTCATGGCGCCGGAACCAGTAGTTGCTGCGCCAGTGAATGCTCCTGTAGTGGCGGCTGCTCCTGCACCGGAAGCGCCCGTCGCTCCAGTTGACGCCAAGCCCGCCGCTGCCGGTATGGAGACCGGCAAGGATCGCCGGGCCATGCTTGACGACGTCGATCACGACCTCCTGCCGATCTTCCTCGAGGAAGCCAAGGAAATTATTCCCCAGGTCGGCGACTCGTTGCGCCGCTGGCGCGGCGCGCCGGTCAATCACGCACCGGTCACCGAACTCGCGCGCCACCTGCATACGCTGAAAGGCT
Source organism: Betaproteobacteria bacterium (assembly GCA_040006575.1). Classification (GTDB taxonomy): domain Bacteria; phylum Pseudomonadota; class Gammaproteobacteria; order Burkholderiales; family Usitatibacteraceae; genus UKL13-2. The sequence goes on from JBDTWS010000031.1 coordinate 15,366, forward strand.
CGGCCCGCATGGCCGGCCTGATGCGACTCGGGGAGCTCGCACACGTAATCGAATCGCGCATCATCGCGATGGACCAGACGGCGGAACCCGTCAAGGCGCGCTTTGATGAAGTTGACGAGGGTGTGGACCGCTTCAATAGCGCCATTGATCGCCTCGCCGCCGGTGATTTCTCCGTCACGGCAATTGAGTTGCCGGTCATCAACGATGTATCGCAGGACCTGCCGGCACCGCTGGCCATCATGGCGGCGACGCGCGCGGAAATTATTGCCGAGGGCGAAAAACTCGAAGGACGCGAACGCCAGTCGATGCTGCGCGTCAACGCCGACATCATCGACCGCTTCGTAAACGAGGCCGGCGAATTGTCCATCGCGCGTTCGCGCATCGACCAGGAAATGCTGACGTTCAAGCAGTCACTGGTGGAATTGACCGACAACATTTCGCGCATGAAAACACAGTTGCGTGAAATCGAAATCCAGGCGGAATCGCAGATCCAGTCGCGTATCCGCGATGCGGAAGAGCACGGTGAGAATTTCGATCCGCTCGAATTCGACCGCTTTTCGCGCACCCAGGAGCTCACACGCTTCCTCGCTGAAAGCCTGAACGACGTAGTGACACTGCAACTGTCGCTGCAAAAGAACATCGACGAATCCGAAGCCGCATTGCTGCAGCAGGCGCGCCTGAACCGCGATTTGCAGCAAGGCCTGATGGGCGTGCGGCTGGTGCCCCTGGGTAATTTGCAGGATCGTTTCTATCGCCTGTTGCGCCAGACCGCGAAAGAACTGGACAAGAAAGCCAACCTGGAATTCCGCGGCGTACGCGTGGAAATCGACCGGTCAGTGCTGGAAAAAATTACCGCGCCATTCGAGCACCTGCTGCGTAACGCGGTTGCCCACGGCCTCGAAATGCCGGCCGACCGCGTCGCCAAAGGCAAACCCGAAATCGGCGAAATCACTATCGATGCGCAACAGGTCGGCAATGAAGTGGTGCTGACACTGGCCGACGATGGCAGTGGACTGAACTTCGCTCGAATCCGCGAAAAAGCCATCGAACAGGGCCTGCTCGACGCTCACACCGAAGTCAACGAAACACAGCTCACGCAATTCATTTTCATGCCCGGCTTCTCCACGGCAGCCGAAGTCTCGCAAATCGCGGGACGCGGCGTGGGCATGGATGTGGTGCGTAACGAAATCGTTTCGCTGGGTGGGCGCATCGATATTGCCTCGACCCCGGGCCGCGGCACCACGTTTACCATCGCACTGCCGCTGACGCTGGCGGTGACGCAGGCCGTGATGGTGATGGTCGGTGAAACCATGTACGCCATTCCTTCGGTGATGATCGAGCAGGTGCAGGAGTTCAAGGGCAAGCGTTACGAGCCTTTCCTGGAGCTGAGCGAAATCGACTGGAAGGGAAACAAATATCCGCTGCGTTCGATGGAGTCGCTGCTGGGTGGAAAGCCTTCATTGTCGGCCGTACGCAAAGCCTCAGTCATCTTGGCCAAGAGTGGCCAGCAACGCGCCGCTGTGCAGGTGGATTCGATTATCGGCAACCGCGAAATCGTGGTGAAGACCATTGGTCCGCAACTGGCGCGCCTGGTGGGTGTGGCGGGCGCCACGATGCTGGGCTCCGGACAGATTGTGCTGATCATGAATCCGGTGCAGCTCGTGTTCCGCGACAGCACCAAGGTCAATGTGGAAACGTCTGCAGCGACGCATCAAGCCGATGCGGCAGCAACCGCAAGTGGCGTATCGTTCTCGCCGTCCGCACCCGTCACCTTTGAAACGACCGCTGAACCCGAACGCGAAGTTGCGCAGGGCCAGTCACTGGCTGCGGCGATCGCGGCAACGGATCCGGCCGGAGACAAGATCGCAGCGGCCGCTCTGCTCAAGCGCTCAGTACCGCTGGTCATGGTCGTCGATGATTCGCTGACCGTTCGCAAAATCACCAGCCGCATGCTGACGCGTGAAGGCTTCGAAGTGGCCACCGCCAAAGACGGTGTCGACGGACTACAACAGCTGCAGGATATTGAGCCGGACATCATCCTGCTCGACATCGAAATGCCGCGCATGGATGGTTTTGAATTTGCGCGCAATGTGCGGGCGGATGCCAAGACCAAGGGCATCCCGATCATCATGATCACCTCACGCACCGCCGACAAACACCGCAATCATGCGATGGAGCTGGGCGTCAACGAGTACATGGGCAAGCCCTATCAGGAAGAACAATTGCTGGTATTGATCCGGCAGTTCATCAGCCTGCGAAAGCCGGCGGCCTAGTCTTCAGTTGTTTGCGTCGCCCCGGTGTGCGAGGGAACAGGGCGGGGCGGCCGCAAAAACTCAGTGTGCGCCCCAACTGACGACGCCCGTATACGCAGTGGCCAGCACCAGCAGGCCAAACACGATGCGGTACCACGCGAAGATCGTGAAGTCGTGCGACGACACATAGCGGATCAGCCAGCGCACCACGACGAACGCGGAAATAAACGCGGTGACGAAGCCGATGCCAAACATCGGCACGTCGGCAGGCGACAGCAGGTCGCGTGCTTTCCATAGCGAAAGAACCGTCGCACCAAACAGCAGCGGCACGGCCAGGAAAAAAGAAAACTCGGTCGCGCATTTTCGCGAGAGGCCAAAAAACATGCCGCCGATAATGGTCGAACCCGAACGCGAGGTCCCGGGGATCAGCGCGGCGCATTGCGCGACACCGACCTTGAATGCATGCATGGCCGTCAGGTCATCGACTGAATCAATCAGCACGACGGGTTGACTGCTGGCGCGTTGCAGGCGATTTCGGTACCAGCGTTCTGCAATAAGGATGATGACGCCGCCGATCAAAAACGCCAGCGCAACGGGAACCGGTTTGAACAGGTAGAGCTCGATCGTTTTCTTCAGGCTGTAGCCCAATATCGCCGCGGGTATCGTTGCAATAACCAGGTTGAGTGCGAAACGCTGCGCGCTGCGATCTGTCAGGATGCCCGCGAACATCGCCGTGAAACGCGCGCGATATTCCCAGCAAACCGCAAGGATGGCGCCGGGCTGGATGACGATTTCGAATACCTTCGCCTTGTCGTCGGGAAAGTTCAGCAGGTCGCCTGCGAGGATCAAATGACCCGTGGATGAAATCGGCAGGAATTCAGTGAGGCCTTCAACGATGCCTAGGATGGCGGCTTTCAGCAGTAACAGGATGTCCAAGAAATGTCCGGGCGGGAGTGAAGATTGACGAATTATAAGATGCGCTCGGGCGTCAATTGCTTGCGCCGACGCTTCACGGCGTCGCAATTATTTGCGTAGCGTGAGCACCAGGTGATCGCCGCGCACCAGGATCTTGTCCGGCACATATTGAATTCCGTACTTCGTAAAATCCTCCGGCTGGAAAATGTGCAGCGGCCGGTCGGCCAGCGCTTCTCGCGCGACGCTCGAAATGGTTTTCGCCAGCGCCGCCGACAGCGCATCGCTCATGTTGTCCAGGCGAAGCTGCTCGACCTGCGGGTCGCGCAGGAACAGCGAGCGCGATTCGGGAACATATTCCGGGCGGCCCGAAACTTTCAGGTTGCCCGTCAGCGATTTGCCGGCCAGCGGCATTTTCGCCGCGATCTGGAAGCTGGTCGTGATGCGATTGTCCTTTTCCGACAAATCCACGCGCGGACTGGCCAGCGTCACATCAAGCAATCCGGCGACACTTTTCTCCATCGGAAAACGGCGCGCCATTCGCTGCGTCAGTTCCTCGGCCGACATGCGCACTTCGCCGGATAGAAAGGGAATGGGTGCGCAGGCGGACACCAGCAGGAGTACGAGCAGCAACGTGTAGCGCAGGCGCGGACGCAGGATTAGGGCAGTGTGCATGTGTACCAGTCAGGAAAAATCGAATGAAGTGGGCGTTGAGGCAGGGCTAAGAATTGGCCTCCGCAATCAGACTGCCATCACAGCAATCCGTTCGCCCCTGGCCCTAGGATCGTGGACATAGCCACTCGCGCGCTGCCCGAAAACTTCAGCCTCACGCCGGCTGCGTATATCCGCGAATCTTGTCCATCACGAAATCCTTCACGCGCGCGGGCATGTCAATCGACGCATTTTCGAATTTCCTGGCCATGGCGGGATCGAGCACGCCATCCGCGACGAACAGGGCGCTCATGGCCCGGCCCGGTTTATCTTCCGGCGCATCGACACCCTCGTGGCGGTAGCCTGATTCCGGCGACCAGCGCAACGCGCGCTCCTTGCCCAGCTTCGCATAGCACAGCTGGAATCCGATCATCTCGCCCTCATACGACTCCCAAGTGTACAGGTCGAAATATTCATCGTGGAACCAGCGGCGGTGTTTGCCGGATTCGTACTGCGTGACATCCTTGACTTCATTCAGCATGGTGAGGGTCGCATAGTGAAGATTCGGAATTCGGAAGATCCCGAGAATGCCAATATCCTACACGGAAGCATGCGCCTAGACATTCAGTTTTTCCACCATGTTGCGCAGTTTGTCGGGATCATCCGCCCGCAGGATTTTGCTCACCGCCGGCTCGATATCGGCGACGCTCGACATCAGAACACGCTGCTTCACGGTCAGGATATTGGCCGGATGCATGGAGAAATCGCGCAGCCCGAAACCCAGCAGCAGCCGTGTGAGATTGACGTCACCGGCCATCTCGCCGCACACAGTCACGGGAACACCCGCGGCGTTGGCCTGGCGAATCACCATCGACACCAGCTGCAGCACGGCGGGATGCAGCGGATCGTAAAGATGCGCGACGGTATCGTCAGTGCGGTCGATAGCCAGGGTGTACTGGATCAGGTCATTGGTCCCGATCGAGAGGAAATCAAGTTGTCGCAAAAACATTGGCAGGGCAATCGCCGCCGCCGGAATTTCGATCATGCCGCCCACCATGATCTTGTCGTTGAACTTGCGACCTTCGTTTTTCAGTTGTTCCTTGGCACGCTCGATGGCCACCAGCGTCTGGCGAATTTCATTCGAGGACGCCAGCATTGGAATCAAGATGCGCACATCGCCGTAGCGCGACGCCCGCAGGATGGCGCGCAGTTGCGCATTGAATAGTGCAGGCTCGGCCAGGCAATAGCGGATGGCACGCAACCCTAGCGCAGAATGCGCCGTGCCCTGGTCGGGTCCGCCCAGTGATTTGTCGGCGCCGATGTCGAGTGTGCGGATCACGACCGGCTTGCCCTTCAGCCCCTCGGCGACGGTCTTGTACGCCTCGAACTGCTCATCTTCCGACGGCAGATCCTTGCGGTTCATGAACAGGAATTCGCTGCGGAATAATCCCACGCCGGTCGCGCCGGATTGTTTCACCGCATCGAGGTCGGTGGGCAATTCGATATTGGCATGCAGTTCGATGTGCACGCCATCCAGCGTTTCGGCCGACGCCGTCTTGATTCGCGAGAGTTTCTGCCGTTCCAGTTTCCACTGGTGCTGCTTCAGCCGATATTCGGCCAATACCGTTTCATCGGGATCGACGATCACCACACCCTGCGTGCCGTCGACGACGATGAGCTCGTCCTCACGCAGCAATTCCCGCGAGGTGTGCAGCGCCACGATGGCGGGTATGGCCAGGCTGCGCGCCAGGATGGCGGTGTGCGAAGTCGCGCCACCCACGTCGGTGACGAATGCGGCGACCTGGTGGTCCTTGAACAAAATTACGTCCGCAGGCGAGAGATCGCGCGCAACGAGGATGGTGTCTTCGGCGCGCTCGCGCAATTTCTCCGGCACGGCACTTTCCTGCCCGCCGAGTGCAGCGATCACCCGTTCTGCCACCTGCCGCACATCGGTCTTGCGCTCGCGCAGGTACTCGTCCTGCACATCGGCGAAGTGCGCCAGCAGTTCGTCCAGCTGTAATTTAAGCGCCCATTCCGCATTGCAGGATTCGCGGCGGATGATGTCGCGCGGCGTTTCACTGAACGAAGGGTCCTGCAAAATCATACGGTGCACCGTCACGAAGGCGGCCATGTCGGCGGTGGCATCGCCCTTGTGCGTGGTGTTGATATCGGTCTCAAGCAGATCCAGTTCAGCCCCCACCTGCTTCACCGCTTTATCAAATCGCTTCACTTCGCGCGCGATGAACTGTTCGGGGATCTGGTAGTGATCGACCTCCAGCGAAGCGCTGGTGACGAGGTGTGCGTGGCCGATGGCGATGCCACCAGAGACGCCGAGGCCGTGGAGGGTGAAGCTCATGGGTTTACCCAGCATAAAACCACAAAACTCAAGCAAGGGAGCGCTTCGCAGGCCATAAATGGCTGGAAAAGTGCCCCAGTGCTGGAGTTTAAGCGTTTCATTTACTCGCCTTCGCCAAACTTGTCGTTAATGAGGGTGACCACCGCCTCCATCGCCTCTGCTTCGTCGTCCCCGGTAACTTCCAGTTCCACTTTTGTGCCCTTGGCCGCCGCGAGCATCATCACGCCCATGATCGATTTGGCATTCACGCGGCGTGCGCCGCGGATGATGAATACATCGCTCTGGAATTGTCCCGATGTCTGCGTGAGCTTCGCGGACGCGCGCGCATGCAGGCCCAGCTTATTGATGATTTCAATTTCGCGCTTCAGCATATTGAGGCACCGCCGGCGGCAGGCGATGCGTCGCACGGCATGCGGATCACGCCTTCCTGCGCGCCGCACAGCGCTTTTTCAATCAACACATCCATCGGCTGGTCGCGATACGAGAGCGCCTTGATCAGCATCGGCAGGTTCACGCCGGACACACCCTGCACGCGACCCGGCTCGAGCAGCTTGCCGGCGATATTGGAAGGCGTCGCACCGAAGATATCGGTCAGGATCAGCACACCATCGCCCTGGTCCAGGAAGCGCACCAGGTCACGGCCCTGCGGCAGGATGGCGTCGGGTTCATCGTGAACCGTGACGCCCAGCTGGCGCAGGTACAACGGGCGCTTGCCCATTACGTGACTGGCGCAATGAATCAAGCTTTCGCCCAGCGTGCCGTGGGCGACGATAAGTAGACCGATCATGGATAAACCAGGTTGCAGAATGCGATAGCGCCATTCTAGCCGAAGGCCTGCGGCGCCCAGCCGAAACTCCGGCGTTCTTCAGGCAGCAACAGCGTGCGGACGCGGCGCCGCATCGCAGCCGCGTTCGGCGGGAAAGACGATGGAGAATTGGGTACCGTGCTGCGCGGTATCGCGCGAGCTTTTAATGTCCAGCCGCGCGCCATGCCGGATCAATACATGCTTGACGATGGCGAGTCCCAACCCGGTACCGCCGGTGGCCTGCGAGCGGCCGCGGTCGACGCGGTAGAAGCGTTCGGTGAGACGTGGCACATGTTCCGGCGCAATCCCCTCGCCATTGTCGCGTACGCGGAACACCGGCTCATCATTTTCCATGGCCCAACTGATATCGATCTCGCCGCCCTCCGGCGCCGCCGGTGTATAGCGAACCGCATTGCTGATGAGATTGCTGAACGCGCTGGCGATTTCTTCGCGATTGCCCAGCAACCACTGCGGTGCGATGTGACTGGTAATGCGGTGGCGCCCGGCGGATAGTTGCTCGGCATCTATTGCCAGCGAGGCGATCAATTCGGGCACGTTAATGGGCGCCTGCGAGGGCCGGTGACTGTTGTCCTCAAGCCGCGACAGGGTCAGCAGGTCGTCCACCAGCCGCTGCATGCGCTGCGCCTGCGTGGTCATGTGCGCCAGCGATTTCTTCATCAGTTCCGGGTTGCCCGCTTCTTCCTTTTCCCTCATCGACGTCACCGTCTCGAGGAAGCCCGCCATCACCGTGATCGGCGTGCGCAGTTCGTGCGAGACATTGGCGACAAAATCGCGACGCATCGTTTCCAGCCGCTCGCGCTCGCTCACATCGCGCGACAGCAGCAGCATCTGGTCGTCGCCGAACGGCACCAGCTGCACCGCCAGCGACATCTCACGCGAGTCCTTGTGGCTCACCTTGAGGGAAAGTGGTTCGCCGTAGTTGCGCTGCTTCAGGTAATCGATGAATTCCGGATAGCGAATGAAATACGTGACCGTCTGCATGCGGTCGTTGGCCAGCGAAATGCCCCAGTGCTGCTCGGCGACCGGGTTGAGCCAGACAATATTGTTTTCGTTATCGAGCATCAGCGCGCCGTCAGGCAGTGCAGCCGCGGCCTGCTGGAATCGTGCGAGTGCATCCGACAGCGATTTCTGGCTGATCTTTTCCTGCTTGATGAGGCGGTAGAGTTTTCCGAGCACATCTCCCCACATGCCGCCGGCATCGGGCAGGGTGGAGGCCTGCGGATCTTCGAGCCAGTGGAACAGCTGCGCCAGTTTCCACGCGTAATACATGAAGGCCACGAGCAGCACGATCGCCACGAACAGGATGCCGGTCGTTTCCCCGCCGGTGAGGCCGGCGATGATGCCGATCACGCCGGCGATTGCACCGACGCGAAGCGCAATGACGAGCAACGATTTCTGGGCCGGGGAAAGCATGGGCGTATGTTAACCCTGCTTCAGCATTCCGGGTATTACGAACTAGTCGCGGGCGAACCGGTAGCCACTGCCACGCACGGTGTGAATGAAGTCGTCGTGTTGCGATGGCGCCAGGGCAGAGCGCAGGCGGCGGATATGCACGTCGACCGTGCGCTCCTCGATAAAAACGTGGTCGCCCCAGACAAAATCGAGCAATTGCGTACGCGAGTAAACGCGCTCAAGGTGGGTCAGGAAAAAATGCAGGAGGCGGAATTCGGTCGGCCCCATCGTCAACGTCTTGCCATTTCCGCTGACCTTGTGCGAGGCCGGGTCGAGGCGCAGCCCGTGGTATTCGATCAGGTCCTGTGTGAGTTCCGGCGCGCGGCGGCGCAGCACCGCCTTGATACGGGCTTCCAGTTCCTTCACCGAAAACGGTTTGGTGATGTAATCGTCGGCGCCGGTTTCCAGACCCTTCAGCTTGTCTTCCTCTTCGCCTTTTGCGGTCAGCAGGATGATCGGCAACGTGCGCGTGCGTGAGTCGCCCCGCAAACGCCGCGCCAGTTCCACGCCGCTGATGCCGGGCAGCATCCAGTCCAGCAGCGCCAGGTCGGGCAGCTCGTGCTGGATATGTTTCATCGCGTCCTCGGCGCTGCTGTGGGTCAGCACACGATAGCCGCCCATTTCCAGGTTGATCTGGATGAGATCCTGGATGGCGGGTTCGTCTTCAACGACAAGGATGGTGGGGTTCATGGAAACGTTCATCGTTTATGGCAGGAAGCCTGCATCATATTTCAGCAGTGTGAAGCTTATGTGACAGGCTGTGGTGGCGGGCGTGTGTGTGGGGAGTAAAATGGCGCACGATCCAACCTGCCCCCATGTCACACAATATGGCCGGACTTACTCCCACCTCCCCTCGTCCCACCGAAATCAAGCTGCACCAGAAATCCCGTGCGCTTGAGATCGCGTTCGACGACCAGCGGCAGTTCAGTTTCACCTGTGAGTTCCTGCGCGTGCATTCGCCTTCAGCCGAAGTGCGCGGTCACGGGCCGGGACAGGAAGTGCTGCAGGTCGGCAAGAAGAATGTCGAGATCACGGCTATTGAGCCGGTGGGCACGTATGGCGTGAAGCTGGTGTTTTCCGACGGCCACGACACGGGCATCTATTCCTGGGATTATTTTCACGACCTCGGCATCAAGCAGCACGAGTACTGGAAGACTTACCTCACGCGCATGGAGCGCGCAGCGGCCGCGAGAGAATAAGGGAATAGAAAATAGCCATGGAACAGACAGGCGAAAGCAGCGACGGCAGCACCACACACTTCGGCTTCCAGAGAGTCCGCAAGGATGAGAAAGCGTCGAAAGTGCGCGAGGTGTTCAAATCCGTCGCGCCCTCGTACGACCTGATGAACGACCTGATGTCCGGTGGCATGCACCGCCTTTGGAAAAAATTCACGGTGGACCTGGCGGCGGTACGGCCTGGGGAAAAAGTTCTCGATGTGGCTTCCGGTTCCGGCGATCTCGCGCTGGCGTTCGCCAAGGCGGCGGGGCCCAAGGGACAGGTGTGGCAAACCGATATCAACGAGGCGATGCTAAAGGTGGGTCGTGACCGGCTGATCAATGCCGGCGTCATGTTGCCCAGCGCGCTATGCGATGCTGAAAAACTGCCGTTCGCCGATGAATCGTTCCATCTCGTCACGGTCGCCTTCGGCTTGCGCAACATGACGCACAAGGACCAGGCGCTGGCCGAAATGTCACGCGTGCTGAGGCCCGGCGGACGACTGCTGGTGCTGGAGTTTTCGCAGGTGCATCCCTCATTGCGCAAGGCCTACGATACCTACTCGTTCAATCTCCTGCCGCTGCTGGGAAAGTATGTGGCCAAGGATGAAGAGAGCTATCGCTATCTGGCCGAATCGATCCGCATGCACCCCGACCAGGACACGCTCAGGAAAATGATGGAAACGGCCGGACTTTCCCGCGTCGAGTATTTCAATCTCACCGCCGGTGTTGTGGCCGTGCACAAAGGGGTCAAGATATGAAACGCACATTTGTCGGCTGTTCGGTGTTGCTGTCTGCGCTTTTTGTCTCCGGCGCCGATAGCGCCGCGCCCGCGCCTGCACCGGCAAAACCGGTCATCCTCAAGCCAGGCAAACCCCACGAAAAATGCATGGTGCTGGACGCGGGGCAAAAGTTGGAATATCGCTTCGAGTCCACGGCAAAAATCAATTTCAACCTCCACTACGACAAGGGCGACGGCATGTATTACCCGGTGAAGCTTGACCGTACGCTGGGCGAATCGGGCATTTACGAAACCAAGGGGCGAGAAAAATACTGCCTCGCGTGGGAGAACCGCACCGATGCCGACGTTGAATTAAATTATTCCTATCGCCTCAGCAAATAGCTTGTGTTTGTTTTTCATCGCCCCTATCTAAGTGGGCAGGACTTCCCGCCATTCCCGCCATTTTTTCCCGCAGATCGGAAACACCATGAAATCGTTTATCGCCAGTGTTGCCATTGCCTTCCTGTCCACTGGTTTGTTCACGGCTGAAATCGAGGCCCGTCCCCTGGGCGGCAAGAAATCCATCGGCATGAAGCGGGATTCTGCTCAGCAAAACACGGCGACGCCTGCCACGCCGGCACAAAGCACGCCTGTCAAGCCTGCGACACCGGCTGCAACTCCAGCGCCCGCCGCACCCGCGCCCGCACCAGGAATGAGCCGCTGGCTCGGCCCATTGGCCGGGCTTGCCGCAGGCGGCTTGCTCGCGTCGCTTTTCATGGGCGGGGGATTTGGCGGCATCAAGATGTTCGACATCCTGTTACTGGCCGGACTTGCCTTCGGCGCATTCATGATCTGGCGGATGATTTCCGCAAAGAAGATGGTGGCAGCCGGTCCCGCTGCTACGCAGTATTCGGGCGCAACGCCTTATACGTCGGCGCCGGCGCCGGCATCACCCATATCGGGCGGCGGGTCATCGGGACCGGTCGCGCCAGAAATCGGCAGCCGGCTCATGGATGGCAATGCCAGCACGGCTGCCATTGAAACGGCCACGCACACGCCACGCATCCCCGCAGACTTCGAAGTCGAACCCTTCCTGCGCGAAGGCCGCGTGGCGTTCATTCGCATGCAGGCCGCAAACGATGCACGTGACCTCAACGACATCCGCGACTTCACCACGCCGGAAATGTATGCCGAGCTTTCGATGCAGATCCAGGAGCGTGGCGGCGTTGCCCAGCGTACGGAAATCATCAGGATGGACGCGAAGTTGCTGGAAGTCGTCACCGAAGGCGAAGGCAGTGCGCGCCGCATGATCGCCAGCGTGCGTTTCACGGGTCAGTTCCGCGATGGCGCGCAAGGTCCGGTCGAGTCGCTCGATGAGGTCTGGCATGTGACGAAGCGGCTCGGCGATCCGGAATCGACCTGGCTGCTGGCTGGAATTCAGCAAGTCGAATAAGCGGTGCTGGCTGTGCTTGCGCCGCGCGAGACATTGAATTACGCCGTCGTAAAACTGTTCAACCGTGTGCTGTCGGATTATCCGATGGCATGCGCGCAGCTTGCGCAACACGCGGGCAAAACTATGTCCATCACACTCGGTCCGGTGACGTCGCGGCTGCGCGTTACCGCAGAGGGGCTGGCCGAAATGGTGGGCGATGTTGGCGATGAAGTGGAAAAATCGCCGGATGTGTCGTTCCGGATTCCGCTCTCGCTGCTGCCACGGCTGCTGCAGAAGGACGAGACCGCGTACAGCGAGGTTGAATTCACCGGCGACAGTGAGTTCGCCTCATTGCTGTCGACGCTGGCGCGCAATATCGAATGGGACATCGAGGAAGACCTGAGCGGCATCGTCGGTGATATCACGGCGCACCGAATTGTTGACACGGCGAAGCGAACACATGAATGGCGAGTGGAAGCCTCACAGCGATTTACTGAAAACGTGGCGGAATACCTGACCGAGGAAAAGCGCGCTTTCATCACGCGACATGATCTTGAAACGCTGTCGTTCGCCAATGAATCGTTGCGCGATGACGTCGCGCGCCTGGAAGCGCGCCTGGCAAAAATGACGACGAAAGCGGTTTCCCGCTGAAGCTGCCCACCACCTGTGCAGTTTCGGGGGCTACGCTTTTCCGTGGAACAACGAGTCGAAGATCGCCATTTGGCGGGCGTCCTGGCGCATTTATGGCCGGAAAGCCGCACCAGTGCTTGAGTTTGGTCATCCAATAATCAGCCATGTCCACCTCGCCCGACCCGCGCGAAAAAATTCCGGTTATCGTTAAGCGCCCGTGGCCGCGCCGGTTGCTTCGCAGCCTGATCACGATTCCGTTGGCGCTTTGGGTTTTTCTCGAAGAGTGGGTGTGGGATTTCGTATTGGCGGCAACCGCGTGGCTGGCCAAATTGCCGCCGATTCGCTGGCTGGAGAATGTGGTGTCGAAGTTGCCACCGTATGCCGCCATGTTTGTCTTTTTAGTGCCTGCGGCGTTGCTGCTGCCCTTCAAGCTGGCGGCGTTCTGGTTGATCGCGCACGGTCATGGCGTGTTCGGGTTGCAGGTATTCATTGTGGCGAAGCTGTTGGGAACCGCGCTGCTGGCGCGCATTTTTTCACTCACCAAAAACGCGCTGCTCACCATCGGCTGGTTTGCCAAACTCTATTTCGCCTTTACCGCGTGGAAAGAACGGCTTTACGCCTATGTGCGCGCATTGCCCGCCTACCAGGCGATGCGTGAACGCGCGCAGGCCATCAAGGCGGGTGTGAAATCGTGGTGGCAACGCCACTTTCGCAGTGGTGATGGCGGCGATGGCGACGCACATTGAAGCTTGAAATCGGCGTGGTCGGCGCAGGCACCGCAGGTGCTGCCGCCGCGCTGTTGCTGGCACGCGATGGCCACCGCGTCACCCTGTTTGAACGCGTCACTGAGCCGATGCCAATTGGCGCCGGCATCCTGCTGCAACCGACCGGAATGGCGGTGCTGGGACAACTCGGGCTGCTCGACGAGGCCATCCTGCTGGGCGCAAAAGTTGCCCGGCTGTACGGCGAGAACCAGCACGGCCGCAAGGTGATGGACATGCAGTATCGCGACTGGCG